>JAIRXW010000043.1 GCA_031268035.1 Rickettsiales bacterium
AACATAGTCACCTCCTAATCTAATCAATCCACCTGAACCGATTATATATACAAATAATTGTGTTGTCAAGCGCTTTGATTTACTATGGGCCTGGCCCATCAATCATTGACATTCAGAACTGCCAGCTGTACCTTTAGACAGGTCAAGGCTAATTTTGGGTTCTTCCATGAAATGCTAGAGCAATGGCTAGAAAATACCAGTGAACCGGTGGAAAAAAAACGAGAAGGGAAAAAAAATAAACCAGAGAAGATGGTCTAGATGATATCAATGATTAGCAGCTGAGGCCCAATCTGGCCAGATGTTGCTGTGTCTGCTGGGAGGTGTTTTAGAATGGGTGGAACAACAGTCCCTGGACTGTGGAGACCCCTATCTGGAGTGTGGGTATTCTTGATTATTAGAAAATGTTTCATATTATTCGCGAAACAGAGGGTGCGAAAATGTTGTTTGTACAGAAAATTGGACGGGCGGTTATCGACTATACATCGAACCTAGCTTACAGAGTGGGAAAATTCACAACTTTTGTATTTAAATCTCTAGGAACCATTTTCACTGGAAAATGGTATCTAAAAAATATTCTAGATCAATTTTTAGAAATAGGTTTCTTTTCCATTCCAGTTGTGGCCATGACAGCCCTGTTCACAGGGGGAGTGATGGCCCTACAGTCCTACAGTGGCAGCGGCGCACTATCGGCCGAAACAACAGTGCCGGCCCTCGTTGTGCTGGCAGTCACCAGAGAATTGGCCCCAATACTAGTTGGTCTCATGGTGGCCGGAAGAGTCAGCTCCTCCATAGCGGCGAGTCTAGGCACCATGCGGGTCACTGACCAGATAGACGCACTCTATACTCTCTCGACATGCCCCTATAGATATCTCATTCTACCGAGAATTCTAACTTCAACAGTTTCAATGCCATTTCTTGTTCTTATAGCTGATGTTGTGGGTATTTTTGGCGGGATGATGGCAAGTGTTCTCAATCTCGGATTCGACCCGGTGAGATACATAAACAGCACAGTCAATTTCCTGAAATTTGAGGATATTTATTCTGGGCTTATAAAGTCCGTTGTCTTTGGTTTTATCATAGCGATTTTTGGCTGCTATAGTGGCTACAATTCCAAAGGGGGTGCCGAAGGCGTGGGCAGGGCCACCATAGATGCTGTCATCGGAGCATCAACATCGATACTAATATCGAACTATCTGATGACCAATCTGTTTTTTATCTAATAGTCACTACTATTGGATGCCGTTCGCAATTTTCCAACAAAAGTCAATGTCTCTCGCATAGACTACAATGTTGTAGCCGAATTCACGATATTTTTCCCAATTTTTTGTAGCTTTGTCCGTGCTCGCTCCGTTCAAATTACTGTAGAGATAAAAACCCTTATCAAAACTATCTAAAAATTCCCCCCGATCGACAAAATCACTCATAATAAGATAATCAGCTTCGTTGAAATTAACAAATTCGCTGGAGAGAAGGATTTTTTCGTATTTGTTATAATTATTATTGGCTTCGTAGATGGAATGGCAGAGAAAATCTGCTCCATCACAGCCATCCCAGAGAGATTTATCCAAATTTTTTAGCTTTTCTCCGGAATTGGAATAGAGTAGAACTTTTTTTCCATTTCTATAGACAAGCTGATCAAGAAAATTGTGGAGAAATATATTCATATTCTCTCCCACAGAGTAAAAGCATATTTCTCTCATGTTTTTTTCTTTGTCTTTAGTACATAGGTTTCCATAAATTCATCGTGTTTTTTTTGATCCTCGGCGCTCACTCTAAAATTCCTGCTGGGTAGAATTTCTTTTTTTCTGATTTTTCGTATGAGTTCATCAATATCCATTGGACCAGAATTAAAAATCTTTTCCCCATAGTCTGAAAAACTCTTCTGGGTGCCGCCATTCAGTTCTCTGTAAACATCGGCCAGTAATTCTGCGTCCAACAGAGCTCCATGGAATGTCCGTTTAGAATTGTCTATGTTGTAGCGTTTGCATAGACTATCCAGGTTATTTTTTTGGCCGGGAAATTTATTTTTAGCTAGCATAAGAGAATCTATGATTTGATTTTGAATTCTAGCGTGGCCAATGGCCTCGAGCTCAAAGTTTAGAAATTTTAAATCAAAACTCGAATTATGGACAATCAATGGAGAATCCTTTAGAAATTCCAGCAGTTCATCGACGATTTCAAAGAATTTCGGCTTATCCAGCAGTTGCTCGGTGGTTATTCCGTGTACACTGACAGCTTCCTCGGGCACCTCTCTGCCGGGATTAACAAGCCGATGAAAATACTCTCCGGTTTTTTTGCCGTCCATCAGCTCGACACAGCCTATTTCTATGAGTCTGTCGCCGCTGTAGGGGTCGAGACCAGTTGTCTCAGAGTCCAGACATATTTCTCTATTTGTGAGCATAGACCTTCCTTAGATCTTCCATAAATCCATCGAATCCTCTGGAGGTTATTATTGAATTTAGATCCGTCCTTTTGGCGGAGATAAAACTTATTCCCTCGATTACCAGGTCAACTATGGTGTAGGTTCCATCTTTTTCAATGATTCTAAAGTTAGTTTTTATTCTTTTGTTGTTGAATGGAACAATGGTGTAAACCAGAAAAACATGCTCCTTTTGTTTTTCCTCGGCTAAAAATTCACAATTATTATCTTTGAATATTGACAGAGTGGGTCTATAGCTGCTGGCCAGGTATTTGGAATAGAGATCTACAAATTCCTTTTTCTGGAGATGACTTATATTTTTTCTGTGCCTCCCCAGAATAAAGTTAGCAACCCAATCCAGATCCACATTAGCACTGATCAGAGCTACAAATTTGGATTCTTTCAACTTCGGATTTTTGATCCTTTCCACGAGGACCAAATCGCTAAAGAATTTCCTTAGAAAATCTTTCGGATTCTTCGGAGGAGGAGGGCTGGCCATGGTGCCGACACACAGCAGCATCAACGTCGTAAGGACAGGTATAAATTTATTTTTCCACATTTTTTGGTTTCCTCATTTTTTTGTTCCGCTAACCACTCGACCCCTACTGTTCATATAACCATACCTGGCAAACACATAGGGATCTAGAGATCCCTGCAAAAATATAATGTTCAGTGTAACAGCTCCATCCATCATGTCAATATATTGGGCAAAATATTTCGGAACTATCAAATAGTTTGGAGTTAAACTTTTTCCTCTGCTGCGACCCAGCGAAAAACAATTGTAGGACAGAGGATCTACATAAAATGAGCTAGCTAGACCAATCCCATCCCTGAGGGTGGATGGTCCAAAAAATGGCAATACCAAATAAAAACCCTCGTCAACCCCATAGAATGCCAATGTCTGCCCTAGATTTTTATTCTCTCTCTCCAGGCCAAACAGGGTTTTGGCGGGATCAAATAGGCCAAAAAAACCTACGGTCATATTTATACCGAAAACAGCCAAAGTATTCCCAGCATTATTGTGGTCTAGCTGCAGTAGAGAATTTAAAAATATCATTGGATCACCTATCCTATTGCCTAGATTGGAAACAAGGCCCCTTAGGAATTCGTTTGTTATGGATTTATATATGTTAATAATGGGATCCAGGACATTTTTCAGCAGAAAACTGTTAAGGGCGAAGGAAAGTCTATTAATTCGCTCCAGAGGATCTCTGATGACTAGCTCATCTTCCCCATAAAAATCATCCCCATAGATATCTGAGTCCTCTTTAGCATCCTTTGGCGCCTCTGTATTTTGGCGGCTAGCAATGACACCATTTTTCCATTTTGGTGTCCTACAGCCTGCCAACTGGAGAGAAAGTGCAAAAACTATGGAACTAGGAAGCAATATTGCTAATTTCATATTCAACCGCATCTAAATTGGGATTTTCTGAATATTTCTTTGCTATAATTCCAGATTTACCCATCTGCACAACCCTAACTAATTTTTGTACAGACTCTCGTCCAAGACTATCCAATTTACTCAAGTATTTCATGGCCTCTTCGTCATTTTCTACACAGACGCAGAGTAGCCCCAAAAGATATATGGCACGTTCATCGTTCGGCCATATTTTTAGGATTATCTTCAGTCTACTATAGCATTCATAGGGCATACCAAAATCAAAATATTCTATGGCCTGACTAAGATTATTGCCGTAGAGATTTGACCATTTTGACCTGATGGTGGAAAATGTACTCTTCAGTGAATCCACTAATTTAACTAAATATTCTTTTATTTTCTGGATCCACATTTGTGAATATTGGCATCATGGATAATAAAGTAAAGTATATACCATATTAGTATATTTTCAACTACTAAATGGGCCCGTTGCACTGTTAAAAATTTATCTACAACCCACTTCAGCTGATATAGATTGGACATTTTTTGTTTCCTCCAGCTAAAATTAAAAAAATAATTTGTCACCGTTCTATAAACTTATATTTGTATTTTTCCCAGATTTTATTTTTATCTTAGGCCATTGACTACATTAAACATTCCTCCTAAACTTAGATCAGCCCCAAAAAATCCCCATAGAGACCCCTGTAGGTCAAATATATGGCGATTTTCATCGGGTTATATTATTATTATGATTATAAATTTATAAAGAAGGTTTATTTATGTTAGATAAAATACGTTTTGTTGCACATATGTATAAAGTGGTTTTTGTCGCTCTGTTTTCTGTACTTTTGGGAAATGTTGAGGAAAATAAAAACCTAAATATTAAGAGTTCCATTGTTTCGGAGGAAGAGGCTGAACAGAAAGTGTCTGTCGCTTTCAAAAAGAACATGGGTGCTGAACTGGAGGAATTAAAGGAAAGTGTTTCCGCAGTAGATGGGGGGGGAAAAATCTCCTCAGAAAAGGACGAAAAAGAACTAGAAGAGGAGTCTAAACCCATTCCAGCGATGGAGAACATAATCAATGATCCTGTTTTGCCATTGCGTAGCAGAACTCAGGAGAAAAACGATGATGCCCCAGAGAAACCTGCCAGTATCGACATCCCACAGAGAGCCGAACCCATTCCAGCGATTCCAGCGCTGAATGCCCTAGAGAAACCTGCCGATATCGACATCCCACAGGGAGCCGA
>JAIRXW010000005.1 GCA_031268035.1 Rickettsiales bacterium
CATAGACTCAAGAATTAGAAATTACCTAGCTAGATTTAATAGAAGAACCAAAAGAACCGGTAAAACTTTAGAAATGCTATATTACAGTCTTCTTCTACTATTTGATAAATTCTATTGGGGTTTAGTGGCGGGGTAGTATATTATATTAAGCAGTGCCGAGTTTATACATTAGTGAAATTAAATTAGTAACATATGCTCTATGTTCCCCAAAAATTAGGAAATTTTCACCTGTACAACCAATTGTATTGGGCGCACAGAAATTGCCAAATAAACATTATGGTTCAGCCGCCTAGAGAAAAATGGTAGAGACACCAGTGGGCAGGAATATCATTGTCCTCTGGACTGTAAAAATTCCCACATACCACTTGACACCTATTACTATCTATACTATAATTACATTTACAATTAGTGCCGGAGTTTTTGCTGTGATTAGATTAGTGCCCCTATTGGGGGCCACGGGGAGAATGTGTTGTTTTTCTGGCAAGAAAGTTTATTTTATTACTTTGAATCAACTAGGACTCCAGCATTGGGGTAATTATGACTGATGTAGTTAAAGGAAGCAGAGAGCTACTCTTGGTAATGGAGGGCCTTGCAAATGACAAGGGTATAGACGTTGGCGACATTGTGGTTGCTATGGAAGAGGGAATGAAGTTGGCAGCAAGAAAAAAGTATGGAGCTAATCTAGCAGTGGATTGCGTCATAGACCGAAAAACGGGCGATATAAAACTCTATAATGTTCTGGAGGTTGTGGACGATAAAAATCATGCGGGGGTGGACAGTAAGGTACAAATTACTTTAACTGACGCTGTGGCTCGGGTTAAAAGCAACAGAGCTGTTTTTCAGGAAAATATAGAGGTTGGTAAGCCCATAAGAATTGAATTGCCTCCGATGGACATGAGTAGAATTGTTGTGCAGATAGCTAAAAATGAAATAATTAGGAAAATAAAAGAGGCCGAAAAAGAAAAGGAATACAATGAGTTCATTAATAAAGTTGGCACGATAGTCAGTGGTGTCGTTAAAAAAACTGGCCAAAGGAATATTGTTGTCGAGGTTGATGGCTACGAAACTCTTCTCAGTAAGGACAACATAATTCCCGGAGAATATTTTAGAGTTGGCGATAGACTGAAGGCCTTCGTAACCGATGTGGTTAGGGGCAATGACAACCAAATGTTTCTTTCTCGAATAGATAACAATTTTCTAGTGGAGCTGATGAGACAGGAGATCACGGAAATATATGATGGCCTCATAGAAACTAGGGGTGTTGCCAGAGATCCTGGCTCCAAAGCCAAGGTTGTGGTTCATCCTAGAGACAGCATAGGAGACGTTGTTGGAATTTGCGTTGGTCCCCGGGGCTGCAAAATACAAGCCGTTTCCAGCGAACTGAGAGGAGAGAAAATTGATGTGATAAAATGGTCCGATGACCGGGCAGAATTAGTTGCCAATTTGCTTTCGCCGGCCAAAGTAAATAAGGTTGTGGTGAATGATAATCTTGGTCTAATAGAGGTGGTGATATCGAAAGATCAACTTAATTTGGCCATTGGGAGAGGAGGACAAAATATAAAGCTAGCCTCCCGAATAGCCGGCGGTAGAATTAATATCCTCACCGAAGAGGAGGAAAAAGAAAAAAGATCGGCAGAATTTAATAATACCACGGCGCTTTTTGTGAATGCTCTTGATGTGGAGGGAGTCATAGCGCAACTGTTGATAGCCTATGGATATTCAACCATTGAGGAGTTGGCTAACGCAAGTGTCGAGAAACTCAAAAAAATTGAAGGCTTCGACGAGGATATAGCGGCGGAAATTAAGAATAGGGCGGAAGAATACATAGAAAATCCTGAGGGTTTTTCAGATAGCGTCGAACTAAATGAAAATAGCGGTGGGGATGGCGCTGAAGATGATGGGAAGATTATAAACATCGAGAAAACTACTGGTAATTCGAAAGATGACGATGAAACATCAAACTAGAGCAATTTAATTACCAGGAGAAATTATTAAGAAAAACTAGGGCACATGCAGAAACAGAGAGAAAAAAGAAGCACAATAACCCTGGGCTTTAGAAAAACTAAGGGGGAAGAGGCCAGCAGCGTAAAGATTTCTAGTAGCGGCATGACTCTTCTCGAGGAAAGACAAAAATTTCTAAGAGAGTCACAGATCAGAAATAGCGAGCAAAGTTTTTCGCGCCGAAGTCAAACTGCCGGCGAAGCGAAATCAAAGGAAAAGACCAATGTCTCCGGAGAATCTAAAGCCACTAGTGGAGAGGAGATAAAGGTTATTGCTTTGCCGTCCCCTGTAGAGGAGAACAGAGAGGACGCCGGAGAGACTGCGGCCATAGTTCCAGTTCCAGACAGGATATCCTCTTCCCCAGAAAATAAGGGTGATTCCAATAAAAACGCGACTAAATCCGCCCGCAGATCTGGATCTAGGGATAACCCAAGAGGCGGCTCAAAAACAAAAATTTTTGACTATAGGCCCGGAGGAAGATACCAGCGAGGCAGAGATTTTAGGCACAGGGAGGAAAGAAATATATATGATGCCTCTAAAAAATCTGAAACTAGAAAAAAATTCGCCGAGGATAATCCAGATGGGGATAGCGGCGATAGAAGAAATACAGCCGATAGAAATAGCGGCGACAGTAGGTCCTCTAGTGCTGAAGGAAAATTGGATTTAAAAATCTTTATCGCCGATGACAGTAGAAATTTAAACTCAACAGTTACTCCAAAGAGTAATGAAACCTTCGGCAGTAGAAAAAATGTCAGAAATGACAGCAGATCAAAGACAAACAAAGGTAGTTTTGAAGAGGGAAATCTGGAGAAATTGGATAAGAAAATTTCTAAAGATAAACAGGAAAAGTACTCAAAAAATATTCATACCTACATTTTTAATAGAGAAGATGATGAGAATTCTAAAAATAACCGCGACAAATATGGGAATTTCAGAAGAAAAAAAAGAATAAATACCGCTAGCACCGAATATGCTCCGCAGAAGGTGCTTAGGAGTGTCAATATTCCTGATTTCATATCGGTTTCGGATCTCGCCGATAGAATGAATGAGAAAAAATCGAGTATAATTAAAAAATTGCTCACCATGGGTGTCAAGGCAACGGTCAATCAGACCATAGATGCCGATACAGCCGAACTTATAGTTATGGAATTTGGCCACGCGCCTAATAGAGTGTCCGATTCTGATGTCGAAAATATTCTGAGTGGGGGTGGGGGCACTAAAATTATAACAAGAAATCCTATCGTTACGGTGATGGGGCATGTTGACCATGGAAAAACATCTCTGCTGGACGCACTGAGAACGACAAATATAGTGGAAAGTGAATCTGGGGGGATAACGCAGCATATAGGAGCTTCCAGGGTAAACCTGACTAAAGATAAATTCATCACATTTATTGACACCCCCGGCCACGAGGCGTTTACAGAAATGAGAATCAGAGGAGCCAATATAACCGATATAGTTATTCTAGTGGTAGCGGCCGATGACGGCATTAAGGATCAAACCATAGAGGCCATAAGCCATACAAAGGCCGCAAAAGTTCCGATGATAGTGGCAATTAATAAAATAGATAGGGTGGGAGCTAATTCTGATAAAATTAAACAGGATTTACTCCAGTATGGCATTATATCCACAGAATTTGGTGGTAATGTAATTTTTATTGATGTATCTGCGAAAAACAAAACTAATCTCGATAAACTTATGGAGGCGATCCTGTTCCAGGCTGAACTTCTGGATCTAAAGGCAACCATTGACTGTGAGGCCAGCGGGACTGTCATAGAAAGTAAAATGGACGCCCAGCGAGGGGCTCTCACGACTCTACTGGTGCAGAGGGGCACGCTGAACGTTGGGGATATAGTGCTGGCGGGCACAAACTATGGAAAAATTAGAAAGATGGTTGATGACAAAAAAAAGATCCTGGAAAACGCTGGTCCTTCTATGGCCATTGAAATTCTGGGATTAAATGGCGCCCCTAGCGCTGGCATGATGTTCAATGTTGTCTCAACGGAAAAGGAGGCTAGAGATATAATTTCCTACCGAGAAAGAAAGGAGCGGGAGACTAAAAACTCCAGGAGAACTTCAGGTACAATGGAAAATATTCTAAGTCAGTTTAAGGACGGTAACAGAAAGCAGCTATCCGTTATACTTAAAACTGATGTTAGTGGCTCTACCGAAGCTATCGCCGGAAGTCTTATGAAGCTTGAAACCGGCGAGATTGGTGTGGAAATAGTGCATTCCGCCGTAGGATCTATAACTGAATCGGACATAAACCTAGCGCTGATGTCCAATGCTATCATAGTGGCTTTTAATGTCAGAGCCAGCGTCGCTCTGAAGGACATGGCCCATGAAAAAAATATCAAAATAAAATACTATTCCATAATATATGATATTGTTAATGACATTAGGTCTATGATGACGGGACTTTTGGAGCCTATAGAGAGAGAAAAAATAATAGGCCAGGCCGAAATAAGAAAGATTATAAAGGTCACTATGGCTGGAAAGATAGCCGGTTGTTTTGTCATCGATGGCGAAATTCATAAAAACTCCAACATTCACCTCATAAGAAATGGTATAGTTATATTTGATGGAAAAATAAAAACTCTAAGGAGATTCAAGGAGGATGTCAGGGAAGTTAAGAATAATTATGAATGTGGTATATCTATAGAAAACTACGATAATATAGCTGAGAAGGATATAATAGAATGCTACGAGAAAGTCATGGAGAAAAGAGTATGAAAAAAATTGAAATTACTAACAAATTTAACCGGGGGCGCGGTATTATTAATTTTTAAAGACATTCTCAATGAAAGAAACAAATTGCAATGCCAGGGGGTATAAAAGGATAATTAGCTTCGTTTTAGATGTGTTTTTTGTAAATTTTATAAAAACGTTGCTAATACAACTGCTGATTCTATCTAGACCAAAAATTATTCAGCTCCAGGAGTTTTGGAATAATTTCGTGGAACTGTTTGGAAAGGTAAGTATAGTTGAAATAAAAGACTATCATCTTAGATATATTGTAAACAATAGTAGAATATTTAACTATATTTTTACAGCTTTACTAATAATTTCTTTTAGTGGTGTAATTTACACTTTTCTCAGCACTGTTTTTCTCAACGAAGCAACTCTGGGGCAGAGAATAATGTCTCTGAGAGTAGTGGATAGAAAAGATAATGGTAAAAAACCTGGAATTTTAAAATTATTAGCTAGATCTATTCTTGTTCCATTGCCTTTAACTAATACAGTTTTGTTTCTGGTGTCTTTTGGTCTACATTTTTTGAATTTTCAGCTCTACGCACCAGAAAATAATTGGCAGATAACTGCGATGGTGAAACTAACTAATTTGGCTGAACACCTTTATATCATTGGGACAATTCTATGTTTTTTTGCAGTTTTTTGGTATGGTGTCTACTATCTAACCAACAGGTTGATATTTAGTGATATACTGTCTGGCACTAGAGTTATTGAAATTGATAAATATGGTATACCCCAGGGGAACACAACTGACAAAGACTTTGTCTATTTTGGAGATAAATTTATAGGTCTGCTGGAAAAACTTAACATGTTCCTGCTGGGTCTCCTGAAAAAGGCTTTCCACTACATAGGGGCAAAATTTAAAGGATTCAGGGGCGGAAAGAACGGGGGGAAAAAATAGAAAATTCTTTCTGGGCTTAAAAATTTGCTCTAAATTTCCGCCGTCTTTCTCCCGTCTGGTCCAGAGAAGAGGCTATGAGGATTTTGGCGAGAAATTAGGATTATTTAAGAATAGAGAACAATAGCCGGCAGGAATCTGTACCTATGGCTGCGTTGGTAATGCATCCATAGGTTTTTGGGCAGTAATGGCTGCCATCTATTCAGATGGCTGGTGGCTAGCCCGAAC
>JAIRXW010000026.1 GCA_031268035.1 Rickettsiales bacterium
CTAACAATATCAGCTAAAGCCACGCTAGATTCCTCTTCCCCATGGACCAAAAATAATTTATTTGGTCTATTCCCAAAACCACTCAGCCAGGACATAATTTCATTACTGTCAGCATGGGCCGACATATTATCTAGAGTTACAATCTCAGCAGCCACAGAAATATTTCGTCCGTGAATTCTAAGCTCCTTTTTACCCTCCTGCAAATATCGTCCCCGAGTGCCACAGGCCTGAAAACCAACCAGAACTATGGTATTTTTACTGTCCGGTGCATAGTGTGCCAGATGGTGTAAAATTCTGCCTCCAGTCGCCATCCCACTGGCAGATATTATCACCGACGATGCTGTATGTTCGAATATTCTTTTAGACTGTTCAACCGTAGTGGTAAATTTTGTATCCCTAAATATCCCAAAACATTCACTTCTGCTGAGCTTGTGTTCATCGGCAAAATCATCCATCAAATTAGTGACCTTTATAGACATAGGACTATCCACAAATATTGGGATTTGGGGTATTTTCTGCTGTTTTTTAAGTTGATATATATAGTAGAGAATAAGCTGTGTTCTGCCCACGGCGAATGCGGGAATTATTATGCTCCCATTCCTGGCAATGGTTTTGTTTATTATTTGAGCTAGAGTTTCTTTTTGGTCCGAGTTTACGTGGACTTTCCCCCCATAGGTTGATTCACAGAGAATATAGTCAGCCCTAGCAACATTAGATGGATTATACAGCACATCATCATCAGTTCTGCCTAGATCACCAGAAAATACTATTACTCTGTCACCAAGTCTTAAATTTACTATGCCAGCACCCAGTATATGACCGGCATGTTCTATTCTAAAACTTATATCATCACTGAGTTTTACCTCCTCGCCAAAATTAATAGCTTCAAAATTTTCGAGACTCGCTATGGCATCCTCCTCTGTGTACAGAGGCTGGCAGCCGTCAGCTTCGGTAACATTTCTTTTTATGAGAAATTTTGCATCTTCCTCCTGAAGATGCCCGGAATCTGGCAGGATTATTTTGCTCAGTTCGTAGGACGCCCTTGTGCAGTAAACATTACCCGTAAACCCATTTTTCACTAGAAGTGGCACATAGCCACTGTGGTCTAAATGGGCATGAGTTAGTATAACAGCACTAATATCCTTCGGCTCAAAGGGCGTTGGCTCACTATTTTTTCGTCTGTCTTCCTTCGATCCCTGGAAAAGACCACAATCCACTAGAATTTTTTTATTTCCAAACTCTACTAGATATTTGGAACCAGTGACCGTTCTAGCTGCTCCCAAAAAGGTTATTCTAGCCCCATTTTCATCCAAAATAGCTTTATCTTTTAAGTCATTTACATTTTCTATAGACTCGGGTTCTAAATAAATATTTTTTTCCACTTCCTATACAAAAAGGATTAGTATTCCTGTTATGGACAATAATATGTTATTAATAATAGTCAAATAATTTATTAAACAATTTTTATACCTACAAATTATTTTCCAAAATATAACTACAGCCAGAGCATTAGAGAACGAATGAAATACAGAGAACAGTAGAGCATAGCTGAATTCTTTCCGGGCGCCAGCACCACCTAGAGCCGATATAAAAAATCCCAGGTTACTAGCGGGATTTAGAAATTTTATAGAGCTGGCCAACACTGTGAGTAGGGTTATATATAAAATAGTGGTATTCGGCACTGGACCACTCAGATCATATTTTCCAGAATTTAGCCCGACAGAAGCAATCTCATCATTTTCGGATAGTCCTTTTAGGAATTTATATATTTGCAAATACCCGACAAACAATAGTAAAATTCTTACAGATTTGCCCAATAATTCTATACTTAGAAAACCTGTCAGGAACAAAAAATCCGTCAAACCATAGAAACAAAAATAGCTGCAGACTAGCAGAGTACGTTTAGCAAAATTACAACAGAAAATAATCAGAAAAAGGAACAAAAATGTGTATATATTTTTGAATCCAAAATTACTTCTGCTGAGGGCCGATAAAAAAAGTCTGGGAGATAGCGGCGCTACTTCTCTAGCGCTAGCCCCGTCCTCTCTTTCAAGAATCAGAGCAGTGGTCTTTAGAAATTCTAGAAATTTTTTATCATCCCCATTTTCTCTCTCAAACGCGATAAAATAATTGCCTTTAAAAAATATAATGGGAGTAACTAGATTGCCAACGGAGAGATTATACCGTTTTGCGTATCTCAGAAGCAAATCTAAATTCCTTCTCTCCTCTAGATCGTAGAGTTTTATATCATAGTCACTGTACAAATTGTTTTCCTCCAAAAATTTCCTGAAATCGCGGCAATGGGGACAGAGTTTTTGGGTAAAAACATGGACAGAACTGTCAGCAAAATTTTTTTCTCTAGAGTTTACATTTTTATTGATTTTTCGCCCCAGAGAAAAAACTGTCGAAGAAATCAGCAGAGAAATGACCATAGAAATAAAGCGGCGACTGTATTTAGAGCCGGTGATATTCCCAGCCATAGAGGAAAAAAATTTTCCAAGATTCAACACTATATTAATAAATATATGAATTAAAAGAATTATAGGCCAAATTTTATTAAATCAATATATTCTCTAGTTGGAAATGAATTTAATTGAATCTCCCCATCGTAACCGGGGTAGAAACTACTGAACTGAATAGGCAGTTATTGGCCCCTAATAAAAACCTATGGTTACAATGCCATTGTAACCATAGGTGTAGATTCCTGTCTAGGCTAGACTTTTTGGATAGATCCCTAGTTAAAATTAGTGTCTAGAGCCATGACCATGGCCGTGTCTGTGACCATGTTTATGTTCATGCTCATGCTCATGTTTATGATCATTTTCGTGATTATTTTCATGTTCATGTTTGTGGCCGTGTCTGTGGCTATGATGACCGTGCTCATGTTTATGATCGTGATCATTTTCGTGATTATTTTCATGTTCACTTTTGTGATCATGTTTATGGCCGTGTCTGTGGCTATGATGACCGTGCTCATGTTCATGATCGTGACCATTTTCGTGATTATTTTCATGTTCATGTTTGTGGCCGTGTCTGTGGCCGTGTCTGTGGCTATGATGACCGTGACCGCCGTGTCTATGACCATGATGGCCGTGTTTGTGGGAGCAATGTCCTCCCCTGCAATGTTCTCCCTTCTTGGAGGTTGAGGAAGATTTTATTTCCTCGGCAGTTGATTCTGATGCTTCCTTAGTAGTTGATTCTGATACTTCCTTAGCAACTAATGCTGGAGCTTCCTCGATGAATAATAATGACTCTTCAGAATCCTCCTCAAAGGCCTGGTCATTTAAATCTAAATGGGGCTCGTAGGAGTCTAGAGCAACAAAACTTCCCGCCTGCACTCTACTAATTCCAGTGTATAGGGTAGCAATAATAGCTATAGTCGATAGAATTAAATTTTTTCTTCCTATTATTTTCATAAAAAACCTTTTTTTATTATTAATAAACAATTACCCTGTTTCCCCCACATCTAGGGAGGAACCTATAAATATCAGTGTTAACTGATAATGCATAATATTATTATACCATAAAAAAACATTAATGCAAGGGGGTAAGTTAAATTTTTTTTTAAAAAAAAATTATATAAATAAATTACATAGATAAATTTAATTTTCCCATCGTAACTGGAGTAGAAACCACTGAACTGAATAGGCAGTTATCACCCCTTCAATATTTATGCTAAGGGGGAGTAATTTTTTTATGCGAAGAGGTAAGTAAATTTTTTTTAAAAAAAATTACATTTCCAGCTGGTCTGTTTGTTTAGAGAATAATTTTATTTTTATTATAGGCATGCCAGATATATTTTATAAATATATAGTAGGCTAGGCGTCTGACACTATATGGGTCCAATTCATATTGGCTCTGTATTTATTTTAATAAAAATCTATAAATATATAGCAGAATAGACGCCTAGCGCCCTGTATGGCTAGCCTAGATCGACTCTATTCTTCAAAATCTATGTCTAGACCGCTTCCACTGAGTTGTTCTCTAAGTTCTCTTTTACAGGATTCGAGACCCTCTCTAGTTAGAGCCTCACATCTCGTTGTTATTTCAGGCAAGGTGTTAGAGGCTCGGGCCAGCCACCAGCCATCTTCCCTATCTACCCTTATGCCGTCAACATCGATGAATTTCCTAGCGGCCTGGCGCATTCTCCCAATAATTTCCCCTACAACTTCGAATTTTCTGATATCTCCCGCAAAAACCCTAATTTCTCGGGTGGAATAGGTTTTTGGTAAACTTTTCATAATTTCCGATAATTTTAGATTATTTAGAGAAAGAAAATTTATCAGCTTTATGGAGGCATAGAGGGCGTCATCATAATTATAATTTTCACCATAAAATATATGACCACTGGTTTCACCAGCTAACTTTATATTGTCAGATTTCATTTTTGTCTTCTGCGTAGAATGTCCAGCTGACCACATAAATGGAATGCCGCCATGTTTGGCTATGTCGTCATAGAGCACCTTGCTTGCCTTGACCTCCGACATAACCTTTTCACCGGGATTATGCTTTAGAAAATCTCTGGCCAATATGGCAAGCAGTTGATCTCCGTATATAAAGGTTCCCTCATCATCCAGTGTTCCAATTCTATCGCCATCTCCGTCAAAACCAATACCGAAATCACAATTATTTTTTAGAACCTCCTCTCTCAGCATCCTCATATTTTTTTCCACCGAGGGATCTGGACTATGATTAGGGAAGCTGCCATCCAGAGTGCCGCACACCACAAAATGTTTACCGGGAATTCGCTCGGTAACGTCTTCAATTATACTGGCCATAACTCCATTGCTGCAGTCCCAGGCGATTTTCAATTCATCGCTGACACTTTTATCTAGTATCCCGAATATAAACTCCAGATAATCCTGTTTTACGTCACGAGTCGTGACTGAACCCTTCCCGGACTCAAAATCTCCTGCGGCAGAATATACCCCTAATTCTCTAATATCCTTGTCCCATATGGGCCCGCTATCCAATAGCATCTTGAATCCATTATATTCCGAAGGATTATGGGATGCCGTGACAATAATCCCAGCATCTGCCTTTAGAAATCGCACAGCAAAGTAAACCATTGGAGTTGGCGCTAGTCCGATATCAATGACATCCAGACCGGTCTTCAGAAGTCCCTCCACAAGATTTCTATTGCAACTCTCAGAACTATGTCTTCCATCATGGCCCACAACACAGCTCTTCCGGCCGTATTTTCTTTTGACGAGGGTCCCATAGCTTCTGCCAATAAAGTAGGAATCACGTTCGCTGAGTGTTTTACCAACGATACCTCTAATGTCGTATTGTTTGAGTATGGAACTGTCGAGAACACATTTTTCGGACATAGAATATAAGTTAAAACTACATATATTAGCAGAAATCTATAGACAATTAGATTGAAATCAATAGACCGCCGTAATTAATTACACTGGAGAATGTTGGAGGAATAATTAAAACAATTAGTCCACATTCGGTTGGACCCCCGTGAAACTTCAAACATTTCGTTGACAATCTAATTTTAGGTCGCATAATCGGACTATCTAATAGTAAATTTAGTAGATTTCTAAGGAATGTTTATGCTAAAATTAAGGCCAAATAATACGAATAATAGTTTAGGGAATATTGTCAGTTATCTGAGAAAAGGCAAAAGAGTACTAACATTTTTGCTCTGTTTCAGCCTCATTTTTGAAAATCTATTTTTTATTCCATTGGTCGGAGCACAGGCTGTGCCTCTAGACGATGGCTTGGACAATATAGAAAAAATATCCGAAAATACATATCTGATAAACATCGCTCCCCCAAATGCGGCGGGTATAAGCTATAATGTTTTAGAGGAGTCAAAAAATACCAAAAATAAAAACCCACTGAACCAGGATGAAAAGAAAAACAGAAAGTTAATTATTAACAACTCTCCAAAGAGAACCGTAGATATCTGGAACACGGAAATTAATGGCAATCCACGGCTAGAGGAGGGCCAGGCCGCCAATATCATAGTGTTCCAGCTCCCACAAAAATCTTCCGGACAACTAGATATTTTTGGTCAGATCGAGCTGCTAGGTGGAAGCGAAGAGTTAATTTTCATTGCCAAAAAACAAAATCTAGAACTGTTAAATATTTTTGAAATCAATAGAATAACTCTGATAGCCGGTGGTAGTCTTAGTCTAGAACAGGCCTTTGCCAATGGTGGCCCCCAGACCCTAGGAGACATTGGCTCAAAATATGACAGTGGCCGATTAACCATTAGAAATTCCCTGGTGGCCGAAGACCTCTATGGACTTAATATCTTCGGAGATAATTTAGAAATCTTCGGAACTATATTTCTACGCAACTGTCAGGTGAACATTAGTGCAGCAGATGGGCAACTATGCCGGAGGATTTCCGGTCTCTATGAAAGAACCACACCCCTCCAGAGAGGCCTCCTAGATCTGAGCGCTGCCAACATCTTTTCCAATGTTCTGAACATTTCCTATGCAACATCTCTAAAGATACACGATAACTCCTCTATCGTCATTGGTGACAAATTAACAATAACGGGAGAGAAGCAGAGTGCCAAGCTATTTTCTATGGATACGGGCACCCTAGTGCGCTCCAAAAACACCGCTGACCTCATTTTACCTGGGGGTCTATCTATAAAGAATAATTCCACCCTAATTGTTAATGACAAACTTTCACTGAACAGCAACGGTGGAATTGGTCTGGGGAATAAATCGACCATCTCTGCCGCAGAGGCGTCAATTTCATCAGCTGAGTTAACTATGAACTCAGCCAGCATCCTGGGTCAAAAATCTATGCATTTAAAAACAGATGGCTCTGTTCTTCTCCAGAATGAGTCAATTCTAAGTCTCCAGAATAGAGATGGAACCATGACCCTGCTGCTGAATAGAGGAAATTTGAAAAATGAGGGTGCTTCTCTCATCAGTTCCAATGGCTCATTGAAAATAACTATAAAAAACGGAGACCTAAACAACTCGGACCTGTACCTCCAAACTGGAGCACTCTACAGCAAAGTTTCCCAGCCCCGCGACGCTCCTAGAAGGGAAAGTTCAGTGATCGAATCATGGGAAGAGATAAAATCAGATAAGTATTCAACTCCCTCTAAAATTATAACCCGGGACAAACTCACTCTAAATATTACAGGTGATATATACAATCGCGGTAGCCATATTCTGAGCGAAAACGGGCTTATTGAAATTAGAGCCCATAATCTAGTCAATGAAAGAAATTACTTTTTTGTCGACAGAACTTTCAATGTGTGCAGGACATGGACAGAGGAGAGCTGCAGAAGGGGCGAAAATAGAAACTTTTTTTCTGCTGCCGGCTTTATAGCTGTAGCCTGGATGAATCCAAATCTCCATTGGAATAAAAAATGCCGCTATTCAGAGCAGGTCGAGAGAACGACCGAATTATCCAAGGGAGAAATTATCTACAGCAACAGTCCAGCCATAATATTTGGAACTAATATTATCGCCAAACTAACCGGAAATTTCTATCTAGATCACAGAAGAGAAGTGCCAGTAAAATATACAGCCACTGGAAGGGTAGAGAGTATGGTGGGCGCGAAAAATTGGCTGCAGATGGAAATGGCATACGCCGATATCCGAGGATATGTTTTTGCAATGTCGGGCATGCCTATTCTGCGGGCCAGTAAAGATATAAAAATGCTAGGGGGCCAAATAATCTTTGGAAAACCCGGAGCCTATGTAGAGGCAAATGTCCTTGAGGTTAACCCCCTAGTCTATAGACGAGAAATACACCGACCTAACTATTATATTTTCAACTTCAGCGAAATAACGGCGCCGTCCGGTTTTCTACAGCTAAATTATTTTGCCGATGACTCTGGTGCCGTTTCAGAGGTTCCCGATGGAGTCGACTCGAGCTATGCAAATCAGGGCCTCAAAATTAAAGCAACGAACGCTAGGGCGGATAATACAAAGAACGGCGGCCTGGGCTTTTACGACAAAAATTCAAAAACCAACCTGCTCGATAAAATCCAAGAACTGGAATATAAAAAATTAGTGTTGAAGGCCCAATATTTGGACATTGAGGGCTCTCAGATATATACCAAAGGGACACTCAAATTGGTTGCAGGAAGTATAAAAGTTGGAGCAGAAAAAATTGAAAATACACAACAGACCGCAAATTCCCGCTCGGAATCCAGAACAGAAAGCGTCTATAATCTTCTAACAACGATAAGAGCTAAAAATCTGGAACTAAAATCTCCCGGCGAAACCGTAGAATTTAATGGGGTAGATTTAGTGGTAACCGATGGCACAGTTTTAGATGTCAAAACACTCCTTATCACTAGTGCTAAGGATAGTGTCTACAACTACATCAAAAATACGCCGATTCGAAGTGAAGAAAATAAATTTTTATTTTTTAAAAAAGGATACATCATTGGTGTCCAAACTATAGAAAAAACAGAGGAAAAGATCGAAAAATCCCTAGATGAAAATGTAAAAGGGTCCCAGGTGGATTTTGGCAAATTGAGTGGGAATGCAAACGCTATACATGGCGTTGGTTCGGAAATATCTTTCAGAGAAGCAGATAAGGGGCTTCTAAACATTATCATACTAGAGAGTGCCGAAGAAAAACACTATGCAGATGTAGAAAACAAAGAAACAACCACAACTGATACTCTAGGCATAGGCCACGTTTTCATAGATGCTGTAAAAAGTGCAAGCAAGTTTAACAAACTAAGAGAGCAACTGGTTGCTGCTCATAAAGAAATAAAAAGATTGGAGACGCGAGAAAAAAATGGCACCGCATCCCACGAGGCAGTCCAGGAAGCTCAACTGAGATTCGTAACGCTAATTTCAGATTTTTCCGAGGCTCTTATCGGCATGGGCGCCCCTCTGGGAATCGCCGCAACAGAACTAGCCACAAATTTAGGTCTATTGGGCTTTAAAATAGATGGATCCCACAATGTAGAGAAAAAGTATGAAAATTTCTATATAAGGAACACAGTCCAGAAACAGTCAATTCTAAATCTTGCTCTCTCAAATATAGTGCTAGAGCAGATCGACCTTCTGGGAGGAAAAATCTATCTAGATAAAGACAGCACAATAAAAGCTAAGACAATAAACATAGCCTCCCGGAGTAGCAATAAATACAAAGAACATCGATCTGACTCCAGGACTCTCTCTGGCGGCTTCTCTGCAAATATAAACCCTCTCATTAATCCTCAGATATTCTTCGAAGGTAGCTATGACCCAAAGGAAGATTTCTCCTACGCGGAAGATGATGAGGAAAGTGGCATCTACCACAGAGAGACCACTCTACCAAATGCCAATGGCGAAAATGGGGAGGGGGAATATGAGGATGAGGACGGAGAAAAAACTTGTGCCAGGGAAAACATAATAGTTGACCATCTAAATATGATAGGCAGATCGGTCATAGATGTGAAAAACATGAGTGTAAAAAACATAACCTACAGGAGCACCGAAAATAAATTTTACTCCGGAACAAATGGTCTTTCTGTGAGTGCAGGGGCGAACTATGGATTTAGCTTCAATAGGCCAACACTCAATGGAATACCTCTGCAAATAAATAGGCATAAAAATAAAAAGAAAGGATCTTTGAACCAGCCCACCATCACAGCTGAGACAAAACTATCGGGTCCAGAAACAGACATTAATAGAGATAGGACCAAAACCTATCTGGAAGGAGAAGACTATATAGAATCTCAGCTAGACTTCAGCATCAATCTAAAACCTCCTTTTTTCGGAAAGAGCTGGGAGGAAATTAAAAATGATTTTCTAGGGGTCCCAGAAAACATCCTTAAAATGGCCGAAGCCCTCTACAACAATCCGGCCACCAGAGCTATCTACAATAGCTTCAGAGAACAGAGTGAGGAGAAGCAATTCCAGGAAAATAATCTGCCAGCCACAGAGAGAGATATAACTCTGGGTCTTCTGGATCATCTCAGAGAACAGCTAGCCCTGGGTCTTGGAATAACCTCTCTGGCTGATAGGGTGCCGGACCTCAAAAACATCATGGATAAATCTCTCGGGGAGAAGAGATCTATTCTGCTGAATATTCTGGAGCGCATAGCACAAAACAAAGGTAAGAAGCTCGATGTTAAAATAATCAATGATTTCAGAGAGGCATCCGCCCTCTGCTATGATGAGGGAGATAGTAGAACCATAGTCATCAACTTTGCTAGAATAAATGATCCTCTAGAGCTGATCGCTGCCCTGTACCATGAATCCCAGGATAGAGAGAGACACCACTATAACGAGAACACTGCCAATAGACTCGGTCAGCAGGCAGCTAGGTTATTTGAAATTAACTATGGAAAACAGTCCCAGTATCTGATAGATCCAAATATGGAGGTGGACTCTGATGCCTTTGATATTTTCAACAGAAGGGCAGAGGAAAATATCAAAATTAATGGAGAGAGATATAGAAAATACATAGAGGATCAAATCCTACTGGGAGATGGACTAACAATCAATAGGATGGGCGAGGGCTTTCTCGATATGGCACTGCAGAGCAGTTCTCCAGTCCTTCTCCTCAGTGCTACTGAGATTGCAGAGCTAGGTCTGAGTATAGTGACACCTGTGGCAATAGTGGTGGGTGTTGGCGCTGGACTCTATCTGATCTACCAGGGAGGTAGAGTCATCAAAAGAAAGCTAGATGAAAGGGCACTGAATAGGGTCATCGACGAAAGAACTATAGTGGAACAGCTGAAACTGAATGCTATGACTGCGGACAGATCAGAGATAATGGCTGCTCTGGGTGCAACTGCCAATGATGTTGATATACTGATGCCTATTTTCCTGATGATAAAAAATAGAGAAATAAAGGAAGAGGCAGCCTGGGACTCCTATCTGGGAGTAACGGGCTCGACGGTGGATGAAATCTTTAAACTTCACGACGATGCTGAGATATCTACCAGATCTGAAATCGAGGAGGGGGAGGCTGAAGCAAAGACTGCTACCTGGGCTACAACTGAAGAGACAAGTGGAGAGGGCAAGTGTGATAAATGCAAGTTGACTGATAGGATTAAAGATCTGTGGGGTGATGCGAAGTATAAGTACAAAGTAGCCACATCCATTAAAGAGGAATTTGACCATATCTCCCGAAGGGAAGAATTGACAAATGCTCCAATAAGTGCCGAGGTAGCACAGAAAAACGCACAGGAAAAAGATGAATTCCATAGAGGAGCACATGAGGAGCGTATAGCGGGAAGATCGGTTGTTGAGGGTAAAACTAGAACTTTTCTCAGAAGAAATGAAGGTGATGGTGAATTATGCAAGCATACCTGGACCGAGGGCTCTCTAGTGGCTAAAGGTAGGACATTTGATGGCGTTTTCGAGTACATCACTAATGAACGGGGGGTAGTGATTCATGAGGTCTTTAATAAGAAATACTGTCGAGAAACTAAAAAAATATACAACTAGATGAGTTTACAGATAGAGTGTGGTATTGAACTTTAGGATAAATTGTGATTGAAATTATAGAAAAATAACTGTAATTTGAGTGGAATTTGGGTAAAATTTAAATATTTAGATTAGTGATACATATGTCTATGATTTATCGTGATTTACAGAGAAGGTTAGCTACAGACAATTTTTTCAAAAGTCTCTCCTTCTCTGAAATACTACTTTCTCTGGAAACGTTTTCTATAGGAGATATATGGAATGTTGGTAATTTTTTTAGAAAGCAAGATTATGTATATGAAAGTTTAGAGTATTTTCTGCATAGAATGTCGTTTTTTGAGAATGAGGATTTTGAATTGGCTATACAGAGAGGTTTATACCTTAGCCTGCTGAGTCTGAAAAATGTAGGTTGGCCTAGAGAATACGAGGAAAACAATGGTTTAGGTAAAGCGCTGTATGATATATGTGACTCCTTTCACTATCCTGAAGGGGCTGATGACCTAATATATATGTGGTCATCTCCAATGAAAAATGAAGAGGGCATAAGGTGTATAAAATGGACTCCGAGTGGGTCTCTGGATAGATATCTGGATGAATACAAATACCTTTTAAATTGTTGGGATGAGGTAATATTGGACAATTATCTCGAACTGTTTGATAGCAAATTCGCCCTCATCAGAAATGGAAAATTTAGGCATCATCTTATAACCGGGCAAAGGAAAGATGACAATGAGATGTCACTGCGCATCTGGACTGAAAAGATATTTGTTGAAGAAAAACAGCATGAATTTAGTTTTAGAAGTGATGAGGAACTGAAAAAGTTTCTGGTGGATAATAAAGTGGTATTTGATTCATTTATTAGTAATGATTTCTTTTTAGATGAAAAACCTGTTTCAGAATTTAGGGAGGAATTCTATGAAAATTTATGTGATATGGGATATGGCATATGTGATCCCTTCATGAGGAAAAAAAGAGGATAAGTAGTAAATATCCTAAAGTAATAAAAAACAAGGGTCTTGACAAGAATTTACACTAGACCAGAATAAAAAATGGTAAATCTATTCCTGGTATTTTTGAATATATTATGAATGATCAAAGACAGATAACTCATCAGACATTTATTGAGCATGGAAAGATAACGGGAGTTCCAAATAATTGGTCTGGTAAAAAAAATAAATTATAATGGGCGGTAATTGGTGATTATCTATGATAGATATTTGTAATTTATGTAAAAATCTTTGTACAGATAATTTTTTTGATAGTCTTTCGTTCTCTGAAATGCTGATTTTTTTAAAAAATTCTGTGGCTGAAAAGGTGGATGTAGGTAATTTTCTCCAGAAGCTAGGCTATAGCTGTGGTGATCTGGAGAATTTTCTCTATAGAATGATTTTTTTTGAGAATGAAGACTTTGAATTCGCCATGCAGAGGGCCCTATGT
>JAIRXW010000006.1 GCA_031268035.1 Rickettsiales bacterium
CATAGAATCCATAGACTCAAGAATTAGAACATAGCCAGTAAATCTGAGACCTGTTCCATAGAATCCATAGACTCAAGAATTAGAAATTACCTAGCTAGATTTAATAGAAGAACCAAAAGAACCGGTAAAACTTTAGAGATGCTATATTACAGTCTTCTTCTACTATTTGATAAATTCTATTGGAGTTTAGTGGTGGGGTAGTATATTATATTAAGCAGTGCCTCTGGAGCCCAGTCTATTAAAATATTCCAGCGAATAAAATGTTTTAAAATCCAGGCGATATTTGAGAGTATTAAAAAATTACAGGATCTAGCGGGGAAAAAATATTTTTAATAAAAAAAGAAGATAATAAATATATTGAAAATTATAATCAATGTTGCTAACTTTTAGGCCAGATATAATTTATGATTAATACTACTAGGTACAGATTTATGATACGCATTGCTAATTCGACTGATTTTAGTCCACATTCGATTGGGAAGGCCAAATGGTTTTCTCTTCTGAAATTTTTTGGTGTTTTTTTACTACTGGGGATAGGCTTTGGAAAGGCCTGGGCACAGGAAAGCCCCGCGGTCTATTTATATGGTACTATTAATGAAGGCAACAATATAGATACGGCGGCGGTGACAGGTGGATTTAAAGATTCTAACGCCACTTATGACCTAGCCGTTCCAGTAGGGGTTGGCAATAATCATTACGGCCTTACCAGGCTTAGTTTTGAAGGTTTCACGGGCTTGCCAGCTATTGTTAATGTTGGTGATGGTTCCCTTTTTTTAAACCAAGTAGCCTTTAAGAATAATACTGTAGGATCTTTTGTAACTGTCGCTGGGAAGGGCGCTCTGTGGATAAAAGGTGGTTTGGTGACTTCTACGGGAGTAGACTTTCTTAATTCTTTGTCGTTAGAAGCTCCATTCTTATTTACTTTTTCTGAAGCAGCGACTGGGAATCTAACTATATCAAGCGCTAACCTAGACGCGCTTGAAGGAGCAGGTTTATTAACCGAAGCAGAAGCTACTAATTTAAAAAGTAAAGGGCCCGCAGAGGGATCTCTTACTGTTGTCCTCTCCGCTGAAGAGAGCTTTTCGGTGGAAGTTGGAGGAGAAAATGTTAAATATGATATTTATGGTGCAAAGGTTGTAAATATAACTGGCAACGATTCCAATAAAAACAGTGTCCTTTTGAACCATGGCATATCTAGTTCTGGTGGTGAGACAAACTTTTACGATTATGTCCTGTTGACATTGGGGCCTGATGTTAAAATTGATCAGAAAAGTATAAATTTTAAAAATTCCACTGATGAACCAGGGCTTAAAAGCAATTTTTTTGGGGAGGTTCATCTTAATCTAGGCAGTTTGTTTGCCATTCAAAATACAGATGACGAGAGCAAAATAGTTGGTGAGGCGGTAAAAGTTTTTTTAGCAGCAAATCAGGACTTTGATAAATTAAGTGAACGGATAGGTTCAAAACCCTATGACCCCCTTATTTTTTTAAACTTTAGCGGTGCCGGAGAACCCGAAGCCTCAGTCTATTCAGATTTTAGCATAAATATTACAGCAGATGTGGTTGCTTCGAAAACAGAAAATAATGTGACAAGGAATATTATTTTCGGACAGGACCCAAATAACACACTAGATACTAGTGGGCGGGAATACAGGGATGGAGGCATTTTACACTATGGAGACCAAACCATTTCTGGGAACCTAGTCTCTGGAATCGTGGTTTTTTCGGGCCAGGAATTGAAAAATGTTGGGCTGGTCTCATTCATGGAGATCAAAAATTCAGATGAAACCATCAGAGGAGGAGGCACCCTCTATGTTGCCAAAGGAGGCGTTTTAAAACTAGATAGTAATGATCTAGGGGCCATAAACTTTATAGGTAACTACGCCGTGTCCGGAGGTGGAGCCATCTATTCGAATGGAGAGGCCCTCCTTTTGGGAAGTTTTTTGTTTAGAGATAATTCTGCCAAAGCAGGAATAAAAGGAGGGGCTATCTATAACAACTCCGGGGGTAAATTGACGTTCGATATGGGAAATGGTGGCAGTGTCGTATTCGAGGGTCATGATGGACAAGATGCTGAGAGGAACAGTATTCACAATTCTGGGGAAATTATAGTAAAGGGTTCAGAAAATAGTATCTTTAAAATTGGAAAAAATATACTATTAGCTGGTCCTTCTGATAATGACTCAGAAAGAATCACAATTCACGGTGGAGTTAAATTTGTCCTTGCTGGCGTTCTGGCTCAGAAAAATATTACTGGTACTAAAACTACCGACATACCGCCAATTCTGGCTATTGCCATAGAAAAATTTAACGATGCTGGTGTCAACACTGGTTCTGCGGGTGGTTCTATTAAAAATGGGGAAATAGAAGGTGCATTCGCGGTTGAACCTGGGCTTTATCCAGCATTACTCTCTTCTAGTGGCGGGATTTATGCTCTAGATGAGACTGCTAGGAGATATTCCTATACTGCTGCTGAGGTGACGTTTAAAGATAGCGGAAGCGGTATTGCCGTAAGTTCTCTACCAACTGCTTTAACTAGTGCCGAAGTTGGCCTTACAATTGCGTTGGATGGTGGTAACAAAGGAATTCTTACCCTTAGTCCTGTTGGTGAGGATAAGACGACAAAAATTATTTTAGGGTCTTTAACACAGGCACAGTCCCCAATTACTGTTGCCGATGGAAACATTTTTACCAATTTATATGCTGCCTCTGAACCCCAGACAATAACGGGAGTCGAACTGGCGGTGTCTAGTGGTGGAATAGTGTCTCTGGTGGGTCCAGCTACATTTAATTCTACAAACATAAATGTAGCCGAAGGAGGAAAACTTACCCTTCTGAGCAGATATAAAAATGAAGGTGTAGTCTTTACAGATACTGCAGTTAAAAATTCTTCTGATTCTCTTGTATTGATTACAGCAACGGGAGGACAAATCACTCTGGGCGGAAGTGAGAGTGGCGCCGGTAAAACAACCTTCAAAGGTCCGGGTACATTTGATATTAGAAGCGAATTAGTACAGAAAACCTTCGAGCTAGGGGAAAACCCTACTCTTATGTTCTATATATATGAAAACGGCACAACAGGGGGTCTGGTTGCTTCGGGTGCGGGAGGAGGTATAAACGTACTTGCAGATACTACAGTGACTGTTGGGGTGAATCTGGATACCCGCTTGGGTTATTATTTTGGCGAAATATTTGCGACCCCCCTCAAGACTGAGGATGGTGCAACCATAATCAAAAATTCAAATGGTAGTATTATTTCAGCAACTGGAGTAAAACATAAAGATGTAGATTTCGATTTGAAGACTGTTGTCTTTGGAGAAGAAGGTTATAAAGAAAACGAAGTGAGTGTTGTAGCATCCGGAGGGCTTCTGACGGGGAATCTCAAAGCATTTACAATCGAGGGGGGTAAAAATAAAATTATTTCTAATGCTATCTTCAATAGTTTCACAGACATACAAAAAGATATCTTTTTAAAGATCAAAGATAACTCTAAGGCCAGAATGGAAGGAGCTGTTTCCTTCATCTATGCCGTTAGGTCTACTGAGGAAAGTCCGAAAGCTATAGAGATAGGAAACGGCAGCAGTCTTGATATTAATGGTGCTGTTGTGACCTTCAAAAGCGAGCTGAAGGACGAAAGCGGAAAATTTATTTATATTCCAGATATTCACAATGAGGGTACTGTAAATCTGATTAGTGGTAGTCTGAATCTCTCCGGTGTTGGGATTACTGACTCTGCAACGGAAGCGACGGGAGAAATCACTGTGGGAGGCGACTCTATATTTAACATTGGTTCTGCCACTGTAGTTCAGAAAGGGGTTGAATTTATTGGGGAAAAAACAAATCTCCTGCTGACAGTAGATTCTTCTAGTAGTATTCTTAAATCAGGAGGTTTTAATGTCAGCGGTTCTTTAAAAGGTTCCCCCTCTATAAAAGTTTCCTTCGCTGAAGCGGCGCTAGAAGCTATTCTGAAGGCTGAAGAAGGAAAAATAGCAAATTATGTTGAAGTTTCTGGACCTGATGTTAAAACAGAAGGCTATATTCCTGAAATTATAAATAAATATACATTAGCAACTGGAGAAAACGGGGAAAATAAGTTTGTTGAAATAGGCTTTGGTACCAAAGGAGAAGGAACGAAAGATTTTACAAAATTTGAAGCTAAAACTCGAGGTACAAAAGAAGCTGCCGCAGAGGTTATAAATGAGAAACTTAGCGACGTTTCGGAGAATAAAAGAGCTAATATGGCCACTCTCATGGGTTCGCTATCAAAAAGACATAGTAACGCTCAGGAGGCTATTTCGTCCGGAAATGCCGCTGAAATTAAGCGCCTATATGCCCAGTATACTCCAGATTCTAATGTTGCTTCCCAGGCTGAGGCTATTGCTGTATCCGCCCAGTCCAGTGCTGATATCATAGCTGATAAGATACTTGCAACCGATGAGTTTTCCGCCGCTCCTACGGCAGGATTGCTAATGGCTGCAGCTGGTCGTGGTGGAGTATTCTATGGTCTTCTGAAAGAAAAGGCTTCCAATGATGAGCTTCTGTCCAGAGTTTGGTCACAGATTTTTGGAAATTGGGGTAGCCAAAAACTAGAGGAAGACATAGACACAAGCGGTGCTGGAATTGTGTTAGGTTTTGATCAAAAATTATCTGACAATTTCAAGCTCGGTTTAGCCTATAGTTTCAGTAGAGATGTTTCCAAAGGGGATCTGAGAGAGAAAACAACTAGCATCAATGGTATTTCTCTGTATGGAAACTATGATTTTGGAAAATGCGATCTAAAAAATCTTCAAATGTCGACAGTATTTACCTTTGGATTCGTTGATAACAAAGATAATGAATTGTCGGGCAAAGGAAGCATTATATATTTGGCTCCATCGGTTAACTATAGATTCGCTGTGAAGGCAGAGAAGGATCTGAAGGTTGGTATTATTCCTGAAATTGTTCTGAGATGGACTCGAGTTCATTGGGATGAACAGAAGAGTGATGATAACACCGTAAAGGCTCTGGGCAGAAACATCATTACTCTAGCTCCAGCTGTTAAAGTTGCCAGTCTCATCAAAGGAAAATTTGAACTGGGTGCTAAACTAGGACTCAGCTATGATCTGTACAATGGAGGAGATGACACCTATTCAATCACCGTGAATGACGGGGATAAATACCAGGTGGTGGATGAAAATGCTAAAAAAACTAAACTCTTCGGAGGAGTTGGTCTAAGCGCTGGCTATAAAGTTAGCGAAGCTGTTCGAGTATCCTTGGGCTATAATGGCAAATATTCGAGTGATCTGACTAATCATAGCATAAATCTGGAAGCCAATTTCAGATTCTAGCTATGGCCTGTAGCAACATATTGTTGCTGTAGCGATTATTAGGTAAAACCCCTGGGCATCTCTAAGGTGTCTGGGGGTTTTGCTATATGGCGGGTGGTGGCGCGCCCCCCGTACATCTCTAGAGATGGCGCGAACGGGATCACACCCTATAGAGCATCTGTGGATTCACCTCGGGAGTTATTTTTGGATATTTCTGGAGAGTCATGTTGCTGTGTGGTAATTTCAATTTCGAGCCAATGACCTAGCTCTAATGATTATTTGGTGCCAGTACCAATGATCATTATGCCCATGCTCAGATTCTTGTTATGGCCCAGGGCAATAGCTTGTTGCCCTAGCGAAATATTCTAGGGCAAACTCCCAGGCATCTCTAGAGATGGCGCGGATGGAATCACACTTCATGGAGCATTTTTGGATCCCCCCCGGACCCCCCCCGGGGGGTTACTGTGGACCACAAGATTCAAAAAGATATCTGGCGGATTCGTTGCCCCCATTCCTTACGCCCCCCCCGGGGGGGGGGCGGGGGGAGGGGTTCGCTGTGGTGGGTCACCCCTCTAGGGGTATATGCGGATTCACCTTGGGAGCCATTTGCTATGGGTGTCCCCCAACTCCCCAAAAAACATACCCCCCCCCCCCCGAACATCTCTTCAGAGATGTTCGGGGCTTTGCTATATGGTAGACAGGGTGTGGATGAGGTCCCGCCACAGGGGGTATCTGTGGATTTGCCTTAGAGATTTATTTGTTGCGGGGTGTGGGGACGACGAGACCCCACTCTTTGGAGTATTTATGGATTCGCTTGGGGTATCATTTTTTATTGGCACCTCCAACCCCTCAAAAAACATGCCCATCACCCGAACATCTCTTCAGAGATGTTCGGGGTTTTGCTATATGGTAGACAGGGTGTGGATGAGGTCCCGCCACAGGGGGCATCTGTGGATTCGCTTGGGGTATCATTTTTTATTGGCGCCTCCAACCCCTCAAAACATCTCTTCAGAGATGTTTGGGGTTTTGCTATATGGTGGGTGGCGGCACCCCCCGCACATCTCTAGAGATGGCGCGGATGGGGTCCACATCCCATAGAATGTCTATGGATTCACCCCCCCGGGGGGGGTTCGCTGTGGCGGACTGCCCCTTAGGGTGTCTGCGGATTCCTTCGGGGGGGGTTTTGCTGTGACAGGTCGCCCCGGAGGGGTTTTTGCTGTGGTGGGCCTCTAAAGATATCTGGCAGATTCGTTCCCCCCATTCCTTACGCCCCCCGCCCCCCCGGTGGGGGCGGGGGGGGGTTCGCTGTGACAGGTTCGCCCTCCGGGACATATGTGGGTTCGCTCTGAAATTTATTTTAGTGAATTATTGGGGGTAACACCCCTGGGCATCTCTAGATGGGTATCCGAAGGTTTTGTTGTGGCCCATAAGGTCTAAAAAGATATCTGGCAGATTTGTTCCCCCTATCCCTTACGCCCCGCCCCCCCCCGGGGGGGGTTGCTGCGGTAGGTCGCCCCTGGAGGTGTCTGTGGATTCATCTTGGGAGCCATTTGCTATAGGTGCCCCTCAACCCCCCAAAAAACATGCTCCTCGCCCGAACATCTCTTCAGAGATGTTCGGGGGATTCGCTGTGTAGTAGACAGGGCGCGGGTGGGGTCCCGCCACAGGGGGCATCTGTGGATTCTCTCCTTCCAGAGGGGTTTGCTGTGGCGGACTGCCCCTTAGGGTGTCTGCGGATTCCTTCGGGGCAAGACTGGCGTGATCTGTGGGAGAAGCACCTACTGATTCGCTCTAGGGAGTCATTTTAGCAAAGTGCTGGGTGAAACCACTGGGTGTCACCAGATGGATGTCTATGGGTTTTCCCCCCACCCCCTGGCCCCCCGGGGGGCCAGGGGGGAGTTGCTGTGACAGGTTCGCCCTCCGGGACATATGTGGGTTCGCTCTGAAATTTATTTTAGTGAATTATTGGGGGTAACGCCCCTGGGCATCTCTAGATGAGTATCCGAAGGTTTCGTTGTGGCCCATAGGGTCCAAAAAGATATCTGGCAGATTCGTTCCCCCCATTCCTTACGCCCCCCGCCCCCCCGGTGGGGGCGGGGGAGTTGCTGTGACAGGTCACCCCGGAGGGGTTTTTGCTATGGTGGGCCCCTAAAGATATCTGGCGGATTTGCTCCCCGTGGGGGGGGTAGGAGATTCTTGGAGGGAGGATTCATCACTACCTGGCAATTCTAAGCCGAAAGTCTAGCTCTAATAACTATTCGGTACTGTGTCCATGCTCTCGCTGTAACCTCTGTGCCAGGTGAAATCTAGAGGTATCAAAAAACCGCAGCGCTATGGCGGGGTGGATATTTATGAAATATGTAATGAGATAATAAACTAGAGAGAAAAATATGTGCTATTCAGCCACCACACTGATGTAGACTCCATGCTGTCACCGTAACCTCTGTGCCAGGTGAAATCTAGAGGCATCAAAAAACCGCAGCGCTATGGCGGGGTGGATATTTATGAAATATGTAATGGGATAATAAACTAGAGAGAAAAATATGTGCTATTCAGCCACCACACTGATGTAGACTCTATCCTTCGGACCTTTTCTTAGGAATTTTACGGTTCCATCAGTCAGGGCAAATATTGTGTAATCTTTTCCTAGGCCTACATTAGATCCCGGATACCATTTTGTTCCTCTCTGTCTGCAAATTATATTTCCGGAAACTATTTTTTCCCCAGAATATTTTTTTATGCCGAGCCTTCTTCCCGCCGAATCTCGGCCGTTTGTGGAACTTCCCCCGGCTTTATGATGAGCCATTATGCCTCCTCACTTTGATTTGGAAATTTTATGGCGGTGACCTTTATTTTCATCTTGAATTGTCTATGGCCGCCTTTTGTTCGGGAGTTTTTTCTCCTTCTGAACTTAAAAATAGTGACCTTTTCATCTCTGTATTTTTTCAGTACATCAGCCTCGACGGTGACACCCTCGACCTTTGGTCTGCCGACCAGCACTGTGCCGTCCTTGTTTTTCACCAGAAGAATATCATCAAAAACAATTTTGGCGCCCTCTTCGACATCCATCTGTTCAATGTTAATAAAGTTTCCTTCGGACACTGTATACTGTTTATTTCCTGTTTTTAGCACCACAAACATAAAATCTCTACCTAAACGCCTATAAAAAGGCAAAAACAAGCCCATTGTACTATTGCTGAATGTTAATTGTCAATGATTTATTGTTTCTAGAATTTTCTATGATGCTGGCGATTTAGATTAGACCGGGGGTCGACGAAAAATAAAAAGCTAGAGAATTAAATAGAACAAAATATACTTAGGAAATCCGTAATTTCTCCGGAGGAGTTTTTAGAAAAATTGTATCAAAAATATACGGGAACAGCCGCTGCGCATTTCTATGTGATCGGCGAGGCCCTGAAGATAGTTGAGAATAAAGTCCGTAGGGACTTTGGGGAACTGATGAATCTGCAGAACAGTAGAAATTGTTTGGCATTCGCCAGCGCTACGGTGGGATATCTGAACGATAAATTCTATGATTTTTTTACGGAAAAACGATCAGGCTATTCGCTAGTCCTAGAGGGGTACAACAAAAACTGGGAAGGAGGCGATGGTACTTTTTACGTTGATGCTCTCTGTGGTTTTGATAATTTTCTGCATGCTATCTCCTATTTTGCTACGGTCGTTGTGCTCCGGAAGGGCAGCGAGATTATCGGAGGCCTTCTGAACAACTACAGTGCTGGGGAAACATTTTATGCCTCCCGAGGCGGCGGCGCTTTTCTGAACGGCAAAAGAATAAGGACCCCCCAGAGAACCATGGGGGAAGGTGCTCTGATTGCTATGGGATGTGATTCGAAGGGCAAAATTCCAGAAAGTCTACTGGCAGAGTTCAGTAACCCGAGAGTCTCGGGCTGCTACCCACTGGATATCTGCTATACGGCCTGTGGCAGATATGATGCTACGGTGGTTTTTGCTGCTGCTGGGGAGAAATTGGAGTTCGGGAAATTATTCATGGTTGAGGCCGGGGGCCTCTATGGTGACAGGAATGGCGACAGAAATGGCGGCGAAAATGGTGTTGTTTTTGCCAGTTCTGCTCTGGTGGATAGTATAAAAGGAGTTTGAAATGATTGGAGAAAAAACAGAAAAAAATGGTGAAAGAATTGCGAAAGTTATAGCCAATGGTGGCTACTGTTCAAGAAGGGAGGCGGAAAGGCTCATAGAAATGGGTCTGGTCAAGGTCAATGGTGTGACTATAGACAGTCCGGCAGTTATTATCACTGATCAGACTATAAAAATTAAAAATAAGCTTATTCCTAGAGATAATAAAACAAAAATGTGGGTGTTCTACAAGCCTAGGGGATTTATTGTCACCAATAGAGATCCCCAAAATAGAAAAACAATCTATGAAATACTCCCGCCCAATCTACCCAGAGTCATAACCGTCGGCAGACTGGACATGGATACGGAGGGGCTGCTACTTTTGACCAATAGTGGATCCGTTGCCAGATACATAGAACATCCAATCAATGGTTGGACTAGGCGCTACAGGATAAAGGTCCACGGTATTTTAGACAGGCTCAGAGCTGCTATGGGCGCTATGGCCACGGGAGGAATAGTGATAGATGGGGTTAGATATTTACCCCTAGAAATTTCTATTGAAAAAGAAAGTGATACGACCAATACTTGGTTGCTAGTTTCTCTGAAAGAGGGCAAAAACAAGGAGGTGCGTCGCATAATGGAACACTTTGGCCTGCGGGTCCTAAGGTTAGTGAGAATTTCCTTTGGTCCATTTCATATTGGGGCCATGACTGCCAGAGAGATTAGACCCGTCAGCAGAAAAGCTCTGGAGGGCGCGCTGGGCGGAAGAGTTAAACTTGACTGATGCTGTATCGTCTAATGGTAGGACAACAGATTCTGATTCTGTTTATCTAGGTTCGAGTCCTGGTACAGCAGCCATTTTTATCGAGTTTTAAATATCACGAAGTCCCTAGATTTAAACCCATGGCAATCCGAAAAGCATTCTGAATGTTGTGGCTTCTGGGTGGGATTTTCCGATTACCTAGTCTGGACTTCTAGCCGGCACGCGTGCACTAGTCTAGATCAAAAACTTCTGTGTAGTTTAATCATTTTTTCAGTGTCAATTACAGATAACACTGGTGCACCCGAGAAGATTCGAACTTCCAACCGTCAGGTCCGCAACCTGATACTCTATCCATTGAGCTACGGGTACTCCGAAGCGTACCGATGAAGATCGTTCCTAGGAACTAGAAACGCTCATTCAACGTAGAACACCGCCAAAGGGATGGATAGATGTCACTAAGACCTTGTATGTATGGTGGGCAATCACGTGCCATAGCCACGGCTATAACAGAGGCGATCCCCAAACTTTTTCAAAAGGAGTCTCTGGGATTCATACGGACCCTGTCCTCTAATGCAGTGCTCTCTAGAAGGCTAGAACAGAAGAATATTATTTTCAATGGTCTTTATATTTCCTTTTATTTCTTCTCCGAATTTTTCTATTGCGGAGAACAGCTCTTCTCTAGAATATTCATCTTTATCGGTGTAACTGGTGTTGTCCTTTCTATTTAATTCTATTCTTTTAATTATACCGATGGCCACCAGAGATTCTCTAATTCTTGTTGAATTTTTTTCATGCACATAGCTACCCAGCAGTTTCAGCACACTGAAGAAAGCGTTATCCACATTTCTATGGTCTATTCTCTGGAGTTTTATTTCAGTTTTCATCAGAAGAAAAAATAAAAGTATGCTCTCCTCCACGTTGCCGCAACTTATGATGAGCCTATTGTATTCCGTATTCAGCTCCCCGGCCGTTTTGAGAATAAGTTCCTTCTCCAGATCGGTGCTGTAGGCTATGGAGGCCTTAACTGTACCTATACTTAGTTCCACTCGCTGCATTTTTTCTCTCTAGTTAACTTTCTGTAGAATATCATTATAATGATCCAAAAGCTGAATAAATTGGTTTTTAAGCTCAATGATTCTATCATTTTTGCCCTGAATCTCCTTCGATAGAGTTTCTATGGTGTTCAACTGGGCTAGGTTAATATTTTCGAGGTCTACATTCTTTTTTCTAAGAAATTCCAGATCGTTCAGCATGTTGCTGTTCAGCATTTCGATCTTCTTTTTTTCCTGGGCGAGATTTTCTTTCTCGTTTTCCATTGTCCCTAGCAGGGTCATGTTTTTTTTTATAATTCTTTCCTTTTCCTCCAGTTCCAGGGCGATTATTTTGAAAGCAGCCATATCTTTGCCACTAATCGTCTCTCTACTTTCGATATCTTTTTTTATATCATGAATATTTTTTTTCATGTTCCTGATATAAATCTCCTTTTTTAGGAGTGTTTTCAATAGTTTGTTATATTTTCTGAGGGCGTCCAGTTCCTCCTCTGTTGAGATAATTCCTAGAAAGGTCTTTTTGATTCTAGATATTTCTGCAATAATTTTGCTATCCAGTTTGCCATTTTCAATGGAAAGCATATGGACCTTTTTATTTTTTTGCAGAATGGTGTCCTCCGCCGTTTTAGCAAGAGAGCTAAGGGAGCTGGAAATCAGGGATTTTTGCTCCTCGAGCAGAATTTTTAGATCTTCCATAGACACGGGTAATTACTAGCTAAACTGGACCTCTGCACCATAATTTTCAGAGAAAATATCGGAATATAGATTGATTATTATCATAGTACCCCTATACTCTTACTAGGGAGGATGATATAGGCATCTATTGATAAAATCAACCTATTTCATTAGAAATTTAAAGAAGTACTTTAAAAAGTATGGAGAAAATTGAGAGAGGCATCATTGACGATATAAATGTCAATTCCTACGACAGCGACAATCGGCAGAATAGTGTTAGTTCGGAACTAATTCCCTATGCCTGTTACTATAATAGTCACACTATTTTGACTCAAAATGGAGAACTGCTACAGATAATCAAAATACCATCGTTTCTCTCTAATACCGGAGAGTTGAATTTTCACGGATTACGCGAAGACATCAATAGGAGTTTCACAGAGAATGCAAAACATCCTAATCTGAGTTTCTGGTTTCAAACCGTCAGAAAGTCGGTGGATTTAGTGCCTCATAACCAGCACTATGAAATCTATACCCCTAAAGTAATCCTGGATAAATGGAATAACCACCACAATTGGAGCAGGCAATTCGCAAATGAAATATACATAACCATTGTGTTTTCGTCGGAACCCGGAACTATGTCGAAAGCCTTTGAATTTATGGAGGCGGTGAATTTTTCAATGCTGCAAAAATCAAAAGATAGGGATTTTGAAAAGGCCCACTCTATTCTTAAAACGACTTCGGAGGGTATAATAAATGATCTGAAGAGTCAGGGTGCCAGGATGCTGGGAATAGTGAAGAAAAAAGATATTTACTATTCCGAGCATCTAGAGTTTTTTTCACTGATCGTTAATGGCTCCGAGGAAAACATAAAATTACCTATAAATGAACTGTCCCAATCTATTACCACTAGAAAAATAGCCTATGGTAAGAATATTATGCAGGTGTATAACAAAAAAGGTTCTATATATAAGGCGATTGTGTCCATAAAATACTGCGGTCTTCTCTATCCTCCGCAACTGGATAAAATAATTCAGTTGGACCAGGAAATGGTGCTGACCCAGTCTCTGAGTTTTGTGAACAGCAAGCCCATAGACGATGAGATGCTCAAGTATTTTGAGATTTTATCTATAAACGAGGATCCAGTTGTTTTAAATATATCAGATATTGGCTCTCTGCTGCCGGATAAGGATCGGGGTGAAAATAGGGCCTGCGTAAATCAAATGATCATAGAGGTAAAGGCCGATAGTAAGGAAAAACTTTTAAAAAACCTGGAACAACTATTCAGCATTACTGAAAAACTTGGGCTGGTTGCCATCAGAGAAGAAATGTTTATGCCAACATTATTCTGGAGCCAATTACCTGGAAATTTTAATTTCATTAGAAGAATACACCCAATTCCTATGGCTAATGTGGGCGCTTTTGCCTCTCTATTCGGTTTTCCAACGGGGAAAATAACTAAAAATTTATGGGGCGACTCTATGATAGTCCTAAAAAGCGCACTGGGCACACCCTATTTTTTTTCATTCGATACAAAAAAAAATCCAAACACTCTGTTCATTGGGCCAAAATCGCTAAAAAAAACGATGTATATGAATTTTATGCTTATGGCTGCCACAAAGCAGGTGAAAAAAATAGTCTATATAGATAATACGAATAGGTCTAGGGTTTTTATAAATAGTCTGAATGGCAAATATTATTCTATCAACCGGGAAAAACCCGAAGAAAAATTTTCGATAAATCCGTTTAAAATGGGAAAGGACGAAAAGAATTTAGAGTTTATATTGAATTGGCTATTTTTTATAGTTCAGAGATCCGACAATGGCATGATAAAAATGGATGAAAACATGACCAAACTCAATATAGAATGGGAAAAACTAAAGATAATCCTGACGGATAGCATCGAACAAATAAACAGCCTCGGTGATGTCTTCGAAATTGCTAAAAAGAATAAATTCAACAGTGTGGTCGGCAGTCTTGATAGGTGGGTAGATCTAAAAAAATACGGTTTTATATTTAATGCGAAGGATGATCCAGACGTATTTTCAAATAACATTGTCGGCATAAACCTCAACACGATTGTAAACAACGAGGAGGTTAAGACGGCTATTTTTGACTATATTCTACATAGTTTAGGGACCAAGCCCGATGAGGAACCGACAATTTTAGCGATTGACGAAGGTTGGTTACAGTTTGACAATCCGTATTTTGCCCCCCGGCTCCCGAAAATACTTAAATCTCTTCACGATAAAAATGTAGCCGTTGTTATGACCACTAGCGGAGCCGATAGCTATGAAAGCAGCAGTATACAGTTGTCCATCAGAAATATATTCCCAACCCAAATATTGCTGCCGAATGTTAAGGCGACAATTTATCAGCGCAAAATATTTGATATAAGCGAAGAGGAGGCTAGAACTATATCTACGATGAGAGAGGAGAACGGAACCATTATGATCAGACATAGTGGCAATGTGATCATGTCCTCAATGGCCTTTGATTTTCTAGGGAAGGAAGAACTTCATATATTTTCCAGTGGCACCGTTCACTCTAGAATTATGGCTGGAGCCAAAAAACTAGTTGGATCCGACAACTGTGAAGATTGGCTGCCGCTAATGTTGAAAATGATTCAGAAGTACAATGCGGTCAAGCTGGAGGAAAAAATGAAGGAGCAGGAGGAAAGACAAATCCAATGGGAGGAGGCCAAGGAGAAAAGAAATTCGCAGTCCTAGATGATAGGGATTACAATTTCTACATAATTAGACCATCTTTCCCATGGAATCTAGATCGCAGAGTAGAAATTTTTCATTTGCTTTTTATGAAAAAATATACTTATATAATCATAGTTAACAAAAAAATAATGAAATGAAATTCAATCTCTATCTTTTAACATTGGCGGGCTTTGTGTTGGGTAGCAGTGGCTGCACAAATCGAAATAGAGCGGAAATAATGTATGCCAAAGAGGTTTTCGACAAAAAATGGGCTAATACTGAAGACGAAAAACCCAATAGTTTCACCCAAAAGGTTATTCAAAACAATAGCCAGGGTACCGCCAAAACCATCATTGATGTTGGCGCCGGAGACGGCAGAGACACGGGAGTGTTTGTGGAAAATGGTATGATAGTTACCGTAGTGGAAACTTCCGCGAGCGGTATAGCAAAAATTCGAAAAAAATTTCCCCAATCGGTCACCATAATCGATAGCGATATGAGAAATGTCGACTATGGTAGAGAAAAATATGGCCACATTTACTCGTATTCTTCAATACACTATCTCTCCGTCGGAGATAGAAGAGTTCTGCTGAAAAAATTTTATGAATCTCTACAAAACAGGGGTTTTCTATATGTGGCCTGTCGCTCTACCAGTGACCCCATGGCCAGCAAAGGTGAAATTGTCGGCGAAAACACTAGAATATTTAACGGGGTTGCTAGAACATTCTTGTCTCTGGAACAGCTATCTAGAGAATTGCGAGAGGCAGGATTTGATATCGTTTTTGCGGATGAAATTCAAAGCAAATACCATGAAACTAAAAAAGAACCGGAAAGTATATTCGCCAGAGTTATTGCACAAAAGAAAAAATAACTGTAGCTTTGGCCAATGGAAACCAGTCGATGATAGAGGATATGCCACAGATTAGGATTTTAGACAGAGAGGTTCTCTATAGTAGTTTTAACAGAGTGACCAACTATCGCTTTGAATTTGAAAGTCTCAGCGGTGCAGGCAAGTTGCTATGTGAAAAGGAAATTTTCGAGAGGAAGGATGCGGCAGCCGTTGTTCTCTATGACAATGATAGGGATAGACTCCTATTGGTACGGCAATTTAGACCCGGATGCTTCATTAAAAATGGAGAGGCTTTCCCCCTTGAAATAGTCGCCGGGCTAATAGATAAAACCAATACTCCGGAGAGCACAGCAATCCGGGAAACAGAGGAGGAGTCGGGCTGTGTGGTACAAAAATTAATAAAAATTGGCTCCTTTTTCCCTGAAATAAGTTTTTCGACGAGGGAAATACACATGTTCTGTGCGAAATTTGATTCCAGCAGGTTTTCTAGCTTCGGCGGGCTTCTGGAGAAGGAGGGGGAGGATGTGGAGGTACTTCTATTCTCCAGAGAGGAGGTGGAAGAAAAATTGAGAAATGGGGTGATAATAAATTCCCACTCTCTGATCGGTCTGCAGTGGTTTTTTATGAACCTGCCGATGGTTAGACAAAAATTTACTGAATTTTAGAAATGCAAAAAATTTTAGATATCTATCTAATAATTTTTTCGCTAGGCAGCACTGTTCAGGCTATATTTTATGTTTTAAATGATAATCATTATTTAAAGCTCATTTACTTTTAAATAAAATGTTTTATAGTGGGGCAACTTAGACGTAGGTATTTATATGTCCATAAATAAAGTTATACTTATAGGGAACGTTGGTAAGGATCCCGAAATCAGAACGATGAATAATGGTAATGAGATAGCTCTCTTCAGTCTAGCTACATCAGATTCCTGGAAAGATAAAACCACCGGAGAGCGAAAAGATAAAACCGAATGGCATAGGATAGTGGTATATTCCCAGGGGCTGGTGGGGATAGTGAGAAATTACATAAAAAAGGGGACAAAACTATACCTCTCCGGCTCAATCCAAACCAGAAAATGGGTTGATCCCACTGGCCAGGATAAGCATGCGACTGAAATAATTTTACAGGGATTTACTGCCGAACTGCAGATTCTAGATCCGAGAAATTCTAGTGTCAGCACACCCAGTGAGAGCTACGACGAGGGATACTACAGTACTCTCGGGAGGGCCGTGGCGGCAAATGGTAATATTCCAGGACGACGGGCCAGCAGTGCTTCCGATGAATCTGTCGATTCTCTGGAAGAGACTATAGATGATGACATACCATTCTGATAATTATCAAAAATATATTTGAAAATGAGTGAAGATCAAGAGGCCAAGAGTGCACCGCCAGCAAATAGCGAAGCCGATGACGCCATAGCTGGTTTTATAGACGATTCTGGCGACAGTGGGCCCTCCTCTAAGGACGGAGGGGACAAGGGGGACAAGAATAAAAAGGACTCGAAGGACAAGGCATCAAAAACTGCCAAGGAGAGGGATGACGAAAAAAAGAAAAAGGAGGTGGACGAGGCCAAGAAGGAATCAATGTATAGGGCTTCAAAATACTCGGCTGCCCAGGCACATATGATGCTAGCCCAGGGGAAGAGTATGGTGATGGCTGCGCCCTTTATAATTCTTGGTATAGTTATTCTTCTGGTGATTGTAAAAAATGGAGGGTCCTGGGTTCAGGGGGCTGCCCAATTTGTTCTGAAGGGAATAACGGGGAAAAAATAAACAGTGCTGCTGAGACGTTGGAGAGGAATATTGTCTTTTTTGAAATCCAGAAGAACGGGAGTATATTGTACGCTTTTGTCTGTCCTGCTGCTAAATTCCTGTGTGGCAATTTTTAGGGGCGCCCCAAAAAGTATAATGGCCCAGTGTAATTTTTTTGACATTGGATTTTCTAACGAGACCATAGACAATAAATTATTACTTAGAGAACTTAAAAATTCTCTGGAAAATAAATTTAGCCTGATAGCCAGTAGAAATGTCCGGGATACCACTCCCTGTAGATGTGCGTTGTTTTTAGAGGTCACTGAAACCGATTTTCCATCGGCCAAAAATGATGACGGAAGTGTGAGAGGGGAAACTAAATTAGTGGGAATAAAGTACAGTGTGGATGTTAGAGGTAGACAGTTTTCGAAAAAACTAAATTTACTCTACGATACGACTAATTCGATGTTTAAATATTCCGATCATGTTAGAAAAAACAAGGAGGATTCCAACATGGTTGAGAGTTTAGCAGAGGATATATTCCTCAGTGTGGTGGAGCAATCCTCCCATCTGGATGGCGCCCGGCAATAGCAAATCCTACAGGGGGGGAGGACCATTCTGGATGGACAGGCTATCTGAGTATTACATCCTTTACACAGAATTGAACACTCTCCGAGTTTTTCCATTTATTCAGAGAAATATCCCCAACGAGGTCACAGATTAATTTTTTTCTATTGAATAGAAGACTAGCAATTTTGTCGTCGTTGGTTCTGAAAAAATTGGCGATAATGGTGCCCTTATTTTTCATGATATTGTTCGATGCGACAACGCATCTTATATGGTCGCCATTCTTTCCAAATTTTTTAGCGCTCAGTATCACAACATTTTCTAAAATAATTATCGGTCTTTGGTTGCCGCTTCCAAATGGTCCGATGCATTCTATATCCAGAACCAACTGTTTATTTATAGAATCTATCTCCATTGTTAGGTCGGCGCATCTTTCACTCTGGCCAAGATAGAGATCGAGTTTTTCTCTCATACTGTTCTCTATAAAATTTTTTATTTGAGATAATTTTTCTACTCTAAAGGTGAAACCACCAGCCATGGCGTGGCCACCACCGGTTATGAGTAGGCCATTTTCTCTTGCTCTGATTATTATGGAGCCGACATCCACACTTTTATCTACAGATCTACAGGAGGCTTTGCCAAATTCTCCATCTTTGGAAATAACAAACACTGGCTTATTGTAGCGATCTTTCACCCTCGAGGCCACTATTCCAATGACACCATCATGCCAATTGGTCCCCTCTACGAATATTACATTACTATCAGAGAATCCATTGTTTTTGACCTGCTCCACTGCCTCGTCCAGGATGATTTTTTCAATGTTTTGTCTCTCCAGATTGAAATTATTTAGCTGTTCAACTAGAATCTTGGCCTCAGCCCTATCTCTACAGGATAGCAGCCTATTACTTACGCTAGCGTTCCCGATTCTTCCACTGGCGTTTATTCTCGGACCTATAATATAGCCTAGATGATAGGTACTTATGGCTTCATCCAGACCTATCATATCCGCGAGGACGGATAGCCCAAGATTGGTTCTTTTTTTAAAAATTTCTAGTCCCTGCCGGACAAAAGCTCTATTTATGTTCACCAGCGGCATAACATCACAGATGGTCCCAAGCGCCACGAGGTCTAGAAAATAGAGGAGATTTTGTTCCTTCAGATTATTTTTGGAATAGTATTCATTATTTCTTAGGTGTGTGTTTAGAGCTATGCAAACCATGAAGGCCACTCCCACGCCGGCCAGATATTTATATTCTGATTTTTCATCAAACCTGTTCGGATTTACCAGGGCCTTTGCATTTGGCAGCACCACGGGACTGATATGATGATCGGTGATTACTATATCAATACCAATTTTGTTCGCAAACTCAACGGCCTCAAAACATGATATACCACAGTCCACGGTGATTATAAACTCTATACCCTGCTGTTTTAGTTTGTCGATAGCCTGTTCACTGAGTCCATAGCCATCTTCGCTTCTGTCGGGGATATAGGTTGTCACCTCCACCCCAATATTTCTAAAAAAGATAGTCACCAGAGCAGTGGCCGCGGTTCCATCAACATCATAGTCGCCGAACACACATATCTTTTTATGGGATACTATGGCTCCATAGATAGCCTCAACCGCCCTGGCCATATCAATGAGGTGGTAGGGATCCTTCAGAGAATTTTTGATCCTAGGGTCCAGATAATTATCAACCTCATCGAGCCCAATACCCCTTACCGCTAACAGTTTACTCACGGTGGGTGTAATTTGCTTTCTTTGGTATATTTCTAATGCCAGATCTTCGCTATACTCCCTGATGCTCCAGTGATAACCCTTTACTGACTCCTGCTCCCTAAAACTCACTCTAAGGAAAAAACGTGCTGTCTGTAGTTAAACTTCTTTGGAGCAAAATGCAATAGAATTGTTCTGGGCCCGTTGGTGACAGCCAATAGGAATTTATCCATTTCCTTTGGCGGGCAATACCAGGTTAATCTAAAAAATATTTCTCCTTCGCCAAAAAATACTCTTTCCTGGGCTAGGTGAGGCAGTGTTCTGGTTTTTCCAATCCAAGGCTGATGGTTAGATCTCAGGAAAAAAACTAGTTACTAGAGTATATCTCTCTTCCCCGCAACATTGACAGAGCTTATTATTCCCTCCTTTTCCATACGTTCGACCAGGATTGCCGCCTTATTGTAACCTATTCTCAATTGTCTCTGAATATAGCTTATGCTAACCCTTTTATCCCTTTTTACTATATCCAGTGCCTGTTGATACACTAATTCGTCATCCTTCTGTCCCATTATATTTATGTCAAAATTATCCCCGCTATCATCCTCTTCGGAGGTTGAATCCTCGCTACCTTTAGCCAGTTTAACATACTCTGGCTTTAGGCCCTGTTTCGATATAAAATCAACAACTCTCTCCACATCTTTATCCGAAACAAACGGGCCATGGGCTCTGTTTATTTTACTACCATTCTGCATATAGAGCATATCACCCATGCCCAGTAGCTGCTCTGCCCCCTGTTCCCCCAGAATTACTTTACTATCAATCCTAGAGCTTACCAGGAAACTTATTCTACTTGGAAAATTTGCCTTTATGACTCCCGTTATGATGTCAACGGAGGGTCTCTGGGTTGCCATTATTATGTGAATTCCGGCCGCCCGAGCCATCTGTGCCACCCTCTGGATTAGAGCTTCAATTTCCTTTCCCGCTGTAACCATAAGATCCGCCATTTCATCGACAATGACCACTATGAACGGAAGCTGTTTCACCTCCAATTCTTTTTTTGTATAGATTGGCTCGCCGTACTCGTCATAGCCCACAAGTAACCTGCTTTCAAGCGCCACATTATCTCTAATGCTCTGTTTTACTTTTTCATTGTAGCCGTAGATATTCCTTACCCCCAGGCCAGACATTATTCTATAGCGGTTTTCCATTTCATTCACTATCCACTTCATAGACACTACGGCTTTTTTTGAATCTGTAACCACCGGCATCAGTAGATGCGGTATACCGTCATAGGCTGATAACTCAAGTCTTTTGGGGTCTATCATTATCATTTTGCATTCGCTGGGGTGAAATTTATAGAGTAGTGATAGAATCATAGCATTTATGCAGACAGATTTACCCGAGCCAGTGGTCCCGGCTATCAGAAGATGCGGAGCTCTAGCTAGATCCATAATCACCGGAGATCCAGCTATGTCAGAGCCAAGCACCAGTGGTAACGCATAGGGGCTGTTTCCGTAGGCTTCGTGGCTAAGAATATCCCTCAGAAAAATTGTATTTCTTTTCCTGTTTGGAAGTTCTATTCCCAGCACATTTTTCTCCGCCATTACGGAAATTCTAGCTGATTCTACCTTTAGGTTTCTAGCTATATCATCGACACAGCCTATTATCCTTGCAGACTTTGTTCCGGCAGAGGGTTCAAACTCATGCAGCGTTATTATCGGCCCAACCTTCACGCTGACAATCTTTCCGGTGATTTTATACTCCCTCAGCACCCTCAGCAGGTCTCCGGCCTGCAGCATCAGCTCCTCCTTGGTCAGAATGGTCATGTCTCCACTTGGCGATCCCAGTAGATCTAGAGTCGGCAACCTATATTTATCTTCTGAATTTCTGTCCTTCCAATTCTCGAAAAATGAAAAAACTGTCTTTTTTGCCTTTCCCCCTTCGGCAGAATTTTTAGTCGCCTCCAGAATGGTTTCTGCTGTGGAATCGGAGTTTCCCATCTTCGCAGCTCCAGTCTCCTCAAAAACTCTGTTTTCATTTTTTTGTTCTATTTTTTGCCCACCATCGCGATGAGAATGGCTCTGTGTCCCATGTGGTTTTCTGGATTTTCCCATTAAAATTTTTTTGAATGGCTTCACTATGATTTTATAGGGTAATTTGATCGTAGAGAGGACTATCCTAGCAGTAGCCCAGCATATTTTTCTGGTGGCCCGGGGGATTAATTTTAAATTAAAATCACTCAGCAGATGGAAGGACACCAGCATGACTAGTAGACATAGAGTCAGAAGAATAGGGCTAGAGACCGCTACGACAATGTTATTCATATAGTAGCCCAGAGCTCCTCCCCAACTGTCATAGTTCCAGTAGTTTTTGCCCCAAAACAGTTTAGAGACAAAGGTACAGCAGGAAATAATTAGGAAAACAAAAGCTATTATTCTGGTGTAGAGGCTATGTTTGGCAGTTCTTCCCCTCAGTAGATTGAAGCCGAATAGAATCAGCAGCAGCACCACTAAAAAGGATACAGCCCCTAGCAGCTGTATAGATAGGTCCGCCACATAGGCCCCCACGGGTCCCATTTTATTTTGCACCAGTGGGGAATTTGTAACGGTGTTTAGCGACGGATCCAATCCACTATAGCCAGCTATAGCCACAGAAAGAAAAATGGCCAAAAAAATATAGGACAGGCCCCAGAGCACGCTTAAAATTCTCTCTAAATCTAATTTTGACATCAATTGCTATGTTTTTCGGGGAGTTCTGGGTAGAATTCTACCACATGCTAGCCCTCCCGGAAATTCACTGTAGAAAATATATCGGATTTAACTAATAAATCAATCAACCTTCCCCCAGAGGATTTTGAGATCCGATATCGGAATAAACAGGATTAGATGTGTTTTTAACGGGCTGTGTTTTTCAAAAAATTATGAAACCACAGCCGGACGTCTCCAGAAGGAGGCCAGAATCCCAGAAAATATAAATAGGTCCAGACTTTGGCCGGGAACGTAGCGCCATCTAAATTTTATTTTTCTTCATAATTTCCCACAGTGGGCTCATGTCCCGAAGTCGAGGAACTTCTTTTTTTATCTTACCAATCAGGTAGTCAATCTCCTCTTCAGTGGTGAATCTTCCGAGGCCTATCCTCAGAGATGAATGGGCCAACTCTGGGTCAGTGCCCAGAGCCTGAATCACATAGGATGGCTCAAGGGTATCTGAGGTGCAGGCGGAACCGGAGGAAACGGCTATATTTTTCAGAGCCATTATCAGCGATTCACCTTCGATGCCGGCAAAACTAAAATTAAGGCAACCCAGCCATCTCTGGCTTCGGCTACCATTTAGATAGACGTCTTCAATTTCCAGGAGACTATCTATAATTTTATCCGCCAATTGTTCAGTCCTTATCCCATCTGATTTCATTTCTGAAGCGGCTATTGCAGCTGCCCTACCGAAACCCACTATCAGAGGTACTGGCAGTGTGCCAGGCCTCAGCCCCTTTTCCTGGCCTCCACCATGGATTAGAGGGGCAACTTTAATTTTTGGTTTACTCCTTAGATATATAGCCCCCACCCCCTTGGGTCCATATATTTTATGGGAGGAAAGGCTTGCCGCGTCTAAATTCATTGTTCTGACATCCAGAGGAATCTTACCAAAGGCCTGGGCACAGTCACTGTGGAAGTAAATTCCCTGTTGTCGACACATAGCCCCTATTTTCTCCAGAGGTTGAATTACCCCTATCTCATTGTTTACAGCCATTATTGACACTAGAATTGTTCTATTCGTTAGACAGGATCTTAGTTCTTCTAAATCTATAAGACCCTCGCTGTTCACAGTTAAAAATGTGACATCAAAATTTTCCTTTGTTTTCAGATAATTACAGGTTTCTAGAACACACTTGTGTTCGGTATTTACTGTGACTATGTGATTTTTAGTCTCATTTCTATTAGCTCTAGCGATTCCCTTAATGATAATGTTGTTTGACTCTGTGGCTCCAGATGTAAAAATTATTTCATCTGGGGCGGCATTTATAACGTCAGCTATCTGTTTTCTTGCCAGTTCTACGTATTTTTCAGCCTCCCAGCCGAATGCATGGTTTTTAGAATGGGCATTGCCAAATTCGCTGGTCATGGTCAATGTCATTTCCTCGAGAACTCTGGGATCCATGGGCGTTGTAGCCTGATAGTCAAAGTATACTTTTGTCTTATCCATAACTGTATTGGTGGTAATTTGGCTCTCCGGAAGGGTACCACTAATGGTGTATTTTTCAATATACTTTCCAAAATTTGCGGGCGCTGGAATATCAATCTTATCGGCGTCAAGGGTGTTTCTAATCGACGGCTGGCCAGAAAAATAAATCCGTCAAAAAATGTTGCAGGCGTTTTTCCGTGGCAGCAGGGGGGGTATTGTTTTTTTATTGTTTAGCGCTATCATCTGTAGCTAAGTTTCGGCAAACAATTAGCTATGAATGGGCGAAAGATTAGAGTGCTGTTAGATATTGATAACATCCTACTTGGTGTGGTTAATTCTAGAGATAAAACTGGTCTCTATTGGGTTTCCTATAACATAGTCAATGGCCTCATGAAAGAAACTGATCTTAGCATTACATTTATAAGCAATAGATTTACTCTAGATATTTACCAAAAGCTCTGTGACCTAGAACCAGCTTTTGAAAATTTTGATTGCATTATAAATCCAAGCGCTGGGAAATTTTATAGTAAAGTTGCCACCTATCTAAAAGTTAGAAGAATAGAATTCAGGAGAAAAAAAAGAAATAGCACTGGCTTGAAAAAAATAGCTAATTTTGCTCTGTATCTATTTTTTACTGTTCCAGCTAAGCTGTTTGAAATAGTAGGTTTTTTTCTGAAAGGGAAAATTGACTGCAATAATTTCGATATATATCAATCATTTTACTACAAGATACCAAATTTTGTTCTAAAGAATGGGCGCATAGGAAAATGTCTCTTTGTACATGATGTCTTTCCCCTAGTGAAGAATGATGTTGGAGAAAACATTTCGAAAGTTTACAGGAAAAGTTTTGAAAAAATGTTCAAAAATTTGGGCAACAATGTGGTTTTTCTTTTTAACTCTCAGTGTTCAAAAAAGGATTTTTTTGCCTATTTCCCCAAATATAGTGGCAATAGAAATCTAGTTGTTTCTCTGGCAGCGAACAAAAAACAATTTTTTAGAGACGATACTCTAGATACGGAAAAAGCTGCCCAAATTTTGGATAAATATGGGATTCCCCAGAATGCAAAATATATTCTGAATGTCGGTTCTCTTAATCCCAGAAAAAATTTACTGTTCCTGGTCAAATGTTTCTGCAGGTTTTTGGAAACCCATAGCGAGATTAGTGATCTATATTTACTTCTCTCCGGGCCGAATGGTTGGCAGACGGAGAAGATATTTTCACAGATAAGAAATTCTGCTGGCCAAAGATCCAAAATAATTTTATCTGGTTTTCTAGATCCAGAAGATATAAATATGATATACAATGGAGCATTTTTCTTCGTATTTCCAAGTTTCTATGAAGGATTTGGACTTCCGCTGCTGGAAGCTATGCAGTGCGGTGTGCCGATTATATCCTCTAACACCAGCTCTATGCCCGAGGTCTATGGTGATGCGGCTATAGCTATAGACCCGAAAGACGAACAGGGTCTGTTGGATGCCTTTGAAAAAATGTATTTTGATGATAAACTTCGGAATACTTTAGTGGCCCGCGGTCTCGAAAGGGCTAAATTATTTGATTGGAGCCTAACAGTGCGCAGGATAATGGATGAATACAGGAGGATCCTGAAATAATTTTTTATATCCCGAAGGCCCGAGAGATGCCCTGCATTGGCCCATGATCTCCGGCAATAGGCCTCCAGCCTCAGCCAGGTCCGGTCGAACTAGAAACTACCGAAACTAGAAACTGTCGCCGATGGAAACCCGAAGGCTAGGGCAGGGGGATATTTGTATTGGCCACAAGTTAGTCATTGGCTACCCATTAGCCTCCACTAGGTTTAGTTGGACTAGAAACTACCCCTAGTCCAGTTTCTGGGCTAGTTTGGCAATTTCTTCTGGGGAAAGGCCGGTACATTTAGCTATCACGCCAATAGGTATACTTTCTTTCAGCATGGCCAGAGCAGTTTCTATCTTACCCTTCTCTCTACCCTCTTCTCTACCCTTCTCCATACCCACCGTTATACCCTCTTCTCTACCCTCTTCTCTACCCTTCTCCATACCCTTCTCCATACCCTTCTCCATGCCCACCGTTATTCCCTCTTCTCTACCCTCTTCTCTGCCTTTCTCTCTACCCTCCTCTCTCCCTCTCCTTATGGCCAGAGACATAGCAGAATTATAGTCATCTATGGCCTTCTGGTGAAGCCAGTACTCTTCGATGAAGTTATCATCATTTTTTAGTTTTTTCAGTTCTGTCATAGCTTCTCCTAT
>JAIRXW010000019.1 GCA_031268035.1 Rickettsiales bacterium
AACACCCTCCCCCGCCTATGAAGGAATATCCGCATAAAATCGCCTCAACAGTAGAAAAAAATCTAAACTTTAGAAAAAAAAAATTTTTATTTTTCAAAATGAAATTGTTTACTGCAAAAGTTGCTATAGACTCCACCGATGGAAATTAATTCGCTATGACTACCCTCCTCCATAAGCTTTCCCTTTTCGAGAACAAATATATGGTCACAATTTATTATTGTTGATAATCTATGCGCTATTATTATAGTGGTTTTCCCTTCCATTAGAGTTTTTAATGATTTCTGAATAAGTTCCTCGGATACTGGATCCAGTGAACTGGTTGCCTCATCCAGCAGAAGAATCGGGGCGTTTTTCAGAAAGGCTCTAGCTATGGATATTCTCTGTTTTTGTCCTCCGGACAACAGCGCCCCGTCATGGCCAACTATAGTGTCATAGCCATTTGGCATAGTTCTGGCAAATTCACTGACATTGGCCATTTCGGCAACGGCTAAGACCTCCTCCAGGGAAGCGCCTTTCTTTGTGTATCTTATATTTTCCAGTATACTGGTATCAAATAGACGAACATCCTGACCCACTATGGACACATTGCTTCTCAGATTTTTGAAGCCTAGATCCATTATGTTCACACCATCTATAGTTATCCTACCGGTCGTCACATCGTAAAATCTCAGTATCAGATTGAATATAGTGCTCTTTCCACTGCCAGATGGCCCCACTAGAGCGTAGGATTTTCCGGCTTTTATGGATAAATTTATGCCCTCCAGTGCATATTGCCCGGTCATTTCGCCGTCATATTTTTTTGCGTTATATATTCCGTGGACGAGCGAACTGTCGGGATAGTAAAATTCTACCTCACAAAATTCTAGATTCCCTATAATTTTCCCAAGAATAATCGGATTTGCGGACTCTTTTACCATGTTTTCCTGGTCTAGAACAGTGAAATACCTCCTTGCACAGGCCAGGGCACTTTGGAATTCTACATTTAAATTTGTTAGAGATTTCGCCGGTTTGTAGGCCGAAAACATTGCTATGACAAAGGTAAAAAAATCGCCCGCTGAAATCTCACCATTGACTATGGAGTTTCCACTGTACAGGATAACTAGAGCAAAGGCCAACATGCTCACCATTTCCATCAGGGGTGACACCAGAAGGGATTTTTTTGCCAAAGATATTACCGTCCTGCGAAGTTTTTCTAGTATAGAGCTGGTTCTGTCGATTTCATCGCTTTCCCCACCATTAGATTTTATTACCCTTATATTATTAAAGGTTTCGGCTATGGAGGAAGATACATTAGAAAGCTTTTCCCTTTCACTGTCGGCCAAATTTTTCACTTTCTTACCCACGCTTATCAGAGGGAAAATCACCAGAGGAAGAGCCACGAGAGAAACTATCGATAGTATTGGATTCTGGTATATCATAACAGCAACCAGGGCAATTACAGTGAAAAACTGCAGTAGAAAATCGCTCAGCACTATGCTGATCAACCGATTGACACCATTTGCATCCTCTAGATAAGCCCCAATTCTGCTGGGAGATTGTTTTTGATAGAAATCTATGTCTCTATGGAGAAGTTTTGAAAACAGTTCCAGTTGGAGGCCCGCGAGAATCTTGCTGGACGTGTCAGTCATTATTAGAGTTTCTATGTAGGTACTTAGACAAGTTATCAGAGCGGTCAGTGTTAATTTAAGAGGGATCATGTAGAGCGCAACTATATCTCTGCTGACAAAAACTTTGTCCACCGCTGGTTTTATGAGATAGGCTCTGTAGGCAACGCCGGCCGCGGATAGTAGCATAAAAACCACGGCGACGACCAATTTCGGTAGATGGGGACATATGTAGCCCCTTGTAATCCTTAGTAGCAATCCCCCCATCGATACAGGATGGGGAGTTGGTGATTTTTTTATCGACACAGCACTACTACTCCTATTCCCCCCTGGAGGGAGAATACAGAAAACACTATAGATCTAAATAACCACTCTAGCAAACTATTCAACTACTTTTATTTCCAAATTTTTTGTATTGTTGATGCCGTAATCCCTTATAAAATCTCTGGTGACTAGGTTCTTCAGAGAGGCTTTTATCTTTTCAAAACTTGGAATAACTGCATTTCTCTCGCCGGTTTTTATCACAATGTGCCAACCATTTTCTGTTTTGAATGGCTTTGACAATTTATTGAGCGGTAATTTTACAAGTATATCCCTAAATTCACCGCCAAGAATATCTTCTACAATCCAACCTATACTTCCTCCATTATCTTTACTGCTATAGTCCAGGGAATATTCTGCTGCCATTTCAAAAAAAGTGTGATTCTCAAGTCCCTTCAGGACACGATTTATTTCCTTTTCATCTTTAACAACAATGTGACTAACCTCGAATTCTTTTTTGTCCTTTAGGGAATTCACAAATTCTTCATATTTAACTTTTACCATCTCTTCGGTTATGTTTTTCGCTATGAGTCTGTCCATAAATATTCCCCTCATTAGGCCATTCCTCGCCTCGCTTGCCCTCTTTATAAATTCCTTCGAGTTTGCTATACCGTCAGCCCGGGCCCTCTCTAAAAGAATCTTATTATTTATAATTTCAACGGCCAAAACTCTTTTATCTTCGCTCTTCGCATTGTTTATATCGAAAGTAACCCCGTAACTTCTCTTGAGTTCTGTTATATATTCGTTAACTTCAGCTTTGGTAATATCTCCTCTAGTTGATGTAGCAAAAATTTCATTAGAATCATCTCTTCTTGTGAGCTTGAAACGTTTAAAGAGAAATACAAAACCAACCGACATTAACAGTACGGCGATAATTAAAACAAATTGTCTATTAGTCATAAGATTGATACAAAAATAAATAAAAAGTATTTCCATTGTAGAGGCTAATTTTCTTAAGTCAATCGTTCCTCAGCGAGCATGTGATAAATAGAAGTTCTTCCGGCAGTTTTGAAAATCAACTGCCGACTCCAGTTTAGATTTGTCGGAAAACAACTGGGACAAAAAGTAAAGGTTTAAATTTTCTCAGATGATTTTGCCTGGTCCTGGTGTTCCATGGATAATTTTAAAATGTCTCCGAAAATGACATGAAACACCTAGACTGGAATGGGTAAAAAAATAATTGTAAAAAAATATTCTACCGCTAGAGTATAGGCGTCTGCCACTTTCAAGTGCCACATTAGCTCAGCTGGTAGAGCAACTGATTTGTAATCAGTAGGTCGGGGGTTCGAGTCCCTTTTGTGGCACCAGATTCAGCGGGGGTTTATCAGGGATTTATCCGGTGTCTAGGATGATTTTGTAAAGTTATGATTTTATCCAGTAGGTAAATAGTTGGCGGTAGGGAGAAAAGAGAATGACTGTTATTTTGATTGAAAAAAAGGAGAAGTGCTAATGAATTCTTCTAATGAATTTTGATATGAATTTAGTGCAAAGAATCTAAAGAATGAAGACTTTAGAAGACTGACAGGTATCAAAAAAAGCGCCTTTGGATTTATGTTGACTGAACTAGAGGAAGCCCAGCGTAGAAAGATACGGACCGCTGAACATAGAATTAAATTGCGCACAGTAGATAAACTGCTGATGACACTGGAGTATCTGAGAGAGAACAGAAGTTTTTTTCATTCGGCTGTGAGCTATCAAGTACACAGGACAACGGTCATGAGAAGCATTCACTGGATCGAAGATGTTCTTTCCAGGTGTCCGGAAATGACAGAATTGCTTGCGGGAATGCCATCAGTAGACTCTATTCCATTAGTTTGGCCCTCTGTATTTTTAGCCATCTTTCCTAGGGTTAGTCTCTGGGACTCTCCCCACGGAGGACAAATTTTATCTGCCAAGAAATGGTATTCAATGTCAGGCCGGGCAAAGAATATTGACAATAGGCTAATATATGCTATAATGTGATCCTGTTGGAGCTAATTGTTATTATGTTAGGGTCTAGAGCGGCAGAATCGATTGCCACATTTTTTGGTCTTGGCCGGAGCAAACTTTGTCCCGGCACACTGGGGAGTTTAGCCGCATTCCCACTGTGGTTTCTTGTCCTATCACTGATCAAATACTTCGATCTAAGAAGACCACTTCTTATTTTGTTCGCCCTTATTGCAGGATTATTTTTTCTGGCTTTCGAAGCTATCACCATTTACACCAGAGAAAATAAAACAACCGACGATCCCAGCGAAGTGGTAATAGATGAGGTGCTCGGACAACTGCTGAGTTTCCTTCTGTCACTGTTTATAATTTCCCACACGGGCAAATATACACCAGATTTTTTCCAGGAAAAATATGGCTATATACTCATTATTTTTAGTTTTGTAACTCCATTTATCCTCTTCAGGATTTACGACATAGGAAAACCCTGGATTATAGGCAAAATAGACAGAGAAATGAAAGGCGCCCTGGGAATCATACTGGATGACATCGGAGCGGGCCTTTTGGCGGGCTTGACTAATATAGTTTTGTTCAAAATACTTTTATTTTTATTTCTCTAGGGCATGAATCTGCTGTTATTTTCTGGAGATACATTTCTTATTGATCTAATAGAGACGAGGATCGCTAGCGATTTAGATATCAGTCTTGGAGATATAAATAATCCTCCCACAGATATCACAACTCACAACATTATACTTTTTGATTGTGTTGGCGTCGACATCATTAATAAAATTTTAGCCGGCGCATGTCTGGATGGCAAATTTATAATAAATATTGGTCCAGATCCAGTTGCCAATGCAACAAATATACAACCTCCCTTCAGAGTAAATTCTGTTCTGGAGAAAATAATGGATTTCCTGTCTTTTAGCCAAGAAAATATGCTATTTTGCCGTTCTGGGGTGGTAAATCTTAATGATAACACATTTCTGGGAAATAATGTAATTATTCGATTCACTGAGATGGAAACAGAGCTGATCAGAGTTGTGGCTAAAAATAAAAAGATAAATAGGAAAAACCTTATAGCTAGTGTCTGGGGCCCTAGAACACAGAACAATAGAGTTCTAGAGACAATGCTCTACAACATCAGAAAGAAGTTGGCTGATGCTGGCATTGAAAATTTTATAGAATTTAGTGAAGGATATTATACCATAGATTCTCTATGAGCACAACAGATTATAAAACAAATGGTAATTCTACGGAGAATTTCAGACTACGAAGATCCTCTGATCTGAGAAGAACTCTGGGCGATATTCTGTCCAAAGGTGAATTTTCCTCTGGCGGTAAACAGATTTTTATCGATGTTATAGAAGTCGCTGTGAGTAAAGATCTAAAGAGTGCGAAAGTTCTTGTGAGCATATTTGGTCTGGAGCCCGAAGACCAGAGAAAATTTTTGGATAGACTAAATGGGGCCTTCGCCAGACAAGTTAGAGGGATTGTGGCCAATAAAATTAGGGAGAAATTTGTTCCCAAATTTTCCTTCCACGTGGCCGACAGCAACGAAAAAAAAGAAAAAGTTTTGGCCCTGATAGAAAAACAGAAAAATGACTATGGCGGACAATAATTTTCCAACAACTGGCAGACTAACGAGCCTAGCTAATTCGACCAGAAAACTTCTGAAACCCCTAGTCGCCGAACCAAAATATCGCATCGCCCTCACCCTAATGACTAATTGGAAAAATATAGTCAGTGGACGCTACCACGACTACTGTAAATTTGAAAGAATTGTTCTGAATGGTTTCAGTGGACAGGCTATTGTCTATGTGATTAGCTACAACTCGTCGGCCTCTTTCTATCTGAGCAACAACAGCCAGTACATTGTCGCCAGGATGAATTCTACTCTGGGCCAAGAATTTGTAACTAGAATATTTGTTAGAGAAGTCCCCACCACTGTAAATAGGCCAATTGGGGAACAAGAACCTAAAAGAGAACTGGAAATCCAAAATTTAGCAAAAGCAAACAGAGGCAAAGGCAATTCTCTGGAGGATTCTCTGGAGGAGCTAGGAAAATGCTTCTAGACCCAAAATAATGGTGCTGGGAACAGCTAACGAGCCTGGCCAATTCGACCAGATTTAGCAATCGCGAACAGAGGCAAAGGCAATTCTCTAGAGGACTCTCTCTAGAGGATATTCTCTGGAGGAGCTAAGGAAAATGCTTCTAATGCCAAAACAATAGCGCTGGAGGATTTATCTGCCATCTAGCAGAGCTTTGACCAGTTCGCTAATTGTTGGAATATAGCCATTTTTGTACATCGGATCTGTCGCAAATCTATAGGCTTCGCTGCCAGCAAAATAGAGTTGTTTTGGGGTATTTTCATTGTTTTTAGCATTCTGCAGAGCCTTCTGGATACACATTTTTCTAAAATCTGGTATCCTGCCGCTACTATAATTTTTGGCTGACTGTTGCCAGCAGCTAAACTGGCACTGGCTTAGACATCCCGAACATTCACGTATATCTTTTTTAAGATCTTCGAATTCATCTGGTCTTAGGAATAAAATTGTCCCCTCCGGAGTTTTTACCACCACACTGTGGTCGCCATTAAACCAATTGTTACTAATTTCTAGATCGTTTTCGCGGATAAATACCGTAGAGCCATTAGATATTTTAAATTTTGAATTGAATTCACCACTGTAAAGATCAGAATAGACAATCTGTCTAGCGCTCCTATCAAACAATTCCTTTAGAAAAACATTATTTATGGCCAGAGAATAAAAGCCTGTTGGGCTAAAATTATTAAGCTTTATATCTTCGGGACTAAGCTTTAGTAATTTATTTTTCCACTCGTCAGATATCGGGCTTTCCCTAGTTAATAGTGGTCTAGTGCCAAACTGGAAGGCCACATCGCCAATATCCGGGTTGTTCAGGAAATGTTCATATTCCTTCAAATTCCAGACTCCGCCAGCCACCACCACAGGAATATCTCTGAGACCCGCCTCATTCATAAAACTCCTCAGTTCCTTGACTCTTTCGTAGGTGTTGCCCTTCACTGCGGGATTTTCTGCATGGGTAAAACCATTATGCCCTCCGGCCCTCCAGGGACACTCATATATCACGGCGCCCAGCCATTCCTTCGTCCTCTCGTAACTCTTCTTCCAGAGTACACGAAAAGCTCTCAGAGAAGAGACTATGGGAAGATAGTTTACTCTAAACTTGGCACATATATCTCCCAGTTTATAGGGCAAACCTGCGCCGCAGGCTACTCCCTGCACTACTCCCTTGAGTTTAGAGAGAGTATTGACCAATATTTTTTCCGTTCCACCCATCTCCCATAGAACATTCATATGGATTCTCCCAAAATTAGATGCTATATCTCTGGCTGTTTTGGCGTGCGATATTATACCGTTTATTGAATTTTGGATCATTTCCAGGTGTCTTTCCAGTCTGGTTCTGGCCTTCAGGAGAACTCTTACGGTTTTTCCATTTCCGTCAATTAGATCTGGGTTAACTCCAGAAAAAGTGCCTACACAGCCACTGCAGGCAAAATGCCCGGCGGTTATTCCGGTGGATATTCCTATCCCCTTCCCGCCTTCGAATATCGGAAGAAATTTCCTCCCCCCCATTATGAGTTCCTTCAGGTTTTCCAACATATAATATGTGCCTCTGCAGAAAAGAAATGTTAACATGAAAATTATTTTTGTACAGAAAAATTAATTTCCTGCACCGCCACGGGCCTCTAGATTGTTTTTCCCCGGGCTGAATAGTTTATAGCATATAATACTCATATCACACAGCATTCCGGCTTCCTACAGCCAGCCCTCAGTCTTCGAGGGTAAAACATCCCCGCCTGGCTAGCCACTAGACCAGCACATAAAAATTAAAATTTTCGGGGGAGGTTATCACCGGGTGGCCCAACAGACTCTGGAGCAACTCTGGCTAGTGAACGACCGATGACCCACCTGGGTCCTCTCTGGAGTCTCTGGAGTCTCCTGGGCAGATCTTCTATAAAGAGAGTATACCCCATTTTTTAGAGGAAGTCAAGTGTGGAGAACTCCCCGATAAATCCATGGATTTTTTGAATAGTTCCAGAGCGCGGCGGGAAAATCTCTATTTAGGTAGAATAAATTCACACATTTTATCTTTACTTTATTTTTAATATCTATATACACTGCGGCAGCTAATTGGAATATTGGTTTATTTAGTACAGTCTATTTTGCTATCCTAGCGCCGTATTCCAAAATTAATTATGTGGGGATATTTGCTATGTGTGGTATAGTTGGGGTTGTCGCCGAAGAAGGTTTAGACGTGGTTGACCAAACCATAGTGTCATTGAAACGGCTTGAGTATAGGGGATATGATTCGGCCGGCATAGGAATACTCTGTGATGGTAATTTTGATGTCATTAGAAGTGTCGGCAAAATAAAAAATCTGGAAGACAAAATCCCAAAAAACTTTCGATCAAACATAGCCCTAGCCCATACCAGATGGGCCACCCATGGAGGGGTCAATGAGCTGAATACTCATCCTCATACTTCGTTCTCAGAGGATGTAATTATTGTACACAACGGCATAATAGAAAACTATTTGGATCTAAAAACCCATCTGCTAGGTGAGGGTCTTCGGTTCTACGGGGAAACAGATTCCGAAGTAATAGGCAACCTTGTATCCTATAATTTTGCAAAAATAGGTAACCAGGAGAAAGCTTTCTTCCAATCTCTTGACCAATTAACGGGCAGCTATGGTATTGTGCTGATGTTCAGAGATACTCCGGACAAACTTTTTGTGGCAAAAAATGGTTCTCCCATTGTGCTCGGAAGCTCGGCCAATAAAAATTTTATAGCCTCATCAACGGTGGCATTTGCTGGTCTAGCGGATAATTTTATACGGTTGGAGGACGGCGAAAGAGCTATAGTAACCCCCAGAGAAATTAGCATCGTTGACGCTAGGGGGCACAGGGTAAATAGAGAAAAGGAAAAATTGGACGTGGACAACACTCGAGTTGACAGGAAAGATTTCAGCCATTTTATGCTCAAGGAAATCTATGAGCAGCCAGATGTTCTGCGAAGAACTATCAGAGAGTATATAAATTTGGAAACGAAGGAGATTAATCTTGGAAAATTTAATTTTGACCTGAAGAGGATTAATTTTCTCACAATTGTTGCCTGCGGCACCTCATACTATGCCGGCTGTGTAGCTAAATATTTCATAGAGGATCTAGCGGCTGTGTATGTCAATGTGGATATAGCATCAGAATTTAGATACAGAACCAACCCTCTAAAAAGAGGAAACTTGGCCATATTTATATCCCAATCCGGAGAGACCGCCGATACCATCGCCGCTCTAAAATACTGCAGAGAAAAAAAACAAAAAATACTTTCGATCCTAAATGCGACACAGAGCACTATGGTTGGGCTATCCGATATAGTTCTGGAAACCAAGGCTGGCGTCGAGGTTGGTGTGGCATCCACAAAGGCCTTCACTTCGCAGGTAGCTGTGTTGTATCTTCTGGCCATAGAAATGGCGAAACAAAGAGAAAAAATCTCCTCCGAAAGGTACCACAGTCTTATAGACGAATTCATCGCTTCGGCAGGCATTATGGATGAAGCTCTGACGCCGACCTATGTCGATGACATTAAAAGTATATCCAAAACTATAGCTGGGGCGCCCCACCTAATTTACATAGGGAGGGACATATTATTTCCCATGGCCCTCGAGGGCGCTCTAAAGATAAAGGAAATAAGTTATATCCCAGCCTATGGAGTTGCCAGCGGAGAGCTGAAACACGGTTCTATAGCCCTGGTGGATCCAAATGTGCCTGTGTTTGTTCTCAACAACAGTAATTTACTCTATGAAAAGAATCTATCCTCTCTAGAGGAGGTTTTGGCTAGAAATGGCAAAGTCATAGTTATCGGCAATAAATCTAGAGAGGACAAAAGAATATTCGGCCATATAAAGACCCCGGACACGGGAAATAAGTTTGAAATACTTCTCTCCATGATAATTCCCCTCCAACTGATAGCCTACTACAGCGCTCTAGAGAGAGGGACGGATATAGACCAACCGAGAAATTTGGCGAAATCAGTGACGGTGGAATAGGAAAGGATGGGCGATACGTCCGTAGTTTAATAAATTTTTTTACCATGTTACCATGCTTCAGATAATATTGCCGTTCTTCGATCCAAATATACTGAGTTTTGGACCCATCCAAATAAGATGGTACTCCGTTGCCTATATTCTAGGAATAGTTGCGGCCCATAGGATCATTAGATATCTCAACGATCTCTGCAAACTCGGACTGGACAATGAAGATTTCTACAATGATTTTATTCTCCATATAATATTGGGTATTATAATCGGTGGTCGATTGGGCTACATAGCATTCTACAGCATTAGATATTTTGCCAGACACCCGCTCGAAATCTTTGCTCTGTGGCACGGGGGAATGTCATTCCACGGGGGACTGCTGGGTGTCATTATCGCATCCATCCTACTGTGCAGAAAATACTCCCTAGATCTGTTTCTTTTTTTGGATATGCTATCTATAGCCGCTCCCATTGGCCTATTCCTAGGTAGAATAGCGAATTTTATAAACCTAGAACTCTACGGGCGCCCCACGGGTATGCCCTGGGGCATGGTGTTCCCAACGGCAGACAGCCTTTCTAGACACCCCAGCCAACTCTATGAGGCCTTCTTTGAGGGTGTAGTTATATTTATAGTCATGCTGGGTATTCTGCGAAGGAAAAAACTAAAGGTGAGGGGGCTGAATTCCGGAATATTTTTGCTGCTATATGGCATATTCAGGATTTTTATAGAAATTTTTAGAGAACCCGATTTTAAACTTCCCCCTCTGCTCTCCTCTGTGACCCTGGGACAAATTCTTTCTCTACCTATGATTATAGCTGGCATAGCTATTCTTCGAAGAGTTTTTAGAAAGTCCAAAGCCCGACAGCCCGGATAAAATTCGAACATAGATAGCAAATTTATTTCGTATATTTTTTGGGGAAGAGGGTATTTTTTTTAAAAAACACAGCTGTTGACTTTATCCCCTAGAAGTTTTACCCTGCCCCAAATAGGTGAGAACTAGCGTGATAAACTATGCAGAACAGAACAGTAACTGTGGGTAATTTTAAAATTTCCAATGATCTTAGATTTACGCTTATGGCCGGGCCCTGCGCGCTCGAAAGCCTGGAACACGCGGTTATGATGGCAAAATCGATTAAAAATATCTGCGATAGACTGGGGATTAACTATATATTTAAATCATCCTTTGATAAGGCCAATAGAACCAGTGCGAAGGGCAAAAGAGGTGTGGGCATAGATGAGGCCGTAGAAATTTTCCAGGAAGTTAGAAAACTAGTTGGTTGCCCGATACTCACGGACATGCACACCGCCGAACAATACAAACATCCAGTGGTCAAAACCGTCGATGTGGTTCAGGTGCCGGCTTTCCTCTGCAGACAAACAGATCTGCTCAGAGCAGCCGCCGAGAGTGGCAAAGTTATAAATGTGAAGAAAGGACAATTCATCTCCCCCAGAGAAACACACTACATATACGAAAAATTAGAATCATTTGGTAATACAAATGTTATTCTATGTGATAGAGGCACATTTTTTGGCTATAATGCTCTGGTTAACGATATGACCTGTTATCCAATAATGGCAGAAACTGGCTGTCCAGTGTGCTGTGACTGTACCCATTCGGCCCAGAGACCGGGCGCAGGCACGGCCTGCTCTCTGGGTAACAGAGAAATGGCAGAGGTGATAGCAAGAGCCGCCGTTGCCGTTGGCATTGGTGTCCTATTCGCCGAAGTTCATCAGGATCCAGATACTGCTCCCTGTGATGGTCCAAATATGATAAGATTGGACCAACTGGAGAGAATTTTGACCACACTGGTGAAAATAGATACTGTGGTGAAGGGCTAAGTCCGTAGCCAATAAAAAAAACAAATCGCCCCAGCGAAACCTTTTCCATTATCTGGACGAGCCACTGGTCGCCCCGCTGTTTTAATGAATAAATCAAGATAGGTTTTCCATTATCTGGACGAGGCACTGGCCGCTCTGCTGTTCGGATGGGCGAATCAAAATAATATGTAGAAAACCGTCTGGCTATAGAATAGGATAAATTTCAGGAAGCCCTGCCCAGACCCAACGGCCATCTAGAATACCGGAGACGTAACACAGGATCTGGTGCCGCTAGCAGGAATTGGACCCGCGACCCACACACCAGCAATGTGTAGCTCTACCATCTGAGCTATAGTGGCGTATTGTTTATACTTTACCCAGGATAATCGTTGCATTTGTCCCACCGAAACCGAATGAATTAGACATGGAAAATTAATAGATAGAATCTGGTGCCGTTAGCGGGAATTGGACCCGCGACCTACACATTACCAATGTGTTGCTCTACCATCTGAGCTATAGCGGCATATTGTTTATACTTTACCCAGGATAATCGTTGCATTTGTCCCACCGAAACCGAATGAATTAGACATAGCAAATTTAATATCTTTTTTTCTAGCTTCGTGGGGAATAAGATCTATTCCGCGACAATCTTCATCAACATTATCTAGGTTGAGCGTTGGGGGAGCTATCCCATCTCTAATGGCCAGGGCCGTAAATATAGCTTCCACCGCACCCGCAGCTCCTAGCATATGGCCAAGGGCAGATTTTGTGGACGACATGAGAAGCTTTTCCCTAGACCCCTCGAACACATCTCTAACAGCAGAGAATTCAAGTTTATCACCAACCTGGGTAGATGTGCTATGGGCATTAATGTAGTCTATATCCTCTGGATTTAGTCTAGCTTTTTTTAGGGCCATCGCCATGGACCTTCTAGCGCCCCTAGCCTCTGCATCCGGCGCCGTTATGTGATAGGCGTCTCCACTCAGACCATAGCCCCTAATTTCACAATATATATTCGCTCCTCTATTTTTTGCGTGTTCGTATTCCTCAAGGACCATCACACCGGCGCCCTCCGCTATGACAAAACCATCCCTATCTCTATCCCAGGGTCTAGACGCCCTGTCCGGCCTGTCGTTAAATTTTATAGACAGTGCATGCATGTTAGAAAATCCACCGACACCCAGCATACATATGGGAGCCTCTGTACCTCCCGCGACCATAACGTCGGCGTCATCTCTCGCTATTATATTTGCAGCCTCCCCTATAGAGTGAGTACCTGTAGAACAGGCGGTGGAAAAGGCTAAATTAGGTCCAGTGAAACCATATTTTATAGATATGTGACCAGCCACAAGATTTATGAGGCTCTTTGGAACAAAAAATGGGCTAATTTTTCTTATTCCCTTCTCAACGACAACTTTTCCAGTTTCCTGTATACTCTCCAGACCACCTATGCCAGATCCAATGACAACACCGGTTCTACCGGCCTCCTCTTCGTTTGCTGGCTCCCAATGGGAGTCCGCTATAGCCTCAGTGGCGGCGCTTAGACCAAACCACATGAATTTATCGGTTTTCCGTATATCTTTTTTTTCAAGGAAAAAATCCTCCGGGTTGAACAGACCCAACGCGGATTCCCCAAATTTCACCTCGCCAGCCACCCTACTTATTCCCTCTGGAAGATCGCTGGAATCAAATCCTTCTATGATTTTTATCCCACTTTTCGAGTCCACTATATTTTGCCAACTCTTGGCGCAACTCACCCCCAGTGGAGTAACCATACCAATTCCCGTAACTACAACTCTCCTGTCCATATTGATTAGCGCGTATGTAAGCCAATTTTTATATCAAAAAAGTACTAATTAACCTTGATGTTTTGTTCGATATAATCAACAGCCTTTCTGATTGTTGTTATTTTTTCAGCAATCTCGTCGGGTATTTCAACCCCAAATTCTTCCTCGAAGGCCATAACCAACTCTACCTGATCAAGACTGTCGGCGCCCAAATCTTCAACAAAACTACTGTTTTCTGTGATAGAAGATTCGTCAGCTCCCAGATTTTTAATAACTAGCCCCTTAACTCTCTCAAAAACACTGCCCATAATTTTTTGTTACCCTTAAAAAAGATTACTCTATAATATGAGCTAAAATATAAAAAGTCAAATCCATCACCGGAAATTAAATCTAATTGAAATTTTTATTTTACCTAGTAGTGATAATTTTCTCCTGGAACCTCTAAACCCTTGATGGAACGCTATCCCCCCGGGATCCCAGTTCATCTGTTGTTTTTTTCTGTATATAAATGCCATTTTTAGTCCTTCGCTGTTCGGTCCACAGCTAATCCCAATTAACAGCGGATAAATATTGGCCCCAACGGGCAGAATGTGTTTTCTAGCATCAGATACTCGTCGGCAGCCAGAACGACACGCAGCGCAGATGGACGCTGCACTGCGCTGACCCAGTATATTTTACTTTTTCTCTTTGAATTCACCACTTATGACACCGTCGTCGTTCGCGGCGGATTCATTGGCAGCGCCGGCTGTGCTGCCAGCAGCGCCCTGCTGTTGGGCCTGATATACCTTTTCCCCAAGTTTCATGGAAGCATTGGTCAATTTTTCCGTTGCACTCTTCAGAGCCTCTAGATCTTCTCCCTCCAGAACTTTCTTTGTGGCTTCGATCTCTACGTTGATGTTGTTTTTTTCCTCTTCCGTTAGTCTATCTCCGTAGTCAACCATAGACTTCTCTATAGAGTAGATCAGCGAGTCGGCATGGTTTTTGGCATCCACCAAGTCCTTTTTAGCCCTATCACTTGTCGCATTGAGTTCAGCATCTTTCATCATTTTTTCAATTTCAGCCTCCGATAACCCTCCGGAAGATTGTATCGTGATGTGCTGCGCCTTGTTGGTACCCCTATCTATTGCTGAAACGTTGACAACCCCATTGGCATCTATATCAAATGTAACCTCTATCTGGGGCATACCTCTGGGTGCGGGCGGTATACCATCCAAAGTAAATTCTCCGAGAGATTTATTATAGGTAGCAATATCCCTTTCACCCTGGAACACCTTTATAGTAACGGCAGGCTGGTTATTTTCTGCCGTGGAAAACACCTGACTTTTTTTGGTGGGGATTGTTGTGTTCCTATCGATGAGTCTTGTGAAAACGCCTCCCATAGTTTCTATACCCAGAGAAAGTGGAGTCACATCTAGCAGGAGAACATCTTTCACATCCCCCTGCAGAACGCCCCCCTGGATAGCGGCGCCAATGGCCACAACCTCATCCGGATTCACGCCCCTGTGAGGTTCCCTTCCAAAAAATTCCTTCACAACCTCCTGGACCTTCGGCATTCTTGTCATGCCGCCGACCAGAACAACCTCGTTTATATCACTAGCCTTTAGACCGGCATCATTTATGGCCTTTCTGCAGGGTTCTATGGTCCTCTCTATCAGATCGGCGGTTAGCTGTTCCAGTTTTGCTCTGGTCAATTTTATATTCATATGCTTTGGGCCAGCTGCATCGGCCGTTATGTAGGGCAAATTAATTTCAGTTTCTGTCGTGGTGGACAATTCCTTTTTGGCATTTTCAGCCGCCTCCTTAAGTCTCTGTATGGCCAAATTATCTCCGGTCAGATCTATCCCGCTGGAGGATTTAAAGCTGTCTATGAGAAATTTTTGAATTCTAGTGTCAAAATCCTCACCTCCGAGAAATGTATCTCCATTTGTGGCTTTCACTTCAAAAACCCCATCTCCCATTTCCAGTATAGACACATCAAATGTACCGCCACCCAAATCATAGACCGCTACGATTCTATTCCCCTTCTTATCTAGACCATAGGCCAGGGCAGCCGCCGTTGGCTCATTAATGATCCTCTTAACGTCCAATCCAGCTATTCTGCCGGCATCCTTTGTGGCCTGTCTTTGGGAATCATTAAAATAGGCGGGAACGGTGATCACCGCCTCTGTAACTTTTTCTCCCAGATAGGCCTCGGCCGTTTCCTTCATTTTCTGGAGAACAAAGGCGCTTATCTGGCTGGGCGAATATTTTTCTCCCTTTATCTCCACCCAGGCATCACCATTGCCAGCGGCCCCTATTTTATAGGGAACCTTGTCAAGACTATCCTGAACGACTCTCTCATTAAATCTACGACCTATAAGTCTTTTGACCGAATATATTGTATTTTCAGCATTTGTGACAGCCTGCCTCTTCGCCGAATCTCCAACAATTTTACTTCCCTCCCGACTGAAGGCCACCACAGAAGGTGTGGTTCTGGCCCCCTCAGAATTTTCTATTACCTTTGTACTGCTTCCTTCCATAACGGCCACACAGGAATTCGTTGTACCAAGATCTATACCTATAATTTTATTCATTTAAACCCCAACAACATTCTTAATATGTAAGACGTCCTAGTATATAGGTATCAGCAACGTGTATTACAAGGGGGATAGAACTTATCAGTTTATATTTAATTCCGCCCACACCCCACCATATTCATTATATATTCGGCAAGAATATCCTCCTATCTATTCCAAATGAGTTTAATGCCACCATTTACTTTTAAAAATTCTATCCTTAGACTTGGGGTAGCAATAATTATTAGCTATACTATGAAAGTTTTTTTCAAAGGGGCCACGCCAGAGAGCGGAATTTTAGTGTCACTCTACACAGAAAAATTTTTTAAAAAAAATAAAGAACTATCCTCTAAAACAACTTTCAGGGCCGGTGACGGAAAAAAAATTATAACCTGCTCTGAAGACAGAAGAATAGAGATTCTCGTCGGTCTCGGCGATAACACCCAAGCTGTGGAACTTAGACATTCCGGCTGGAAACTTTTTGAATATATGGAAGATAATAAATTTGAAGATATAGTGCTGTCCCTGAATAACTGCGCTGAAGAGGATAACGACGAAAAAATTCTCGACCTGCTGTTCGGCATAGAGCTAGCCGACTATAGATTTAATAAATATCTAAATAAAGAAAATAAAGATAAATCAATAGTCTCCCCAAAAACCCTGACAGTAATTGTAAAAAATATAAAAAAGGCCGAGACCAGCTACAGAGATTTTTCCCTACTTAAGAATAATGTATTCTTCTGCAGAGATCTTGTAAACGAGCCCGCCAACGCCATCGGTCCAGAATCCTATAGCCAACTGTGCAGGAATATGCAAAAATACGGACTCGAGGTAGATGTTCTGGGAGAGAAAAAGTTGCGGGAGCTTGGGATGAATCTACTGCTCTCTGTGGGCGAGGGAAGTAGTGCCGAATCTAAGGTGGTGCTGCTAAAATGGAAAGGCCTGGAAGAATTTGAAAATCCAGTGGCCCTTGTGGGCAAAGGAGTAACCTTTGACAGCGGGGGTATTTCCCTTAAGGGGGGCAAATCAATGTACGACATGAAATGCGATATGGCTGGTTCGGCCGTCGTTGTGTCGACCCTAAAACTTTTGGCCGAAAGAAAGGCAAAAATAAATGTCATCGGAGCCATTGGACTTGTGGAAAATATGCCCTCTGGCCAGGCCACTAGACCAGGAGATATTATAAAGAGTCTCTCTGGTCAAACAGTGGAAATACTGAACACGGATGCAGAGGGTAGACTGGTGTTAGCTGATTTACTGTACTATGTGGCGAGTCAGTATAAACCAGATACTATAATAGATCTGGCCACTCTCACTGGCTCCATAATATCGGCCATAGGTCCCTACAAAGCCGGGCTGTTCTCGAACAATAGAACTCTGGCAGAGAATATACGCAGAGCTTCGGAGGACACCGGAGAGTACTGCTGGGAGATGCCTCTGGACAAAATTGGAGGGAATTACGATAAAATGATCAACTCAGAAATAGCCGATATGAAAAACATAACCACAGCGGCACACTCCGGCTCCATAACAGCAGCTCAATTTTTACAAAAATTCATAGCTGATCACCCCAAATGGGCACACCTGGACATAGCTGGCACAGCCTTTATAGATGATAAAAAATGCTTTTTCGTGAACAGCGGAGCCACCGGCTATGGTGTCAGACTAATTGATAGTTTGCTGAGAAACAGCTATGAAAAATAGGTTTAGATCATGTCCTTTCTCAACTACAGATTTTTGAATGTAGTAGAGCGCAAGTTCGGTAAAATACTGAGGAAGCACTACAATAAGAGGCAGACTAGGTACAACCTGAAGCTCGTTAGGGCCATATATATAAATCTAGCGAGCAGATATGGTATGACGGCCAGAGAACTTTACAGGTGTCTGCCTCTAAATCTGAAAATAGATCCAGAACTGGATAGCTATGCCTTTGGTGTCTGCCAGGTGAGGGACTATTATTTCAAAAAATCCAAATTTTTTAAGAATAAAATGGTCAATTGCAGCAACAGTACCATATGCCTGCAAAAAACTGATGTGACCAGCACAACATTTATCCATGAATTTGGGCACTATCTGAGATATCTCATTGGCATAATGGTTGCCCTATTTAATAACAGTCAAGCTATAAATGATTTCAATATAATTTGTTCCGTGGTTGGCAGTTCCCTGAGAGTCAACGCCTACACCGACCGAAGACTTTTTATAAATGGATTCACTACGGAAGAGGAGGAGCTATTCGCCAGAAGCTGGGAACAGTATATGAAGGATGGAGTCGCGCCAAGCAAGGAATACATAAAATTATTTAAAGATTTTCGCATGGACATAGTTATGGATGGCCATCACAGAGATGAGAGAAAAAAATTTGAAAACTACGAAGACCTGAGTGATTCCTTCATAACACCGGAAAAAAAGAAATTTTTCAGCGAGCTCATCGTCGGAAAAAAATTAGAAAGTACTCTAAAGCATGAATTGTTGCTGATAGTGGTCTACACTGCTGTCGGCACCACAATTTTAGCCATCTTTGATTTTTTCCTAAAGAAGCCCATCATGGATTTTGTCATGTTGTTCAGGCGTCTATGGAAACCCTAAAAAAATCAGAGCAGCTAGAGATCCAATTTTTGAATTCTCAGAGCATGGCGGCCGCCCTCGAATGGAGTGTTCAGAAATACCCTAAGGTTTTCTAGGGCACACTCTTCACCTATAATTCTTGCTCCCAGGCAGAGAATGTTGGCGTCGTTGTGTTCTCTGACTAGTCTCGATTCAAGGCCATTATGGCATAGACCAGCCCTTATACCTTTGAATCTGTTAGCCGCCATAGACATTCCAACTCCGGTACCGCATATCAGCACACCGAAGTCGGCATCTCCGCTAAGAATTTTTTCGACAACTAGCCTAGCATAGTCAGGATAGTCCACAGGACTGTCACTGTTGGTGCCAAGGTCAATAAAATTAAATTGGCTGAATTCCCCTCTGGAACCAACTATAAAATCCCTGAGTTTTCGGCCGGCCCTATCGCAGGCTATCGCCACATTCTTCACTGTTCTCTCCCTAAAAGGTTTCAGCTACAATATATATTTGAAACCAATGTTAATATTACTTATTTTATTGTATTTAAATAGGGGATCATTTTTCTTCCCAATATACCCCAAAACATCGGACGATCTATATCTAAAACAAAACAGCATCTGTTCATTGAGCACAAATTCAAATCCAACAATAAATTGAAACATCAAACTATCCCTGCCTCTAATTTCGAAATCTCCAACCTCAACCTCCTGCTTAAAGTTGCTCTTCACAAATCCAATGCCCGCTCCAAAAAGAGGTATAATTTCGGAATTATTAATTTCCAACAGAAAATTTAGGATATAATTCTCCACGTTGACTCTGCCATCCACCACCCCATACCATATGGGTGGATCTATGGCGGATATAAAATCAGAATAGTCAAAATATTCAAATTCTAGACCCATACTACTATTTATATAGTAGCCAAAGGCTGCGGAGAAGGAATTTTCTAGTTTGCCAACTTTAATTTTTGAAACTTTTCCATTATTTTCTATTCCATTGGGAGAAAAATTCTTATGGGAAAAGAAAAAATTCACATAAAATCTACCCTCTCTATAGTTGGTGATCCCATTATTGCTAGGTTTGTACTTTAGCTCTCCCCGATACTGATTTTCTATTTGACCAGTATTTTTATAGGTATTTACTATTTTTCTAGGCCTGTTCTCATTTAGTCGCTCGGCGCGTATTCCCTCCGGCAGGGAAAAAAATAAATCGGAGGCGGCTTTTCGGCATGGAAAGAACATGTATTCCAGAAGAAAAAGGACGAAAACCAACAAATGATCTCTAGTGTGCATGGTTGCAGCCCAACTCAAAAAATTCTATCCTAATGATAAATTAAATTTCAGCAAAGGCATATACAATCTATGGAAAACCAATGAATATTTATCCTAATATACAGCGATTAATTATTTATTTCAACCTAAATTGCACTTGCAAAGAAAATAAAAAAAGAGAACGCCCCCACTCGAAAATTCTATCCTAATAGCAAATAATTTTAAAAGACTTTGATAATTACCGTGATTCTACTAACGACACAGTTGAGTTTTAAATTTTATTATTCTAACATTACCCCACGGTCCGCGCGGGGTAGAGCAGCTCGGTAGCTTGCCAGGCTCATAATCTGGAGGTCGTAGGTTCAAATCCTACCCCCGCAACCAAAAATCACCAGTCTTCGAATGATGTTCCAGTGTTTAAAATCTATTCAGAATTTAAAAGCCCATTGAATTTTCATTTTTTTAATGTATAATACTAACCATTAGTTGAAAATAGGCATTCCTATGGAAAAAAATAGTTTTTCTAGCCCCGAAAATCGAGTATTTATCCTATTTACGGGACTATTGGTCTTTATTTGCTGTATATTGTTGGTGCAAAATAAAAAACTCGAAAAACTGCTGCTTTCGGGTCCCAACGGAGTCCACAGAGGAGCCTGCCCTCTGGGCGCTCTAGATAATGCATCTAACCTCTATATGATGGAACGAAAATTCAACAGGTTCGAAAGAGAGATCAATGATCTACTGAAAAAAGTTGAAAAAATTCAAAATGATTTTGTCAGCTATAATTTCTACGGAAGCAAACAACTCTGGGGGAACGGAAGGAGCACGGTGGAGAATAGAAAAACCAAGGAGCTGGGCAAGGCCAAAAATACCAAGGAAGTGCATAGCGGAGGAGAAAAAGGTATCAACCCCACCGAACCAAAGGAGAAAACAAAGGATACTCTGAGGGAAAATGGAAAGCAAGAATTCGATATCATAATCAACTATAAAGATGGAGATAGGGAATGTATAGTGGATGTGAAGGGTTTGCCGGAGGGCTCTGATGTGGATTTTATGGAAGTTTCACTCTATAATTCGATTCTGACGATCAAAAAAAAGATGGAAAGCCTGAAGAACGACAGAGACGGCGAAATCTACTCCTACACATCTTTTTCTCAGAATTTCAGTATTCCCAAGACTGGCGCCACAACAAAAAACCTGAAAAAAGAAATGGACAACGGCGTTCTGAAAATACACATTCCCATCACAGGCAGTGGCAGGAGAACGCCAGGTAAAATCTCCAGTAAAAAGCAACCCTAGAGGTAGCTATCTGGCACGGCGCCCGATCCTAGAAATGGGGATCGGACCATCAGATTTCTTTGGTTTTAGGAACAACCCCATTCTCTAGCTCCGGAGTTTTGGCCGGAACTGGAGTCGCGTCAGGCCGATTTACTATCTGCGGCTCCTGTTGAAAATCCTGGTTTCTATAGTTAATATCCACTATGATTTCGACTCTTCTATTAAATACGTTTCTGGCTCCACTACGGGTTATGATTTTTGGTGATCTGGAGCCAACACCCTGAACACTGATGAGATCTTGCGGAACTCCATTTTTCACTAGAATGTTAAATACACTGTTAGCCCTTCTCCGAGCCATAGTGTTGTTGTATATCGGTTTGCCCGATCTATCGGCGTGGCCAATTACGGCTATTCTATAGTCACTCTTTATACTGTTCAGATATTTTAACAGAAACCCAATCTTTCCAACTGCGGTGGGATTTAATTTATAGGAATCATAGTCAAAGAGAATATCAATACTTCCGTTTTTGATAAATTCTATAAAAACAGCCTCCTCTTCTCTGGTTAAATTAACACCAGAACTTTTCTCAGCATTGATAATTTTACCACTGTCTCCACCATTTATTTTTAGATGCCGGCTCAGCCTCAAAAAGGAATTTTTACAAATAGCCGCCTCTCCTAGGTTTTTGTTTTCGGTTTCGAAATAAAACCAGCAGTTGAAAAGAAAATATAGATCAGCCAGCTGCTCCGGAGTACCCACTAGCAAATCCTGGGATTTGAATTTTGCTCCCAGATCACCGTCCTTTGTTTTTTCGCTCAGAGCTTCAAAATATCTGGAGCTCTTTAGATCCCCATGTTTTTCCAGAACATCCGAATAATTGTGATATTTTTCACCCAGTATAGATCTAATGTCCTCCTGCTCTTCGTTCTTCCCCGTATAATATCTATCATCAACAATGGGTTTCTCGGAGATGTCCTTCCCAGGGATATTGTCCTCCTCTCTGGGAGGAAAATTTTCTCCAAGCTCCTCCGGAAGGTGACACTGGCCCAGCACTGCCAGCATAACTACCACCGCCAGCGCTGTCATTCCAGAGGATCTAGTTTTCCCCGCTAGAAAATCATCCTGTCCACCACACGGAGAATGTTTCAGCGCCATAGCTAATCCTCTAGTGGGTTTGAATGCCAAACTTCAATTATTTTAATATATTCCTCATTTTATCTGCGTTAATGTAACCCGGAATAAATTGCTCACCCACTATCATTGCAGGAGTACCTTCAATACCCAGAGCCCCAGCCAATTTCATATTATCTTCCAATCTAGCATCAATTTCTTTAGATTTTGAACTGAGAATTTTTCTAATCTTTTCCACACTGATCTTTGCAACCACCAATGCATCCTCTATGGTTTTTTCATCTCTAGCAGAACCATTCATCAGGGCCCTATGGAAATCCAGGAATTTTCGGCCTTCGACCATAGACACCGCAACTGAATATTTTGCTGCAAGAGTTGATGCCCCCCCAAAAATAGGTAGATCTTTAAAAATTACCCTTACATTTGGATCGTTTTTAACAACGTTGTCTATAGCCCTGGACGCATTCTTGCAATGCCCACAGTTATAGTCGAAAAAGATCACTATGGTTTTCTGGCCACCGGGGTTGTGGACTCCCGCGCTTTTTTCATCGAAAATAACTTCTCTATTCTTTTTTATATTTTCGGAAACTTCATCCATATGTTTTTCGCGCTGTTCGCTCTGTTGCTTTTCAGCATATTGATTTACCGAATCAATGATAGCTTTTGGATTATTGGTTATCCAGAGGGAAATTTTTTCATTGAAAATCGAACTATTTCCCTGTCTATAGAGACGACATACCCCAAAACACAGAGTAACAACTGACGCGAATAGAAGAAATACAGTTATATAAAGAATTTTTATTTCTCTAGACATATTCCCTAGGAAACAGCTTTTTTTGTTCTCAGTCATAGACATACAAATACTGTTAATACTTAATAAACACAGTCAACATATCAGTGAAATAATTATTTTCAACTCTAATGGCCAATATAAATTTAAATAGTTTGACAAATTACTACATTAGAATTCTACTATCGGCAATAGACTAATCTTTTCAGAACAAACATGATTTACGTTTTTCACCTATTCTTCAAATTTTTAGAGGGGGCAACGTGTTGAGAATCGCCACCTGGAATGTCAACTCCGTAAGAGCCAGACTAGAAAATCTCATGGATTGGGTTGATGAATATAGGCCGGACGTATTACTACTGCAAGAATTGAAATGTGAAGAGCAACAGTTCCCACTTTTTGAACTAGACAATTTGGGGTACAATGTGGAAATTTTTGGGCAAAAGGCTAGGAATGGAGTTGCCATCCTTTCAAAATTTCCAATATATGGGACAAGCAGAGGACTTCTGTTAGACGGACAAAACTACGACAATACGGATTCTAGATACATGGAGACTCATTTTGATCTGGGAGGTAAGACTATAAAAATAGCATCCATCTACGCTCCAAACGGCGGGCCAACCGTTAAGGATATGAACAGTGGAATTGATGACGTCAAAACCACAGAAAGCTTTGTCCAAAAGCTGGATTTCTTTGACAAACTTGCGGCGAAGCTCAGAGAGAGTGTTGTGGCAGATGAAATTGCCTTCTTCGGAGGCGATTACAATATTTGCCCCAATCTGCACATGGACGTCTACACCACTAAAAAGGATGGTAATATCACCTGCACCGAGGAGGAGAGAGAAAAATTCAGAGGGCTTCTAGACGTCGGAGTTAGTGATGTTTGGAGGAAACTAAACCCCGAGCTTATAGAGTATAGCTGGTGGGGCTACAGACCATATTTTATGTGGGAAAAAAATCAGGGTTTTAGATTAGACGCAATACTGACCACCCCGGCAGCTACAAATTCTGTCCTGGGCTGTAAAATATATTCAAAGGAGACTCGCGGAAAGGAGAAGGCCTCCGATCATGCTCCAATGATGTGCGAAGTAAATTTCCCCTAGGAGCCGGCCTCGGGCTCCAAATCCAGATTCCACGGGACAGGACGAAACCTCGAGAGGCCGACAACGGCTATCATCGGAGTATCAGGATTAGTTTTCCTCCTGGGGTAATTTAGATCTCTCTATAGCCTCCTGGATCTTTTTTTTCGCCTCGGTAGAATTTTTGAATCCGGACACCTTTACCCATTTGCCCTTTTCAAGGTCCTTGTAGTGTTCAAAAAAATGTTTAATTTTGTTTAGAAGAATTTCGGGAACTTGGGCTATTTCATCCAAAGTGGAGTATTCGCTATTCATTTTCTCCGTTGGAACAGCAATTATTTTTTCATCACCACCTTTCTCATCCTCCATAATTAAAACCCCTATTGGCTTAGAGGGAATTACCGCCCCGGCCAACAGCGGATACTCTGTGATGACCAAAACATCTATGGGATCACCGTCGTCCGAAAGAGTGTTTGGGACAAATCCATAGTTGCATGGATATCTCATTGATGTCGCTATAAATCTATCAACAAACAGTGCTCCACTGTCCTTATCCAATTCATATTTGACTGGACACAAACTTTCCGCCGGCACTTCCACTATCACATTGAAACTATTAGGCGTTTTCCCCGCCAGGGGGATTTTTTTAATTAGCATCTTCTATCTCTCATTAAAATGTTTATAATTATTTTTAATCTCTGGTCACTGGCCTATGTTATCAAATACATTTCCAAAAACACTTCCCAGTGTGGTGTTCACATCTGTTCCCATGTACTGCTCTATGTCAAAATCATCCTCATCATTTTCCTCCTCCTGCTTGGTTACTTTATCGGTCTCAGAATCTTCTCTGAGCCTGAGAAGTAATTTACCAGTCTTACTGTCAAAAACTGAAATTTTAGCTTCCAATTTGTTGCCAATTTCGAAAGAATCAGTCTTCTGCCCTCTTTCGTTTGCCGAAATGTCCACTCTTTTTATTATGCCCTTCAGGCCAAGCTCAATTTCCACCTCTAGAAAATCTCTTCTGACATTTTTAACTAGGCAAGAAATGCTCAGATCTTTGGTTAATTTTTTAGTGTCAGCTTTAAAATTCTCGTTAGCGAGTTGTCTAAGGCCAAGAGAAATCCTTTCCTGTTCGTAGCTACTTCCCAGCAGTGCTACCCTGATAGGATCGCCTTTTTTATATCGCCTAATTGCCTCTCTGGCCGCATTTTCATCCAGGCCAAAATCAGACATATGGGCTAGACCATCCACGCCGGACTCGAATTCAACAAATAGACCGAAATCAGTGGTATTTTTGATAGTCCCCTCCAATATATCCCCAACCTCATGGCTGTCAAAGAAATCTTTCCAGGGATTTCTTTTACACTGTTTAATGCCCAGAGAAACTCTGTGATGCTCTGTGCTAATATCCAGAACCATAACCTCAACGTCTTGGCCAACAGACAGGATTTTTGATGGCGCGGCATTGTTTTTCAGCCAGCTTATCTCGGAAATGTGCACCAGACCCTCTACCCCATTTTCAATCTCTACAAAAACTCCATATTGGGCAATACTGGTCACTCGACCCTTTATTATAGAATTAACTGGATACTTCTGCTCTATCGTCTCCCAAGGATTTTCCTGCAGCTGTTTCATTCCCAGAGAAACTTTTTTCAGAACCTCATCATACTTTATAACCTGGACTCTGACCTCCTGACCCACCTTGAGAATCTCCGATGGGTGTCTAACTCTGCACCAGGAAATATCTGTTAAATGCAAAAGGCCGTCGAAGCTTCCAAAATCAACGAAGACACCGTAGTCAGTGATGTTTTTAACCATACCGTCCATGATGTCACCAATTTTAATTTTGCCTAGCGCCTCTTCCCTTTCCCTACTTCTCTGCTCTTCGAATATAGCCCTTCTCGAAACCACAATATTTCGCCTCACATCGTCAATTTTTAAAATTACAAACTGTTCTACTTTCCCCACAAAATCATCCGTGTTCGCTAAAATAGCCGTATCCACCTGACTCTTTGGCAAAAATGCGATTATATCCCCAATTTCTATTGCAAACCCACCTTTTACTTTCCCGAGTATTTTACCTTCCACAATCTTGTTCTCTGCCTGACAGGTCTTTAGGTTGCTCCAACCCTGATATTTTCTAGCATTTTCTCTGCTGACAAGCAATTCGCCTTTTTTGTTTTCTATTTTCTCAATGTATATGTCCATTTGATCACCAATGGACACACTTTCACCGGTAAATTCGGCCAATGGTATGTAGCCAACAGTTTTACCACCAATATCCACTGTGACCGTTTTATTATCTATGTCTATAATTGTGCCCTGGGCCACATCGCCCTCATTATAGACCGCTATTCCAGAATCATACTGATCCAGCAGACTTTCAAAATCCTCAAAATTAAAATCCGACATTTTTCTCTAGATAGGGGGCTATTAGTAACAAAATCAGACCACGCTTTTCACCAAGAATCCCCCATGACCCCGTAGGCGCAGTCTAAAATTTAATAAAGGACAAAACGTGGGCGAACACCTCATCAATACCCATATTTGTTGTGTCAATCTCGATGGCGTCTTCGGCCTTTTTTAGAGGTGATTTTGCTCTTTCACTATCCCTTTTATCCCTTTCTTTGATGCTAGAAAGAATTTCATTATAGTCAACGCTCTCGTTCTTCAAAATCATTTCCTTGTACCTTCTCTTCGCTCTCTCTTCGACCGAAGCTGTCACAAAAAACTTATAGCTAGCCTCTGGGCAGATAACAGTGCCTATATCTCTTCCATCCAACACCGCGCCACCATCCTGGTGGGCAAAATCCACCTGCATTTTTGCCAAAAATGACCTAAGTTTCTGGCCCGCTGCCACCTTAGATGCTATTGCGCCAACCTCTTCCAGATAGAGATCAGGATTATCTAGATTAGAAAAATCAATCATCCTGGCCATAGAAAGTACCTTGTCCTCATCGGTGATGTCCTCGGCGGTACAGTTTTTCAACATATATAGCCCCACGGCCCTGTAGAGGGCACCTGTATTAAGATAGGGCATGCCGAAAAAGGCCGCTATTTTCTTTGCCAGAGTTCCTTTCCCCGCAGCAACGGGCCCATCGATGACTATTATTTTATTCATAGACAACCGTTTTTGCCACGCTAGCTCTTTCTGTCTTTTTGTCAACCCCATATTCACTGGTAATTTTGGCACTACTTAAATATAATATACTACCCCGCTACTAAACTCCAATAGAATTTATCAAATAGTAGAAGAAGACTGTAATATAGCATTTCTAAAGTTTTACCGGTTCTTTTGGTTCTTCTATTAAATCTAGCTAGGTAATTTCTAATTCTTGAGTCTATGGATTCTATGGGACAGGTCTCAGATTTACTGGCTATGT
>JAIRXW010000028.1 GCA_031268035.1 Rickettsiales bacterium
TTTTAATGGTAGATTAACCCCATTTTTAATGGAGACAAATATGGAAAATGAAAATCCTACCATAGAGGGAGTCGCGGAGAAAGATCTAGATAATTTTTTAATTCGCATCATAGATGAAGAGATAAAAGAGTGTCGCAGAATAATGAGAACATTCTATAGTGATGACCTCTCACAAAAAATACTTGGTCCGATGAAAGACATATTTTTCCGCGACAAAAAAGATAACCAGTTGACTCTAAAGGAGAGGCTTGGTCAATTTGTGGAGGAAATTGCAAAACAAAGAGGTGAGGAGCTCTATGGGGGTGAAAATAAAAATATAAGATTATTTTCAAATTTGTTAGGAAAAGGGGACCCCAAAACATTGGATTTTCTAGAGGAAGAAGAAAAAAAAGCATATTCAGAAAACTCTATCTTTTATGGTAATGAATCAAATTTCATGCTATTCTGGCGTATTTTGGAGAGGTTTGGCCAGGCAACATATCTGGAGCATAGGAAAGAACTATTGGATAAAGGCGAAATATTCGAACCAAGATGGCCGGGAGCAAAACTTGCAGAGAGCCTCGAAGGAATCCAGGAGGATCTAGATGGACTAAAGAAACTAAAGGGACTAAAGGAACTAAAGCAGTCTGATGGAAATGTTGAAAATACTAATTCTGATATAGGGAATATAGATGATATGTCCAAGGCAGACTTATCTTGGTGGTGGCTAGGATCCCTATATGAGAAACTAGAAACGGGGGAGAAAATATATTGGGGTGAACTACAGAACATTAGGAATCTATGGAAGCTAGGTAATCCATCTGGAGAAGCTATGGAATATTTTGGAGCTGAAAGCGCCCATATTTCTGAAGATACTAGAAATAGTAAAGCTACGAAATATTTTGGAGATAAAGACTACGACCTTACTCTTATTTCCGAAAATACTAGAAATAAAGTTAAAAAATTCATCGAGGCATTTTGTAGTTACTCGGCTGTACAAAAAAAATTAGGGGACGCCATAAATGATAAAGAAGAAATGAAGAAAAATTTAGAAACAATAAAAGAAAAAGAAGGAGAAGGAGAATATCTGAGACCTATACCAAAAGATCCCGATATAATATACAGAGTCTATGGAGGATGGGAACAGCCAAAAACGGGGCATGTTTTGAATGACAATGACAATGCTGTGATCAAAAAAATATATGAAAAAAGGGGAGAATACCCTATAGGAGATTACATTCAAAAAAACATAGACACTGGAGGTACAAATATGACCTCAGACTGTATATTCAGTGGGGTGTTTACCTATAAAGCCAAGGGAGATGCCTTTATAGTAACCGATGGGGCTATACCTGTAGACAATATCGCTGGCAAATACGAGATAAATGAGGCATTGAACAACGCTCATAAAGAGCTTGAAAAGAAAAAGCGTTTTGGAAAAAATAACCCTGTCGTACCCCTTACAAAGAAGGAGAGCCAAACGGCTAATGTAAACAAGTCCACTGTTATTCTAGTGACAGGAGAGTTTATGTTAGACAAATATGAAAAACGATTGAAGAATAAGGAATTAGAAAATAATAAGGCGAAAGAAGAATTTGTAACTGGCCTGTATATAGATCTACTTAGAGAAAGCGAATCCCTTTGTAACGACGAAGCGAAACTGGATGAATTAGATAAAAATTTGGAGTCTCTGAGAGAAAAACAAAAAGACAACGAAAAAACTGCCGAAATATCAAAAATGCATAAATTTGATTCTAAAAAGAAAAAATATCTGGAGGAATTATACAAAGAAAACATGGGCAAATACGGAGAAATAGAGAAAAAAAATGAAATAATTTTAAAATTACAGGAAAAAAGGATATTGGAAAACTCTTCTATAGCCGTGAAAAATGCGAACAATGAGCTGAGCAATGAGCTGAGCAATGAGCTGGAGAAAGAGGAGAATAAAAATAAAGCAAATCTTATACCAGCATTTCAGGGTAAAACTAAAACTAAAACTGAATCCAATTTCTCGTTAGACGATTCTATTGGCAGAAATGATAATAATTTGTTACCTAATGTTGCCAAAACTAGTGAGATAGGTTCGCGACTAAATCAGCAATAGGCCCATGGACTCCAAACAATGAGCTGGAGAAAGAGGAGAATAAAAATAAAGCAAATCTTATACCAGCATTTCAGGGTAAAACTAAAACTAAAACTGAATCCAATTTCTCGTTAGACGATTCTATCGGCAGAAATGATAATAATTTGTTACCCACTGCCATTGAGACTAGGAATAGGCTCGGAAATAAGAGTGACACAGAACAATTTATTTATTGAAAAAAGCAGAAAACTGTATACCAAAGAATCAGATGTGAGAACAGGAGAATTTAATGAAGTTACTTTTTATAGCTAATGGCGATACTGGCACTGATCTAGAGGAGGGATTTTTTAGAAAATTTGACGCATGTGTCTGTGTTGACGGCGGTCTTAATTGGCTGCACGACCACTATGAACACATTAGGCCAGAATTTATCATAGGAGATTTGGATTCGGCTCGACGAGACGTTTTAGAAAAATACAGAACTACCTCTAAAATTATTAAAAAAGATAATCAGGATGAGTCAGATCTCATGTTTGCCCTGAGATATATTTTAGAAAAATCAAACATCCCTGTAGACGAAATAACCATAGTAGGAGCTACAGGCCACAGGATAGATCACACGCTCTGTAACATAATAACTCTCAGGCAAATTCCCATGGAAATTCCGGCCAAAATCCTGACAACTCTTGGGGAAGAAGTTTTCCTGGCTAGGAAAAATTTAGTTCTAGAGAGAATTAGGGGCAAAACGCTTTCGCTCATTCCTATAACAGACATTTCTGGACTTTCCTGCTCTGGAACCAAGTGGCCTCTGACAAATGTCGATCTACCCTTTGGCTTCGTAAACGGCATATCTAATTTAGCAGAGGAAGAAACAGTTAATATCAGTCTCAGCGCTGGAGAACTTTTAGTCATTCTAAACAAGACGGTCTAGTAAAAACATCACCTCCCCGTCTCTAGCAGAGAATGGGGAGGAGGGCAGAACCCCCGGACTGCATAGGGAGCGTCTGGGGGAAATAATTTTAATTTTTTTATTACTATTTGTTTTTTTTAGTTTCTTCATCCTTTCCATCTTCTTCGGATTCTTGCCCATCCTCTTCATTCTCTTCATCCCCCTCATTATCTTCATCCCCCTCATTATCTTCATTCTCTTCATTGTTCTCCTGCTCAGAACTTTCGTTTCCACCACTATTCAGGAAGCTGCTTGAACTTGGGCTCGAATTTTTTATTGTATGAGAAAGAAAGTCCGAGTTCAAAACATTTTCTCCTATTTGTGTGAAGGTATTACCTATTGGGTTAAAAAATATATTATCGGCTATACCCTTGTCGTCACCAAAGCTATCTATCAGATGTCCAGAGTTTTTTAAACAGGAGCCGAAACATAATTTTATTATTTTTATGCTAAGTATTAGTCGGAGTACTTCATTAATGATTTTTCCAGCAGTACTTATGTTTTCCTCCTCTTCCCATTCCTCCTGTTCTTCCTCCTTCTCGTCTCCCTCCTCTTCTTTTTCCGTAGAATATTTCTTCGACGAATCATTATCATTTTTTTCTATGTTCTTTTTTGAAGTCGCTTCAGCTATCCCCGCGTAGAGACAGACTTGTATTCCCAATAGGAATAAAATTAGTTTTTTATTAAAAATAATTGCTCTCATATATTTTTTTATAAATAAATATATAAACATCATAATATCTACAAATTTTTATGTCAACCACTTTCATCAAAATTTATAATTTTTGTCATTATTTTCTAGAAAAACTTTTGTAATGATTACAAATTATATTGCATAATAAATAATTATTATTATTTTAATGGTAGATTAACCCCATTTTTAATGGAGACAAATATGGAAAATGAAAATCCTACCATAGAGGGAGTCGCGGAGAAAGATCTAGATAATTTTTTAATTCGCATCATA
>JAIRXW010000012.1 GCA_031268035.1 Rickettsiales bacterium
TAAAAAATATACAGAGCTATTCAGGAGCTTTGTGATAAATCTGAACGGACTTAGGTTCTAGAGTAAAATTGAACCGAGTAGTGTAGGGGCATGCTCATAGGATCATAATTTTTTAAATACGCTTTGTGATAAATCTGAACGGACTTAGGTTCTAGAGTAAAATTGAACCGAGTAGTGTAGGGGTATGCTCATAGGATCATAATTTTTTAAATATCTAGCATTTCTTCCGGATAAATTTTTCTCCATTGGCAGAATGCTGGGGAAGGGCCAGGGTGATGGTTAGAGCCTCCCCCTATCCTTCCCCAGTTCCTTTGGATCCCGGGCGAGGAAAAATTCTGGATTCGCCGCTAGCGGGAATGGCGAAAAATACTATCTTTAGAATTCATAGCCAACGTTTGCAATTACACTCTGATCTTTCTTTTCACGGAATTCATAGCTGATACCAGCGCTGAAGCCACTCTTGCCACTAGCTGGACTAAAATTAGCTCCGAGCTCGATGCTGCCATATCGTTTTTCCTCTGCTTCCCCATTCGAATTTTTGAGTACGCCATCATATTTAGCAAACAGATCGGCTTTTATGCTATGGAGATTGAAATCAAAATTTAGAGAAAGCTCGTACCCTAGCTGATGCTCCGAGAAATCGTAGATAGAAATTGTCGTTGTATCAGAACTGGGGCCGGTTCTGAGAAATTTTGCGTGTAGACCTGGCCTCAGCGCAGTACTCGAATTAATCCAAATGTCATAGTCAAAACCTAGACGAATTCCAAAATTCGAATTATTTCTTGGCTCAGATTCAGTATTATTTTTCAGCTTCCGAGACTCCCCGGGTTTTTCAACAACATGTTCGCATTCAGCATAAAAATCGAAACTGTAATACCCAAAATATATAAAAGAATCCGCGTGGAGACTGTCGTTGAAAACACTCCATCTGCCATAGAGGCCGGCTGAAAAAATTCCCATATTTTCAAGCTTATGGTTTATTTTATAGTCAACGCTGCTTTCGGAAAAGGAATTATAGTTAGTGCCGCTTTCGGAAAAGGAAATATCAGAAAATCCATGATGGCCTATCAGCAGACGCATGTTGCCAAATGCCCTAATTTTTGGAAAGCCGAGAATTATATTCGAAAAATTAAACTGCGAGGAACTAGTGGTTTTACTGCCGCCAATTTCCACATAGAAACTATCTTTTTTATCCGCTGCTGCGCTTCTAACTAAATCCCTAAAGGCGACTGCTGAGGTTTTGTACAGTTGCCCAGAAACTAAATTATCCTGCCTCTTTATTATATCCTCCCGGCTATAGGTCCTTTGCCCAGAAGAGGACATGTCTTTTTCCTTTGGCTCATTTCTACACAGAACATTCATAGCTTCCTCTAGCTTCTCATCTGTCATAGATGCATCAACATTGAAGTTGTTTTTTAAAACAAAACCAAAGAGACTATTTCCCCTCTCTACGTGAATGCTCTCTAAAGTTATTGAGTAATTACCATTTCTATAATTTAATTCTTCTTTCCCAGTCCTAGTTAGGGAGATATCTCTATTTCTGCAGCTGAACCTGGTTTCACCCTTCTCCAGATGTTCCACGTTCACAGCCGTATCCGCCTCCGCAGCCCCAGCAGCAATGGATACAACCAGCGCCACAGAGGATATTATAAATTTTAATTTCATTCCATTTTTCCTAAACATATTTATTTGAACCAAAATTATTCTTATATCTAAATTGTAACATAACTGCGCTGATAAGTCAACCCCCTAGATAGGTTATTTTATATGCAACTTTTAATTGTTAGGTGATTAGAAGTTTCTAGAATTTCAGGATATTAATTAACGGACACCGGGAGAGAATGACTCTGAAAAATACAAATCTTTTTCTTCTATAGCTGCATTTCACAGCTGTATCTGTCCGCCAGTGCTCTGAATTTCTCTGGATTTCCTACAGGATTCTCTACAATAATTCTTTACTTTGAAATAACTTTACTAGTTTTTTTCTTCTCTGGTAGGTCTATGTTTTTTAGTTGTACAGTTGCCCAGAAACTAAACTATCCTGCCTCTTTATTATGCCATCCTGGCTATAGGTTCTCTGTCCAGAAGACGATATATCCTCTATATCTCTTCGGTCCTTTCCCCTCTCGGAGCATTTTTTTTGATCGGAGGCTCTTTGCATAGAACATTCATAGCCTTCTCTAGCTTCTCGTCTGTCATAGATATATCAATATTGAAGTCATTTTGAAAAATAGAACCAAAGAAATTACTTCCCCTCTCTACGTGAATGCTCCTTGAAGTTATTAGGGAATTACCAGTGCTATAATTTAATTCTTCTTTCCCAGTCCTAGTTAGGGAAATATCTCTATTTCTGCAGCTGAACTTGGTTTTGCCATTCTCCAGATGTTCCACGTTCACAGCCGTATCCGCCCCTATAGCCCCAGCAGCAATGGATACAACCAGCGCCACAGAGGATATTATAAATTTTAATTTTATTCCATTTCCCCTAAACATACGTCACTAACACCATAATAATTACTATTATAATATCCATTATCGTAATGGGGTTGCACTAATATGTCAACTCCCTAGATAGGTTATTTTATATGCAACTTTTAATTGTTAGGTGATTAGAATCTAAAGCTTCTGGGCCGGACATACTCCGAAACGGAGGTGCTGGAAGCTCTGGATGTGGCTCAAAGATGTTTTGGGGACAGCTATTCTATAGATTCCAGCTGTGTTCCAGTAGATCAAAAGATCGGACAGTGACTAGAAAAACCGGAGAAAGCGGTGATTCTCTCCCCAGGCCATCTGCCTCTCTATCAGTTGACCATCGAGCCGGAAATTGAATTTTATCGGAGGGGAGTCAGGCCAATGGACGGCGGAGAGAAGGCAGAGATATATCGGATAACCAATGAGTTTCTAGAATTTTGGGATATTGGTTAATGGATACCGGGAGAGAATGACTCTGAAAAATACAAAGCTACCGTATGACAATGACCCTGGAAAAATTAAACGGAGTCTGGGAAAATACTGGAAACGCGGCTCCCCTATGTACTCCACCGGTATTCTAAATGGGATAGAGCTGCTCTACACAAACAAATCACTCTTCTCTATTATTCCAGAGGAACCCGGCATATAGGGTATAAGGACCTCCGGTATCCTGATGTCGCCGTTTTTCATCTGGTAGTTTTCCATTATAGCTATCAGGGTTCTTCCGACGGCCAACGCTGATCCATTCAGAGTATGTAAAAAGTTGAGTTTTCGATTACTAGATCTATATCTCGCGTTCATTCTTCTGGCCTGGAAATCTGTGCAATTCGAACAGCTGGATATCTCTCTATAGGTGTTCTGGGTCGGAAGCCAGATTTCATGGTCATAGGTTTTAGAGGATGAAAATCCCATATCTCCGCTGCACAGCAGCACGACTCTGAAAGGCAATCCCAGAGATCTGAGCAATTCGCTTTCTATATGGCTTATCCTTTCGAGCTCCTCTCCGGACTGCTGAGGAGTTGTCAGGGAAACTATCTCAACTTTTTTGAACTGATGTTGTCTAAACATGCCGCGGGTGTCTCTGCCGGTCGATCCAGCCTCACTGCGCCAGCAGGGTGTGTAGGCGGCGAATCTCAGAGGCAGATCTTTTTCCTCCAGGATCCTACCCGCAACCCAATTTGTCATGCTAACTTCACCCGTTGGAATGAGCCACATGTTATCTGTGGTGTGGTAGGAATCCTCTGCGAATTTTGGTAAATTGCCCGTTCCAAACATGGCCTCTGATTTAACTAGAAACGGAATAGATGTCTCTCTATAGCCGTATTTTCCAACAAAATCCAGAAAGAAATTTGATATAGCCCGCTCCAATTTAGCCAGATCATCAAAAAGGGATGTGTACCTACTTCCACATATTTCTCCAGTCTGTTTAAAATCCATCTGTCCGAGTTTCTCTCCCAGTTCATAGTGGGGCTCCGGTTGAAAATCAAACTTTGTTAGCTCTCCCCATGTTTCTATGGTGACATTATCTTTCTCATCTTTACCCGTTGGCACCGTTTCCTGTGGTATATTTGGAACCAATTCCAGAATTTTTTTCAATTCATATTCCAGATTATTTTTACAGTAATTTTCTAAAATTTTTATTTCTTTCTCCAGTTCATTCACCTTAATTTCCAAATCTTTTGAGTCCTCTCCCCGGGACCTCAGTTTCCCTATGTTCTGGGTTATAAGATTCTTACTGTGTTGCAGATCTTGTATTTTGGTGAGCCTATCTCGATACTTTTTGTCCAACTCCAATATTTTTTCTGCTTGGAAATTCGCCCCTCTCTTTTCCATGGCCCTATCGAAGGAAGTCGGGTTTTTAACTACCCATTTTAGATCTAGCATTGTGCGTTTATCATTAATAATGGTCACTGAAATAATACTGGTACAATATTAATTCTCAAGTGCAGTGATTGATACCTATATATTAGGTAAATAATTTTTTGATAGTGATAAAAATATATTTAATAAAATAACCACACCTAATAAATGCGATAGTATAACGTTAGACAAGATAAATTTGAAATCAACTTCTTCACTGTATAAAAATTAGAGTTTGACAAATTAACTTTTTTGTGTCTATAATATAAACAGCTGTCAATGGATTCTGTTTGTGAAGTTTAGTGTGGGACGGTGGCTAGTGTTTTTGATTTTTATTAGCGGCCCCGTGTTATTGAGAATTAATTTGGGAACTACTCAGGCCGCCACTGACTATGGGCACGCTAGGGATGTGGAAAAAACAGAGGTCGAAAAGGTCTCTGGTGGAAAGGTAAAGGAAGGAGCAATTTCAATAGATTTGACTAGACTGGTTGAACTTGTGGAAAAGAATAACGCGTCGGTAGCAGTTGCGCGCCTAGCGGCATTGGCCCATGGAAGTGAGGCGGCTGCCAGTTTTCACAGTTTTTTACCGAGTGTTGGGATAGGCGCCGAGTATAGCAGGCATCGGGGCAAGACTTCTAGCACAATTATTGATGCGGATGGCAATAGGATTCAAAATACTGGTTGGCATCATTATAATACTGACCCCCATAGGAATGTTTCGGTTAATGTGAACTATAATCTATTCAATTCGGGGAGAGATGTTCTTTCGGTGCGTGGCCGTAGATATGTGGCAGATGCTGCTAAATATACGGAGACGGCCGCCCTTCAGAATACTATCTATGAGGCTGTAACCCTCTATTTCTATATACTTCTGCTAGAAGCCCAGAGAGAAGCGCTCCTAGAGGAACAAACCGCAAGGGCGGAGATGCGTGCCATAGAGGAATCAAAGCAAAAATTGGGCATAACCAATCCGAGCGACAAGCTGAAGGTGCAGAACAGTTATCTGGAGGCGAAAATATCAGTCTTTGATTTAGATAAGTCTCTTAAAAAAGAGCGGATGAAACTAAATAATTTCATTGGCCTTGCTCCGGATAGGGATTTTATAATAGTAGAAAAACCCGCTGGAAAAAGGCAGAAGACCGGTATATCTGATGTGGAAAGGCGGATTGAGGAAGCTCTGGCAAGCGATATTCGTCTGAAAAAACTCGAAGAAGAAAAGAAATTGGCTAAAAATAATCTTTTATCGGCCAAACTTGCCATGGCTCCGGTGGTTGAGGCAGCACTTAGTGGTGCTTTTGTTTTTAAAAAAAATCCAACCGAGGAATTTGAGCCGATAGGATCAGAACGGATGGAACGAGAGACGACTAGCGTGGAGGGAGGTCTCTCCGTGAGAATGAATTTTCCAGTTTTTGCGGGCTTTCAGAATTTTAATCTACTGAAAGCGAGATATAGAGAGGTGGAAAGCCTGGACGCACAGCTGGAGGCTCAAAAAAGAGATATAAAGAGTAATGTAATAGCTACCGTCAGTGATATTAATTATTATATAGAGGTTCTTCCCTCTCTGGAAGAAAGTTTAAAACTTCAGAAGAGCATCTTTATAGGGGTCCTTAATTCCTATAGAAATGGTGGCAGCACCATGGCAGATGTTTTATTAGCCAGATCGGGTTTAGAAAAAACTAAAATAGGTCTTCTGAAGGAAAAGTATAATCTACTGGCTCGAAGACTCGAACTGTTGAAATTGACGGGAAAACTTAATACAAAAAATATTATTAATTTAGGTGGTTTTTTTTATGAATAGCAAAAAGATTTTGGGTAAAATTGAGGAAAAAAAGACCTTGATTGTTGCGTTTGCGACGTTTTTGCTGGTATTATCAGCTCTTTTCATATTTTTGAGAATGGAAATGAGAACTTTCAAAATTAAATATTTCGATGTGGAGGAGGTGACTCTCGGAAAAATAGATAAGATTATAACGGCATCTGGAATCATAAACCCTATAGATATAGTCAGTGTTGGTTGTCTAACAAATGGTGTTGTGAAAAAAATGTATGTTGACTATAATGATAAGGTTGAAAAGGATCAAAAATTAGCGGATCTTGACGCTAACATTAAGGAATTGGAAGTCGAAGCCCACGAAGCAGATGCTAGACGCAGCGAAGCTAGCTACAAACTGGCGGAGGCTGAGCTGAAGAGGATGAAAGAACTCTATAGAGATAAACATGTTTCAAAGAGAGAAATAGAGATGGCTGAAAATGAAGCCACCGCCAAACATGAAACATTTAAAATAGCTGCCCTTAATCTCGAAAAAAGCAAGGTGGAGTTGGAACAGTACCATATAAAATCTCCCATTTCGGGAGTTGTGGTGGCGCGTCCAGTGGACGAGGGCCAGGCTGTTGTGTCGAATTCCACTGCCCAGACACTCTATAAAATAGCTAAAGATCTTAGCAAAATGCAGATAGAGGCTAGTGTGTCTGAGGCGGATGTCGGCCTGATAAAAAACGATCTCGAGATTGTTTTCACCGTTGACGCCTATAAAAATAATATTTTTAGGGGTAAAATAAAACAAATTAGATTGGATCCAGTCTATGAACAGAATGTTGTTATGTATATTGTTGTGATCGACGTGGATAATAGTGGCAATCTGCTTCTGCCTGGCATGACAGCGTTTGTGTCGATAAAAATAGATTCTGTTGCTGGAGCCATCAAGGTGCCTAACACTGTTTTTAAATTTAGACCATCAACCGAAGCTCGTTTGGCTATGAGAGCGCCTGAACTGACCACAAATAGGAAAATCGAAATAGCTGAAAAAATTAGAACTGGTAACTATGCTTACATTTATGTTATACGTAACGGCCGCAAAAACCCTGAGGGCCTCTTGGTTAGAAAAGGGATTAGTGATTTGGAATATACTGAGATAAAGTCCGAAGATCTTAAAGCCGGTGATAAAGTTATATCTGCGTACCTCAAGAAAACCAAGGGGAAAAAATAAAAAATAAATGAGATATGGAAGATATAATAAGGCTTGAAAATATTAATAAAACCTATTTTTCGGTGGGCGGCTTTGTAAGTCAAAATGTCCTCAAGAATATAAATCTTACAGTCCGTAGAGGCGATTTTATGTCCATTATGGGCCAATCTGGTTCCGGAAAGAGTACTCTAATGAATATACTGGGCTGTCTCGACAGTGCTACCAGCGGAGATTATTATTTGAATGGCCGTAATGTTTCCAATATGACAGGGGATGAATTGGCCTACATTAGAAATAAATATATAGGATTTGTCTTCCAGAGTTTTAATCTTCTCCCCAGGAGAACGGTATTTGACAATGTGGCGATGCCTATGACCTATGCTGACTGTTCTCGGGGCGAAAAAAAGGAGAAGGTTGAGGAAATCCTGAGATCCGTAAAACTAGAAAAGCATATACAGTACTATCCAACCCAGCTGTCAGGGGGTATGCAGCAGAGGGTTGCTATAGCTAGAGCGCTGGTGAATAATCCTTCGGTCATCTTTGCCGATGAGCCCACCGGCAATCTCGACATTAGGACCAGTGAGGAAATAATGGAGACATTTAAAAACCTGAATGAAAAAATGGGTATCAGCATAGTCATGGTGACCCATGAACCAAGCATAGCTCGCTACACGAAGCGCCTAGTTTACATAATAGATGGCTCCAAGGAGCATGACTGCTCGCTGGAGGAGGCTCTGGAGAAAAACATAATACGTATCTAGTCAGAATTCTCTGGGGGATTAGAGAAGATCAGATAAAGTTGTGGTGGCCCATAGGCCAAGCATAGATTTATTAGCACAGTCGTGGTGACCCACGGGCCAAGCATAGCTCGCTACACAAAGCGCCTAGTTTACATAATAGATGGCTCCAAGGAGCACGACTGCTCGCTGGAGGAAGCTCTGGAGAAAAACATAATACGTATCTAGTTTGGAATTCGTCGGAGGGACTAGACGAATGGCCGTAATGTTTCCAACATGACAGGGGATGAGCTGGCTCACATTGGAAATTCAGATAGACCGGGCTGTTGTTGCCTCGCAGTTAGAGCCGATATCGGAAAGTGAAGGGGTTTTTGATGGTATATCGGAAGTTGGTTGTTTATAATTTATGTGCATTTATATTGTGACTATGGGTCCTCGTAGCTCAGCTGGATAGAGCGACAACCTCCTAAGTTGTAGGTCGGCGGTTCAAATCCGCCCGTGGACACCAGGGTTTACTCTAAAAATTCAACATTATGGCTAATGTTTGTTCGAAGACTCTTTAGCGAACCAAACCTACTATAGGATATGGTACTGTCTAGGTTATTGTACATAAAAATATGTGAAATCGGTAGTTTGCCGGAATATATGCCCCAGGTTGGATCTATGGGGATCCATTGGTCGTTGTAATAAACCATGACCCAGGCATGGCTCTCAAATTGTCTATTTTCAGAATTAAAACTGAGGCCAACAACGGTTTTGGATGGTATGTTTATACTTCTAAGTAGATCCTGATAGAGAATGGCATAGTGTTCACAGACACCCTTTCTGATATTAAGTATATCTAGAGAAGTCATTTTTTTGCCGACGAAACTTCTGTCATAGACTATGTTTTTATTGACCCATTTGGCAATTCTGATGTGCATAGGGAGCTCCTTTTCTTCTTCACTGTTGATTATTATTTCGTTTGCAAGGGCGCTGAGAGTACCAGCGTAGTCGCTTTTTAGTTGCGCTGTGGCTTCGAATTTAAAGTCATTATCCCAGCTGAAATTGCTATAGTTATTTCTCAGAACAGCATCTATCCTCACAAAAGACTTTGTGGATTTAAAATTTTTGAATTTTGCCACAGCATGAGTCTTTTTCTTTTCTATGAAGTTGCCGTCTATATGGCCAATATGACCGCTCGATATGTTATATTCTATGGTATCATTATTCCCACCGATGTAGTCAAGAGGCAATTTTACTGTCAGGTTTCCAATGCCACTGGTGTCCTCTATGTCCACAACGGTGGAAACCTTCCAGGTGGAATAGTTTTTTGTCATTCTAAAAACATCTCTGAAACCATTTTTCCCTACAACCCCGCTCCAGATAAATATATTATCATTTATACTGAATAGATGATTCAGAGAATACAGAGTCATATTATCCAGAATTTTCACCTCCAGAACAGCCTGGGCTCCACTGACAAAACTTGGTATTTCGGTCAATTCCTGCCTTATGTAGGGAATATCATATATTTCATCGTTATCGATTTGGTATTTAAATCCCAATAAAATTTCCTGAGAGTCAAATAAATTATTGAATTTTAGTTCCAGTTTATTTTCTCTGAATGTCCAATGAATTTTGTCGCCCTGTAGAGTTCTAACCTCTAGAATATTTATTTTACTTTTTTTATCAAAAATTATACCCCAACTATCATAGTAATGATTCTTTGGCAGAGACTCGGCTTTCAATTTCATGACCACCTCTATCTCCTGACCCTGGCTGTTAAAAACATTTCTTTGGTTCCAGGACTTTATCTTTAAATCGGCGAGGGCCGAAACTTCCAGCACTAGAAAAAAAGGCAGCCAAATCCAATATTTTTTGATACACCCCATAGAGGATGGTTTTTGTCTTAAATCGACCTCTAGTTTAGGGGGGACTAGGTAAAATTCAAGTGGTGACCGGAGAGACCGGAGACCCTGCCCGCTAATCACTTATATCATCTGGGGGCGTCTTTTCTCCTAATTCGATGGCTCTATCTATTTTTTAACGTCCCCCTGGACTAGACTATCTGTATATTCACTGGAACTATGGTATTTATCTATGTTCTGAAATATTTCATTCCGATGAACCCAGGGATTAGTGCCCATTTTTAGCCTCTATGTTTTGAAATATTTCACCCAGTAAACCCGGGAGTTAATATTTATTTCTAACATGCAAACGAATTTGCTATGGGCGCGGTTCTTTTTTGGGTCCAGCTAATCTATCTTCTACCGGTGATTTTATGATCTAGCTATTATGTGTCCAGCTATGTTGTTTAGCACACGCCCTGCTTTTATATCTCTCTACCTGTCCTAGGGTAGAGTCATCTTTGACCAAGGATTCACTGGCACAGTGTTTACACACGTTGCGCATGGTAAAAATACTAAATTAGTTTCGATCTGTTTTCTACCGTAGCTGCCGAGTTCTAAGTATCAATGATTAGTAGACAGGGGGCCTAGAGCAGCAAAAATATCAGCAAAAAATTTTTCAGAGAGATTGGATTTATTAATTAGGTTTGTTTTTCGCAATGATGAATCTACTTTCGTTAAGGAGTTCGTTTCTAATGTTTAGAGACATAGACCCCAGAGAAGATAGCAGAGCCTGTTCTCAATGGAGTCTGACATCACTAGGGTTACATCATTTCCTTTCAGCACATAGTTTTTCAGTACAGAGTTGGAACCAAAGTCTTTTCTGTTGTCATAGTTAGAGAGGGTTTTACCATCTATAGTCAATTGCCTGCCAGCAGTTACCTGGGCACCAGATATTTCAATATAACCATCAGCTTTTCTCGAAGATTTTGGAAATACTGGACGATCCAGATACTTTTAAATCATCTCCCTGGATATCCAGACTGAAGTTGTTACCAACTTTTATCTTTGAACCTCTATCCAGAAGGAACAAACCTCCGGCAGTTGCTTCCATATCACTTGACACATCCACTGTGCTACTGTCAAACCAATATCCTTTTCTGATTTTATTCTAGGGGTCTCTTTCTTCAAAACCAGATGACCTAGATACTCTAAAATCACATACCTTAACGGCCAGAGATTTTTTATTACATTTTATCTTTGAACCTCCATCCAGAAGGAACAAACCTCCGGCAGTTGCTTCCACATCATTTGACACATCCACTGTGGATCTATCGCCAAACCAAATACCCTTTCCCGATTTTATTCTAAGGTTTTTTGCTCTAATACTGGATAACCCAAATACTATCAAATCATCTTCCTGAGTATCCAGACTTAAGTTGTTACCAACTTTTATCTTTGAACCTCCATCCAGATGAAACCAACCTCTAGCAGTTGCTTCCATATCATTTGACACATCCACTGTGGATCCATCGCTAAACCGAATATCCCTTCCTGATTTTATTCTAAGGTTCTTTGTTTCAATACTAGATGACCCAGATAATCCCAGACCATCTTTCTGAACATCTATACTGAAGTTGTTACCAACTTTTATCTTTGAAGCCTCGCCCAGAAAGAACCAGATTTCGGCAATCACTTCCATATCATTTAACACATTCACTGTGGATCTATCGCTAAACCGAATACCCTTTTCTAATTTTATTCTAAGGTCTCTTGTTTCAATACTAGATGGTCCAGATATGCTCAAATCACTTCCCTGAATATCCAGAGTACCAGTTTTAAGTTTGGCCCCATATGTAAGGTCGATATCAGCCTTTGAGTTTATTGTTATTTTTTCTCTGGAGAAGATTTCACCGGAAAATCGCATGGTATAGCCCAATAGTCTGATCTCTTCCACATCAGGAGCGCTGAGGGATATATTATCAGCCCATCTTGCAGAAAATACCATACTGCCGTTTTCTCTAATATTAAATTCAAGTTTGTTTTCATCGCTAATCCTAATAGTTCCTGCTATTAGATCTAATCTGCTTGCCGTTCCTCTAAAGATTGTTTCTCTGATTATCATACCCCTTGAACTGGCAAATATCATTGTAACATTCTCTCCTCCCAGAAGCTCTATGATACTATTATTTAAATTTACACTTTCCCCAGTGTTTATTTCAAATATTATGGTACTTGCTGCGCCATCAACCCATCTAATATTGGGATTTGATTCTACCATAGAGTTTAAACCGAATATATTTTTCAATGTTTCTGTGAATGTATTTTCCGATGTTTTTGGTCTGTTGTTTATCAATATTTTTTTGCTCCTGTTATCATCGGCCGAAATGCTAAATGATTCAAATGAGTTATAGCTAATACCATCCCCATTGGGAGCAGCGATGTTTATAATATATGTATCATTTTTCTTATCTTCCTTGACTGTCTGTCCACATCTTGATCCAACATGTCTATTTGGTACTATTCTAGCCTGGGCTAGAGGGGTGAAGATGCTGTTAAATATAATTAGACAGCAGAGAAACAGTGAGATGCGTTTCTCTCTCGGAACAGTATCCGATTTGTCCACGCCAGCGATTTTGTCCGTTGCTATTGGACCATGTCCATTTCTGTTCGATAATCCATCTCTGAAACTACTTCCTATCCTATTTATCATTAGACACTCCTGTTTTAGTCTATTAAAAGACGGTATATTTTCTTCGACAGTTAGCCCCTTCGGGGGAGAAAATAACCCACTTACCTACTTATAGAGAAAGGATAGGTGATGTTTTGATAATTGTCAATGGATAGAAAATTTATTGGTATTACACTTTCTTTCTGGGGTTTTTCAAAAAAATCATAGAAAGAAAATTAATCTAATACCCAGAAACGCTAGCTGTGTCGACCCCTAGAACAAATATCATCAAAATACTTCTTCCATTGGCCATATATCCCTATTTTTTTGCTTCCATAGTAAATATGCTTAATACTGTTTTTACTGGGATATTCATCTACCATGTATTGTCGAATGTTTTGTGCATGATTTCTGTAAAATGATAACTGCAGCTGCCCCATTGCATTCATTAATTCTTCCCTGGTGCTGATATCACTAGTTTCTATAGGGGAATTTCGACCTGTTTTCTACCGTAGCTGCCGAGTTCTAAGTATCAATGATTAGTGGACAGGGGGCCTAGAGCAGCAAAAATATCAGCAAAAAATTTTTCAGAGAGATTGGATTTATTAGTGTGGACGGTATTATTTTGAAATTGTAGTCCGAATCAGAACTATCCTTTGTGAATCTGTAACCAATGGCCATAAGGCCGCCGCCCTTGCCGCCAAAGAGGAAATTTCCGATAATGGGCACTTTATCTAGGCCAAACATTGTGTTGATTTTCTCTAGAGGTACCATCAGACCGGAAAATTTAATTTTACCATTTTTTACATCCATGTCGCCCGCCCCACTTAGACCTATGCCGAGAACATCGTTGGTGCTCAGCAGAAAATCATCGATTGCGAGGATGCTATTGGTGAGTTTAAACTTGGCCTCCAATTTATTAAAACTCAAAGTGCTCTGGTGCTTCAGGATATTTTTTAGATTATCGGGCACATCCTTACTGTTCATTATATAGTTAAAAAATTTTGTATCCCTTTGGTTAGATTTGCCTATGATATAGCTGAAACCGTCTCTGAGCCCAATTTCCCCTGCTATGACGCCGTTCGAGGCTATAGCAGCGTCAATGTGCAGATCTCCATGGATAAGGGTATCTGTCATATTTAATTCACTGAGAAATTGGCCGAAATTCGAGCAGCTAGCCGCAATGCTGTATTTTATGTCGTCACCGGCTCTATCGATCTGGGTTAGGTCAAAAAAAGCGGTACTACCGCCATTTTTCTGGGTTTTAGCTTTGATATACCTGATTAGACCATCTTTTACGAGACCTTCCAGAGCCAGATTCTCTAAATTGTATTCTCCGTTTATCAGTACATTCTTTAAAAATACATTATATTTAATATTATTCATTGGAGAATCTGCATTACTACTCATATTCTCCATTAGATACTGTTTGATGTAGTCTCCACTGGCTTTTTCAGCTATATTTAAATTGATATTTATCGAATCTCCACCTAGTTCTAGATTAGCACCAAAATTTTCATCAATAACATAATTAATGCTGAAGCTGTTTTTACCATAATTAACATTTTTCAGCTGTAGACCGCTGAGTTTTTCGCCAGCCAGAAGACCTTCCCCAAAAAAATTCAGGCCAGCGCCCGAAGCTAGAATGTTATTTAAAAGTATTCCACTATCGGAGTCGACTATTTCCAAACTTAAATCTAGCTGTTCTCCCCTTTTTTTTATGAAATCTATAGTTGCCCAATTTATGATAGAATCCTCAAGATCAAGCTTTGTCCTGAAGGTTTCCGATAGAAAATCTTTTAGAACGTGTAATTTCAAGTTTGAATCGGTCGCTAGAAAAAAAGTATCGTTTTTTATAACCTCCCCACCAATTTCTATAAAAACATCCTTTAGAGCTATACTGTCATTGGCCAGAGGTATTTTGACATTTATATCCAATGATGCCGGACCGTTTAGATAATTTAGAGTGATTTCTTTGATTTTTTTCCTTGCCCCGTTGTCTATAAAATACATGGCCTCATAGATTTTTCCAAAAGTTTTTGCAGATATATTAAGCATAGATTTATCATCATTGAAATCTAGCTCTATCAGAGCAGCTTTCACCTGTGTATTATTGGCCATAGATGCTCTATCCACCTCTATACTCATACCATCCATAGTGAATACCGCTAGGGCATCCATATTGTAAAAACTTGGAAAATTACTATGGTAGTTTAGTCTAGCGTTTCTAAATATGACTTTTGAATCTATCTTTGTGAGTTCGAAGCCTCTATCTAGGTAGTCAAATTTCATTCTAGCCTTTGCCTTTGGGATATGACCACTCTCTAGATGTTCTATGATCCAATCTCTCAGAGCAAAATCATTGAGAAAAACCGGCCAAAGCACCTTCAGATCGCCGGTCGAAGCATTCATAATGTTCACATCTATTTCCATGGTTTTTCTGCTCTCAGCCTGAAGTGTCATGAAAAAATCAATATTTTTGCCCAATAGAAATGTAGCCCTTAGATTTTTCAGATTTATATAATTTGTACCCAGGGTTTCTCCCTCCAGAGAGAAATTTCTGTAGGTTATTTTTTTGCTCAAAAATCCCCCGAGATCAAAACTACCGGCGCTAGAAAAAATTGTAAAGTCACTGTTTTTTAGAATAATATAGTCTGTGAAATTCAGTGAGAGTCTCACATTGAATAGACCATGAATCCCGTCCAGAATGTTTCCATAGTGGCTATCATCTCCTAAAATGTTTTGAAGGTGGATATTGGAGGGCAAAAAATTATCAGCATCAATGTTGCAACTAATTTCTCTATTCTGATATATATGGCAACCACCAGCAATTTTGGCGGGATTGTATTTGTTGCCGTTGTTAATTCGAGCATATATATTTATACTAGTTGTGCTGCGGTTATTCTTTTTTTTAAAGGAAAGAACAATATCATCTAATTCAAATTTATTACTTATATTCTCATTGGCATCATATATACGAGCTATGCTGTTCCTAAAAACCAAAGACTTGATGGCAATCTCTTTTGTGTGCAGATACTCGATAATACTGTAAAATAGACCGGATATGGGCTGGTCTCCCAGAGAGTCGTTGCCGTTAATTTTTGGAGGAAGAGTGCTGTTTAGATATATATAACTATCCAAATTTTCCACAATTAATTCGTCTATTTTGAATTTTCTTCTCAGAAGACTGCGGATTTCTATCTTAAATATAGTGCTTGGAAGAAATAAAAAATTGCTATTAAATTTAACCTTAAAATTATCCAAATGGTAGGTTAGTTTTAGGCCACTGAGGCCTATTTTCCCACTGCCACGCCTATAGTCCCACTGGGGATACATTTCCGCCACTTTTCTATCGACATATTCATTCAAAACCTCTATTTCTCTCGGTTTTTGCAGCAGAAATATGATAAAGAAGGTCAGCGAAAGAGATAGCACTAAAATGAAAGAAAGCACGAATTTTATGGATATAAAAAACCACGAGAAAATTTTTCTCTTTTCAGACCTTAAAAAATATTTTACTCTGATAAAAAATTTTTTCATATTACCATCTTTATGCAAATAATCCGATTTTTTTCACTAGATGAACCTGGGAATAGCTAGCCAGTCCCTTTTTCCAAAATTATCAAGCTCATAGAAGGTAGGAATAATTCTAGGGGTAAACTAGAGCAAGTCCACGGGAGATTCTGTTGACAGGCTCTCCCAGGCCCCGTTACAACAGCCTATCACACTAGGTGAATATTTCTATTGAAATATAGTCCGAAGACTAGGCAGCCATTGCAACATTAGCAAAATTGTCTTTTGCATTTAAGTTTTTGAACTGTTTCCACCTGCGTGGCAGCCGAATCTCGCTGGATAAAACTTATACCCTTCGGAGAATGTCGAAGCTATTTCACCCCCTCGCCCTACTGGTGGAGGTGTCGGGTACCGCCCCCGAGTCCATAGCACCTATCATGTACAGTCTTTATTATCTTAGTCTTTCGACTACTATAGTATAGCAATGTATTTATGTTTTGCAAGTGTTGGGGGTCACCTAGTGAAAACTTTTCTGCTCGGCCAATTTTTGGTCTGCCAATATGATTCGAAATAGGGACTCAAATATCCCTCTGTGGTTCCAGTCTTCGCGGTAAAACCACCCAGAGAGGTATCTACATTTGCAGACGCCTCTCTGGCCTATCTCCCTCTGCCCTGTAAATTTTTGTCACCTTCTCTCTTTTTTTTCTTTCACTAGTTCTCTCTCACTATTTCTTTATCATTATTTTTCCCTTACTATTTCTTTCTCTCCAGTTCTCTCTCACTACTTCTTTATCATTATTTTTCCCTTACTATTTTTTTCTCACTAGTTCTCTCTCACCAGTTTTCTCCCGCTAGTTCTCTCTTCCTATACATTGCATCAGGGTATATTTTTATTTGTCGCCACAGTGTACCTTTTAGTTCCTCCGGAGCTAATTCCATTTTATTTTGGAAATATTTGTTTTTCCCCACTGATTTTGTTAGTTTTAGGCTGTCCAGCTAAGTTATTTTAATTTATATTTTGGAAACATTTGTTTAATTTATATTTTGGAAATATTTATTTAATTTGTATTATGGAAACATTGGTTTTTTCCCACTGATTTTGCTAGTTTTGGGCTGTCCATCTAAGCTATTTTAATTTATATTTTGGAAACATTTGTTTAATTTATATTGTTGAAACATTTGTTTAATTTATATTATGGAAATATTTATTTAATTTGTATTATGGAAATATTTTTTCCCCCCCGCTGATTTTGCTAGTTTTGGGCTGCCCATCTAAGTTATTTTAATTTATATTTTGGAAACATTTGTTTAATTTATATTGTGGAAATATTGGTTTTTTCCCACTGATTTTGCTAGTTTCCTGAAAAGCCAGCTAATTTTTCGGAAGATTCGGAAGATTTATTTCCAACTAGACCAAAACCCCCGCCCGAAGGGCGGGGGAGGGGGAGTTTGGTGGGAGTGCTTCCAACAGCTAGCTGACAGTTGGTCCCAGAGTCCTAGCTTTAGAATCCTGACTCTAGAATCTTTCTGAAAATCTAGCCAATTTTCTAGAAGATTTGTTTCCAATAAATCAGAATTCTAACTCCAGAATCTTTCTGAAAACCCAGAAACCAAAACCCCCGCCCGAAGGGCGGGGGAGGGGTGTCCCAGCAGCTGGCTTTGGGACCCTGGCTCCAGAATCCTGACTCCAGAATTTGTAACCCAGGTTTAGAGCAAAGTCCTGGGTTTTAATTTTAGCTTCAAGATCCTAACTCTAAAATCTTTCTTAAAAACCAGCCAATTTTCTAGAAGATTTGTTTCCAACGAGACCAAAATCCCAAGTTAAGTCAAGAATCTTTCTGCAAACTCAGAAACCAAAACCCCCGCCCGGAGGGCGGGGGAGGAGGGGAGGGGGAGTCCCAACGGCTAGCTTTAGAATCTCAACTCTAGAATCCTACCTCTAGGGTTTTGGCTTTAGAATCCTAGCTCTGGAATTTTAACTCTAAATCCCACCTCTAGAATCATGATTCCAGAACTCTAGTTCTAGAACCCCAACTCTAGAATTTGTGGTCCAAATTCAGAGCAAAGTTTTGGGTTTTAATCCTAATTCCAGAGTCTTTCTGTAAACCCAGAAATCAAAACCCCCGCCCGAAGGGCGGGGGGGGCTAGTCCCAACGACTGGCTGACAGCTAGTTCCAGAGTCCCGATTCCAAAATCCTGACTCTAAAATTTATAACCTAGATTCAGAGCAAAGTTATGTGTTTTAATCCTAACTCCAGAACCCTGACTCTAGAATCTTTCTAAAAATCCAGAAACCAAAACCCCCGCCCGGAGGGCGGGGGAGGGGAGGGGGTGGCCCCAACAGCTGGCTTTGGGACCCTGGCTCCAGAATCTTGATTCCAGAATCCTAACTTCAGAATTTGTAACCCAAATTCAGAGTAAAGTTATAGATTTTAATCCCAACTCCAGAATCCTAACTCTAGAATCTTTCCGAAAAAATCAGCCAATTTTCTAGAAGATTTATTCCCAATGGGACCAGAATCTTGAGTCGAGAATCTTTCTTAAAAACCAAAGACCAAAACCCCCGCCCGAAGGGCGGGGGAGGGGGCGTTCCAATGGTTAGCTGACAGCTAATCTCAGAATCCCGATTCCAAAATCCTGACTCCAGAATCCTAACTCCACAATTTGTAACCTAAATTTAGAGCAAAGTTCTGGGTTTCGACCCCAACTCTAAAATCTTTCTGAAAACCCAGAAATCAAAACCCCCGCCCGAAGGGCGGGGGAGGGGGGTATTCCCAGCAGCTGGCTAATGGAGATGATTCCAAAATCCTAACTCCAGAATTTATAACCTAGATTCAGAGCAAAGTTATGGGTTTTAATCCTAACTTCAGAATTGTACCTCCAGAGTCTTTCTAAAAAACCGAAGACCAAAACCCCCGCCCGAAGGGCGGGGGGCCCAACGGCTGGCTAATAGCTGGTCCTAGGATCCCAAGTTAAGTCAAGAATCTTTTTGAAAAATCAGCCTATTTTCTAGAAGATTTGTTTCCGATGGAACCAGAATTCTTATTCCCAACGGGACCAAAATCCCAAGTCAAGTCAAGAATCTTTCTGTAAACCCAAAAACCGAAACCCCCGCCCGAAGGGCGGGGGAGGGGGGGGTTCCAGCAGCTAGCTAACAGCTGGTCTCAGAGTCCTAGTTTTAGAATCTTAATTCCAGAATCTTTCTAAAAACCGAAGACCAGAGCCCCCGCCCGAAGGGCGGGGGAAGGGAGGGCACTCCTAGTAGCTGGTTCCAGAACCCCAGCTCCAAAATCCTAACTCCATAATTTGTAACCCAAATTCAGAGCAAAGTTATGAGTTTTAATTTTAGCTTCAAAATCCTAACTCTAGAATTTTTCTTAGAAACTAGAAACCAAAACCCCCGCCCGAAGGGCGGGGGAGGGGGAGTCCCAGCTGCTAGCTAGCAGCTGGGACCAGAGTCCCGATTCCAAAAACCTGACTTTAGAATTTGTAATTCAAATTCAGAGCAAAGTTATGGGTTTCAATCCTAACTTCAGAATCTCTCTTGAAAACCGGAGACCAGA
>JAIRXW010000010.1 GCA_031268035.1 Rickettsiales bacterium
CTGGTTCCATTGGATCTAAAGTTAGAATTTGGAGTTAGCTTTGGAATTTTGGGGCTAAAAATAAAGTTAAGAATTTAAAGCCAGCTTTGGGGTTGCCCCCACCCTTCGGGTGGGGTTGTAGTTTCATTGGATCTAAAGTTAGAATTTGAAGCTAGCTTTGAAATTTTTGAGCTAGCTTTGGGGTTATCCCCTCCCCACCCTTCGGGTGGGGTTATGGTTCCATTGGATCTAAAATTAGAATTTGAAACTAGCTTTGGGATTACCCCTCCCCACCCTTCGGGTGGGGTTGTGGTTTCATTAGAAATAAATCTTCCGGAAGATTGACCAGTTTTTCAGAGAATTTCTCAGAAAGCTGGCTGGTACTTTAGAGATTTCTAGAAATATTATGAGATCTTCTTCGCTGCTCTTCACCAGTGTGTGGATAATAAAAATAGAATGTCACAGTCCACATAGATCTATAACATATTCGCATCGAAAACTTAAAAATGGCCTATTATCTGGGAAAAAATTAGTAGGTAGAGACACTATTTTCTATCCCTATTGCTATCCTTGTCATAGAGCTCCTTAGCTTTAGCTACCCCCGCTAGAATATCCCGACTAATATGCCTTAGTATCACAGCAGCAATGCTCTCCCTGCTAAGGTCAAAATATTCATAGATATCTTCTGCTGGACCCGATATACCAAAGCTGTTTTCTCTGATACCAAAGAATAAGCCTCTATCGCCTATATATCTATGCCATCCATAGGACTCAGCCGCCTCAATGGCTACCCTAAGAGACTGTTTGCCCAGCACACCTGTCCTATAGTCCTCATCCTGTCTGTCGAATATATCCAGACACGGCGCAGAAACAACTCTAGAGAGGATGGAATACCTTTCAAGTTCCCGACGAACATCGAGTGCCAAAGCAAGTTCGGTTCCTGTGGCTATGATGGTCAGCAGTGCTTTTTCATTATCCACCAGCACATAGGCGCCTCTCTCTACCAAATTACCCTCTGTTTTTTTCTCCCGGATAAATGGAGTCGCCTGTCTAGAAAATACGAGAGCAGATGGGGTATTAGAATTTTTTAAGGCCATTCTATAGCAATCCACAGTCTCTTGGATATCCGCCGGTCTAAAAACATTGAGATTAGGGATGGCTCTAAGACTCGCCAAATGTTCGATTGGCTGATGAGTCGGACCATCCTCTCCTAGACCAATGCTGTCATGGGTAAAAATAAATAGACAGGGCAACCCCATAAGGGCAGCCAATCTCAGAGCTGGTTTTTCGTAGTCAGAGAAACAGAGAAAAGTCCCCGCATAGGGTATAAGACCGTAGAGAGCCAGACCGTTCATTACGGCAGCCATGGCATGTTCCCGTATGCCATAGTTTATGTAGCGCCCCCCATAGGAATCTTTTGTTATCCTCTCCGCCGTGCTACTAGTGTCAGTCAATACAGAGCCAGTTAAATCCGCACTTCCACCAATCAGAATCTCCAGATCTCCGGTGATAACCTCCAGCACTCTCTGGGAAGATTTTCTGGTGGCCTCCTTTGGAGCCTCCTCTATGATTTTTTTCCTAAAACTCTCTAGATTTTCTGTCCAGGGACCGTTCTGCCCAGAAAAATTTACCATCTGGGAAAATTCCCTGAATTTAGAGGTTTTCCCATAGCTATCGTTCCATTCTAGACAGACACTATCGCCAGTTCTACCGACAGCTCGCCACAGCTCCAGAATTTCAGTCGGTATTTCAAATCCATTCCAGTCATCACAGCCAAGTTGTTTTTTAGTTTCCGCTATTTCTCCAATCGCCAATGGTGAGCCATGGCATTTGCTTGTTCCCTCCTTCGGAGAGGCGAATCCTATTTTAGTTCTAAAAGAGATGAAAACTGGCCCATCGCTTTTCTGAGCAAGTTTCAGAACACCATCAATGGAATCATAGTCATGGCCATCGGCTTCCAGATAGTGAAATCCAGTGGCTTCCATCCTCATCTTCATATTTTCGTTTCTGGTCAACGAGGTACTACCATCTATGGTAATTTCATTATTATCCCACAGCACTATCAGGTTCTTCAGCTGCATGGTACCCGCCAAAGAAAGCGCCTCATAGCTCAGGCCTTCCATAAGACAACCATCGCCCACCACGCAGTACACTTTATGGCTAATCATATCATTAAATTTAGCATTAAAATGTCTTTCTCCCAGCGCCATACCAACGGCGTTTGCTACGCCCTGCCCCAGAGGGCCAGTGGTAGTTTCCACCCCCTCTAAATGCCCATATTCCGGATGGCCGGCAGTCTTCGAGCCCAACTGCCTGAAATTTTTTATATCCTCTAGATCACAGTCTCTATAGCCAGTTAGATAGAAAAGCGAATATAGAAGCATCGAACCGTGGCCAGCGGACAATACAAATCTATCTCTATTGGCCCATTTTGGGTTTCTAGGAGAAAATTTGAGATATTTAGCAAATAATACCGTCGCCACATCCGCAAAGCCCAGAGGAAAACCCGGATGACCAGAATTAGCCTTCGCTATGGCCTCCATAGACAAACACCTGATGGCGTTAGCCATATTTTTTAGATCGTCGTTGACCATTGTTAGAGATTTTATCTAATAGTAAAAATTCTAGGTTTATGTTGGCAAATAGCAATGTAATTTATAGATAAATTACAAAAATTTTTAGATTAGCAACTGCCCTCTGGCTATGGTCAGAGGACAAGCGCTGATCGGGCGAAAAAACATTCCGCTCTAATGTCCATACACTCTATTCAAATTTTTTCTTATATTTTTTCGATTTTTTCTGGAATATAGTGACTTTATTCTTTTCTCTCTCCCTTTTCTTTTTTTCAGACACATTGGCATTTTCATTTCTAGGCCCGAAGATATATTCTAACTCATCCTCAGTGGTCACATCAGCATTCTCGTTTTCAACTTCGGGATTATGATGTTCTAGGCCTCCTCCAATGGCCACATTAAAGTTATGATGTTCTAAATTGTTTCCAACAGCTCCATTGGCATTCTCGTTTTCAATTCCGGGATTATGATGATGTTCTAAATTATTTCCAGCGACCACATTGGCATTTTCATTTCTAGGCCCAAAGATATATTCTAACTCATCCTCAGCGGCCACATTGGCATTTTCGTTTCTAATCCCATGAATATTATTATATTCCGAAATTCCCGAATACATACAATAGAAGAAAAAATATAAAAAATCTTCAAATCCTGCAAATAATTTAGAACTTGGCTGCCAACATAGGTATAAAAATGTTATTATTGTCAGCCTTTTAAAAGTTTTTTTCATGTTCGCGCTCCTTTATAAAATAAATATAATAACAAATAATAACCGTTTCACCCCCCACAAATCCACCAAACACGCGGGATAAACGGAAATAGGGGGGAAAATACTCACATCCTAGAGAAATCTCCATCGTCACAGATCACTGTCGGCGGGTTGCCAGTGGAATTACTTTTCATATTATTTACAATAAATTGAGAACATTTTAGTTATAAAAAAAATAAAATTATCGCCTACCCTCTGTTGCCAAAGCCACATCTCCGTGACTTGCCTCGGCCGGGTGTATGAAAAATGACGGGATTCCGGTGAAGATCAACAGAGCCGTGGCCCTGGGGCCTGCATAGCTAGGCTTTCCCAGCCGGGGCGACGCGCGCCAAAAACACCCCGTCCCTAGCTCTTAAAATCAATCCATAGAGCTAACAAAGCCCTTTTCCACGACTCCCATCGACCATCGCCCCTAGAACCACTGATTTCGGTTTCCACGGACTCTCAGCCAGAGTCACTTTTAGCAGTTTTCGATGGAAAAACTTTCATACTCGCGCCCCTCTAAGAATAATCATAAATAATCACCGTTTCAATCTCACTGATCTGTATCCGAAAAATCTTCATCCTCATAGGAATCATCGTCATAGGAATTATTTTTATAATTTTTTATATCGCGTTCTTTTTCGCGATTTATTTTGTTATCTTTTCTAATACGTTTTTCTTTTCGCCGATTGTTTTGTGCTTCTCGCCTGTTTCCCTCTTTGCGCTTTTTTCCGGTTCTCTCGCCCTCCCGTCTGAATCTATTCTCGGCAGCATTCCCATTTTTTCTCTCAATATTTATTCCGTTGTTATTTATTATCGCATTATTATTTTCATTATGTTCATCTTCTACCAAATTAATCTCATCTTCCTCTTCGGTATTATTGTTATTGTTGATGTTATCGACATTATTATTGGAATTACCATTAGTTATGGCAGCAGGATATTGCAGCTCGGTAATACGTGGAGAAACATCACCATCATCAGGGGCAAAAATATTTCTTTCATCGCGAACGTATGCCCGAGAGGTCCTAGTTAAAGTATTTCGAAGAGTTGTTCTAGAGTTAAATTCTGTCTCTATGTCATCATAATTATTGTTGTTGTTATTATCACTAGGTGGTACATACTCTTCAATAATTATTTCATACCCCCCTCTTTCTTCCTCTTCCCCATTTACGATATTGTTATTATTATATGGCGCAGGAGAAAAAGTGCCGATGGTATTCCCCCCAGAGGGACTAGGGACTATAAAGGCTGGAATTGTTAACAAATTCGTTCCGCCCGAAGCACCTCCACCTTCAGGCAGAAACAAAACATTTGACCTATAGGGAGTATTTGGAGGGAAAAAACTAGAGTTAAGAAATGTGGTGGCATGGCGCACTTCTTCGTTGTTGTTGAATGCCTTTTCTTTTCCTATGTTTTGGTTATTTTTGCGCCTTCTATCTCTTTTGTTTTTTCTCTTTTTCTTCTTCTCTATCTTTTTCTCTTCGTTTTTTTCCTCCCCCTCCTTTCCTGGAAATTCCCTATTATTATCACTAGCAAATACAACACTGCTGGATTCATAAAATTGGCCCAGAGCCAAACTAGACAACAACAAAACCATGATTTTCTTTATTTTCATAAATAATCCATTTTTAAAAAATTACTAATAAAAGCTGATAAATAAACCTGAATTCGAGCTAATTTTCTACATAAAATAACCTCTATAGGATGCTTTATATGTTATATAGAGAAATAATATTTTCAATATGCTATAAAAATTTTTTTTACTTTTTAATGAAACACAGTAACAAATTCCCTGTATCCCCAACAGATGGAAAATATTTTAGTTGCAAAAAATCCGCGTCCCAGAAAAAAATAAAAACTAATCCCGGAAAGATGAATTTAAATTTTTGGTCATTCTCAATTCTTCTCTTTTAATTTCCTTTTCCTTCAGAGCTTCTCTCTTATCATAGAGTTTTTTCCCTTTGGCTAGGGCTATTTTAATTTTTGCGATGTTTCTTCTGTCGAAATAGAGAACAAGGGGTATGCAGGTTAACCCCCTGAGTTTTATTCTACCACCTATTCTATCTATCTCCTTTCTATGGAGGAGAAGCTTTTTTTTTCTGTTTGGGTCATGCCTACTAAACGCGCTAGCCATTTTGTAGGGCGCTATGTTAAAATTAAGAATATAGAGTTCATTATCTCCGCCAAGTTCCACATGAGCATCTTGGATATTTACTCTGGAACTGCGAATACTTTTTACCTCATCCCCTCTGAGAACTAGCCCAGCCTCATATTCCTCCTCTATGAAATATTCGTAGCTAGCCTTTCTATTCTGGGCAACAATTCGATAATTATTTGTCATAAATTTTCCCTAGATAATCCTGGCTCTAAATAAATCCTGAATGTGGACAATGCCAACCACCTCCATGGCCCCATTCACAACAAATAGCACCTGCCTATATCTTTCCTTTTCAGTCATACTGGCCAAGGCTTCGATGGCCAATCTGTCCTCGAGGATAGACTTTGGATTCGGGGTCATCAGGTCAGCTATAGATTTAACTATAATATTGCCGCATTCGAGAATTTTTCTTCTGAGATCTCCATCTGAAATAACTCCAATGAGTTTATTTTCATTGTTTAGAACACCGACAATCCCAAGGCCCTTTAGATTCATTTCAAAGAGGGCCTCGGAGACATTTTTATGGACATTTATCAGAGGAATCGCGCTAGAAGTATGCATTATATCCCCAATTTTTATCAGCTGAGCTCCAAGCTTCCCCCCCGGATGAAAAGCTTTGAAATTGTCATTATTAAATTTTCTTAGATCTATCAAAACTGTAACTACCGCATCCAGATAGGCCATAAACATTATGGTATCAGTCGTTGGAGAATTGACACTGTTCGTCTGGGGTACATTTTCCAGAACTAGAGCGAGATCTGCAGATTTTGCCAAGAACGATTCCTCCTGCCTGGTGAGACATATGAGTTTTATGTCAAATCTTTTGCAATAGGCCACAATGTCATTGAGCTCTGTGGATGCTCCAGAGTTTGAAATAAGAATAACTATGTCGTCCTTTGTTATCATGCCCATATCTCCGTGACTTGCCTCGACTGGATGTATGAAAAATGACGGAGTTCCGGTGGAGGCCAACGAAGCTGCAGCCTTGCGGGCTACATAGCTAGGTTTTCCAACTGCGCTCAGAAACACTCTTCCCCTAGTCCCTAAAATTATATCTATAAGACTAACAAACCCCTTTTCCATGGCTCCATCAACCATTGTCCTTAGGCCACTGATCTCGGTTTCTATAGACTCTTTGCCTAGAGCTATAATTTTTCTTCTGTCTGATTGGCTTAACATTTTTCAGCAATTTTTAGTAATTTTTAATGGGAAAAAATTGACTTAATAAACAGTCCTGTATAATATCATTAGCAAAAAATAAAATCAATAATTCTTTGCAAATCTGGGTATTAAGAGACAATAAAATTGGAAGTAACAGGCAAGCAGAGGTGCTAGCAAAGGCGCTAGGCAGTAATGTGACGAATAAAAACATAGTCTATAACATGTTTATGTGCCTGCCTAATGTAATCAGGCCCTGGAAACTTGGTATTAATTTTAAAAAAAGCGACAATCTCCTGTCGGACAATGAAATACCGGATATCATAATCTCGGCGGGCAGAAGACTTGCTGGCGTTGCAATTTTTCTAAAAAAATATTTTAAAACAGGGCTCAATAGAAAAATTAAACTAATTAGTATATTGAATCCCAATTGTAATTTTAGGAATTTTGATCTAGTGATTTTGCCACTACATGACAAAGCGCGGCATAGTAATAACAATGGCAATGTAATTTACATAAATGGCTCTCTCTGTGATACAGAAATTTCTGTGACTGATCAGGTTAAAAACTATTGGCATAAAAAATTAGAGGGGGCAAAAACACCATTTTTTTCACTGTTGGTTGGAGGTGACGTGAAGGGCCATAGAATGGATCCAGTAAAATTCGCTCTGATGGTCAGGAAAGTGTCTAATTATGTCTCTGATATGGAAGGTACATTGCTTTTGAGTACCAGTAGACGCACAAATAACCTCTGCATGGAAAAAGCTAAAAAATGGCTAAAATGCGACCACTATCTATACAAATGGACCGAAAATGACGACATACCAAACCCCTACTATCTATTTGTGGAGAAAAGCAGTATTATTTTTATAACGGGAGATTCCATATCAATGATTTCGGAAACCGTCACTGCGGGCAAATCAACCTATGTATACATGCCCTCTGAATTAGGGGGGACAAAACAGGAGAGTTTTTGCAAAAATCTATTCGAAAAAGATATGGCCAGAGAAATTGACCAGAGCGAAAATATCATCGAAGAATTCAAAGGCGACGAACCTCTAAATGAATTGAAGAATGTGCTGAAATTTATCGAAAACAATGTTCCAGAACTATGCTAATAATCTATAGAGTTTTGACTCTAATTCTGTCGCCGTTTATTTTTTTATATCTTGCACTGAGAATGCTTAGGGGTCTAGAGGATAGAAAAAGATTTTTCGAGCGTTTTGGTTTTAGTAAACGCCACAGACCCGAGGGCAAGCTCATTTGGTTTAACGCGGTGAGTATGGGTGAATTAAACTCTGCCTGGACAATAGTCGACAGAATAAATAGAATAGAAAATTACAATATACTAATAACAACCACAAGCATAACTGGAAGTATGACTGCCCTGAAGAAAATAGAAAGCTTGGCTTCTCCGGAAAAAGTTATACACCAGTATACTCCTATAGATTTTTCTTCGTCCGTTGGGCGCTTTCTTAGGCATTGGAAACCAAATTTGCTAGTTAGTGTGGAATCGGAGTTTTGGCCAAATATTTTTACAATGACAAAAAAACACTGTCCAGTAATGGTTCTCAATGGGAAATTATCCAAAAGATCCTTTAGACTCTGGTATAGATTCAGAAAACTGAAGGAAAAAATTTTTGGGAGCATAGACCTATGCCTAGCCCAATCCAGAAATGACCATAGAAAATTTCTCAATCTTGGAGTACAGAATGTTCAGTTTTTGGGAAACATAAAATTCTTCGTTGGAAAAACTTCCGTGGACACAAAACTCTATGAAAAACTCCTAGAAGAGGTCGGGATAAGGCCCAGATGGCTTGCTAATTGCACACACGAGGGCGAAGAAAAGATAATCATAGATACACACAAAAAACTTAGGAAATCGCAGCCGAATTTGATAACATTCATGGTAGTTAGATACGTCGATAAAATCTCTGGAGTAATAGAACTATTGGATGCCAACGACATAAAATATGTAACACCGGGCCAGACTGGTCCTATAGAAAAAGATGTAGAATTCTATCTCTATGATAGATACGGAGATCTCGGGACATTTTTTAATTTCTGTAACATAGTTTTCATGGGTGGCTCTCTGGTGGATGGTATCGGCGGCCATAACCCGGCGGAGGCAATAAAACATAACTGTTGCGTGATTACTGGACCATACAGGGAAAATAATTTGATGCTTTTTGAAGAACTAAAGAATGCGGATGGTTGTATTATTTTAAAAAATTCCACCGTGGACGAATTATTTTCCACTGTAAATTTTTTGCTGACAAATTCAGCTGAAGTACGGCGTATCTCTAGAAACGCCTATGTGCGTAGTCTTCAGTATAACGGCATTCTCAAAGAAATTGTCAACATAATAATTGGCAAACTGCTCTAGAGGCGGATTCTCATTCCTCTGGCAGGACACCGAACGTGAGGGCCCCACCTAGTGTTAGTAACCGTCCCAGATAGGTTGCAATCTTCGGTTTTAATTCACCCGTCAAATTTTTTCAATTTGTTTTCTGGGCCATATTGCTTTGTAGTAAATTGTTTGTAACCTAGGGACGTGGCGATACATCCAAATTCATGGATATTATAGATTTACTAAATATAGAGTTAGGCAACATTTTTAAAAAGCTGGGCTACGATTCGGACCGGGCAATTTTCCAATATTCAAACAGGCCGGACATCAGCGATTTCCAAACAAACTCCCCCATGGTTCTCGCCCAGACATTAAAAAAAAACCCCACTGAAATTGCCAGAACAATAGCTGAAGGGCTACAGAGTAGCGCCATATTTAAAAACATAACAGTTGATGGGCCCGGCTTCCTGAATGTAACCATAGAAAATAATTTTCTTCTGAAGCTCCTGAATGAAACTATGAACGATTCTCAATGTGGCTTTAGAAGCAAAATTCCTCCAAAGGTTGTGGTGATAGATTTTGGTGGCTACAACATAGCAAAGGAGCCCCATGTGGGGCATCTCAGATCTACGGTCATCGGCGAAAGCATCAGAAGAATATATGAATTCTGCGGAGATCGAGTCATAGGGGATGTACACCAGGGCGATTGGGGCCTAAATATGGGCATGGTCATCCAGGGTATAAAACTTAGATATCCAAATCTAAAGTGTTTTTCCGATAACTTCGACGGCGACGGGATAGACGATCTGGAGACAACCTCCGAAGAACTGACGGATATCTACAGAGAGGCCACAGCTAAGGCCAAAGATGATCCTGTCTTCGAAGAGGGTGTCCATAGAGCCACAAAGATGCTTCAGGATGGCTATAGGCCCTATAGGGTTCTCTGGAAACACTTCAGTGATATATCCATTAGGGATCTGAAAGATATGGCCGTTGGAGTTTTCGGCGCAAACTTTGATCTATGGAATGGGGAAAGCTCTGTCCATGAACTCATAATTCAGATCATAAGAAATCTTACTGCGAATGGTGTAATAACAATCTCCGATGGCGCAAAAATTATAGATCTCAAAGAGCTCGATCCAGATATACCGCCAGTTATCATAGAAAAAAGTGATGGGGCTGTAATGTACGCTAGCAGCGAAATTGCAACCATTCTCGACAGACTTCAAAAATTTAATCCAGATCTGATTCTCTATGTGGTTGATGCAAGACAATCTCTGCACTTTAAACAGGTGTTTCTAGCCTGCAAAAAAATAGGTCTTTTGAATGAACGACATCAGCTAGAGCATTGTCCATTCGGTACCATGAATGGCGTCGATGGTAAACCGTTTAAAACTAGAGCCGGTAATATAGTGAAGCTCCGCAACCTCGTCGAGGAAACGAAGGCTAAAATAAGAGAAAAATCTTCTCAGGGAAGTGAAGACGACATAAAAAACATAGCCGTTGCCTGCATAAAATTTGCCGATCTCATAAACTATAGAGAATCGAGCTATATCTTTGATTTAGACCAGTTCACAAACTATGAGGGTAAAACCGGCGCTTACATTCTTTACAGTCTGGTGAGAATTAATTCAATTCTCGGTAACTACAGCTTTGATAGCCATAGGATTGATAGAATCAACAGTGAAGAGGAAAAATCTCTGCTGATGGAATTTACAAAATTCCCGAACATAGTCAAACAGGCCTATGCGAAAAAGGCCCCAAATATTGTTGCCGACTATGTCTATAGAATAGCCAAAAGATTCAACAGTTTCTATGCCAGTTGCAACATAAATAACGAAACCGATGCAGAGTATCAAAAATCAAAGGTATCTATTCTGAAGCTGACAAAACAGTATTTGGAAATATGTCTACGCCTTCTAGCTATAGACACAGTAATTAAAATGTGATCATGCTCCAAAAGATGCGGTTAAAAAGACATTATTTTACATTTTTGCCTAATAATTTAGGTAGTAAAAGTTATTATTATACAATACGGTTTTTATGTTAAAAGTTACGCTATACACAATAATTAGGTTTTATAGACAGTGCACAAGTACTGGAGCAATGTCTCTCATAGCTATTTTTGGAATTATTCTCCACAGACGAAATTTGTATGAGAATATGATCTGTTCTATGTTTTTTGCTATGATTTTCAACACATTATTAAAAAGATTCTTCCAAATTCCTCTGTTCCCGCATCTGGGTATTGGCTATGCCTTCCCCAGCGGCCATATGCATACAATAGCCATGTTCTTTGGTTTTATTCTCCCTGTGGCAAAGGACAAACGAATCAAGGCGCTGCTGTCGGCCATTATTTTATTCGAAATTTACACTCTAATGCACTCAAATTTTCATGATCTAGCCGACATAGTGGGAGCATTGGGATGCGCAGCAATAGAAATATTATGCTACTACCAACTTGTCTCTGAATTCGGAGAAAAAAAGGGCAGGAAATACGCTCTAGTGATCGCCATCACTCTGTCACTGTTCTCTGTGGTGCTTTTGCCGCTTATAAATTATACAATGCCAGACTATGTCTGGAGTGCTCTCTATAGCCTACTGGGAATAGCCACTGCACTATTTTTCATAGTCGACTCGGAACAACTTCGCAGTACTCTAGTGCAAAAATTTATGGCATTGTCCACCATGACTATTTTAACTTTTGTAGTTTATAGGATTTTTCAAATAGCAAATTTCGAACAACATTACCTCTCTGAAATGAAATTTTTACTGCCGCCCCTGATACTCTATAGTTCAATCAAATTTTTCAGCGAGGACGAACAGCGCCCTAAAAAGGAATTATAAAAATAAATTGGTTTGATATTTAGATCAAATATCCTTTGATTTCGTCTGACATTTATTTTTATAAATTTATCATGGAAAAGTATGATTTTTATGTTTCTAGGGAGGCAGACATCTTTTTTGTTGGCCCGGGAACTCCTGGTGTTCTGGATAAAATTAGTGCATGGGCTTGACTTATAAACAATTAGCTATAGCCTAGATTGATTCTTGATGTTCTGAAGGCAGAACAGCGTCTTTGGTGGCATTATTTAGTTAATATAAATTTCAAAGGTAGTTAGTTTTTATGTTGAACAACACAAATAGAACATTCTCGGCAACCCCAAAGAGTATTGAGCAGAGATGGTACCTTATTGATGCCACCGGTCTGGTTCTAGGAAGGATGGCAGCAATCATAGCGAATTATCTTCGCGGCAAGGGTAAAGTGTATTTCACACCAAATTTGGATTGTGGTGATCATGTGGTAGTTATAAATACAAAGAATGTGGTTTTGACGGGAGGTAAGGAGCTGAAGAGATTCTATTGGCATACTGGCCATATAGGTGGTATAAAGTACAAAACCATGAAAAATATGAGATTGGAAACTCCAGAGAGAATAGTGGAAAACGCTGTTTGCAGAATGATCACTAGAAATCCCCTGGGAAGAAGTGTTATGAGAAAACTACACGTCTATGGAGGCGATTCACACCCACACGAGGGACAGAGGCCTGAAACATTGGACCTTAGAACTATGAATAGAAAAAATTTTAGAGAAAGTAGGTAGGTTATGAGTATGGACGATAAAAAAAGTTTTATAAAAAAGCCAGCAATCAGACTCTTCCAGAAAAAGATTCCCCGAAAGAACGAAGATAAAAAAACTAGCGACGAGAATGTTATCGAGGAAGACAATCTGGAGGATGGCGACACTAGGATTTTTAATGAAGCCGGGGATGAATCTGGGATGGAAACTGCCTCCCAGGATCTTGACTCCAGTGGAATCAAAATTGAAAAAATTTCTGATGTGCAGATTAAAATTCTCAAGGAAAATGGTGGGGAAGAATCTAGCACAGATCTGTCTGGTAGAACCTACGCCACTGGGAAGAGGAAGAACGCGGTGGCAAAAGTTTGGCTACAGAAAGGTGGTGGCAACATAGTGGTAAATAATCTTCAGGTGCTCGAATATTTTAGAAGACCTATACTGGAGGTCATGATTAACACGCCTTTCGCTGTGACAAACACCCAGAATAAGTTTGATGTTATCTGCTCTGTTAGAGGGGGAGGACTATCTGGCCAGGCAGGAGCGCTAAGACACGCCATAGCAAAAGCTATGCTGGCGCACAATTCTGAAGCCTATGGGACGGAATTGAAATCCTCTGGCCTTCTGACAAGAGATTCGAGAGTTGTCGAAAGAAAAAAACCGGGATTGAAAAAAGCTCGCAAAGGCCAAGTGTTCAGCAAAAGATAATTTTTTTCCTCCATTTTTCCAGGCCGGGGGAGTCTTTCGTTTTTCCAATTGGGGAAAAAATCTGGAGATCAAAAAGGTATTTGCCGCGAGCAAATTAATTCAACCGGAAACCATTGTGTCTGCTGGAAATTATTGTTTAGAACCGGTGGAATAGCAACCACCAGTAATTTTTCCTTCTATCTCATCAGTCAGGAAAAAGATCTGGGGATCAAAAATTTTTCCCTTTTCCCCAGGCCGGGGGAAAAACTGGATATTAAAATTTTTTTCCCATTTTTCCAGTTGGAGAAAAAACCCGAAGATCAAAAAGGCATCCACCACGGGCAAATTAATTCAACCGGAAACCATTGTGTCTGCTGAAAATTGTTTAGAACAGACGGGATAACAGCACAGCACCCAATAATTTTTCCCAATTTTTCCAAGCCGGGGGAGTCTTTCGTTTTTCCAGATCGGGAAAAAGATCTAGGAATCAAAATTTTCCCCCATTTTTCCAGGCCGAAGGAAAAATCTGGATATTAAAATTTTTTCCCCATTTTTCCTGTTGGAAAAAAGACTCGGATATCAAAAAGGCATTTGCCGCGGGCAAATTAATCTGGCTAGATGTTATTACTGTGCCCATTGAAATTTGTTTTACCTGTAAAATAACAATCAGGAGTCTAAGGAGTCCGAATCACTATATGATTTACCTAGTGTCCAAATCACCCTATGGTTTGTTCACGCGGTGTCCGAATCACCATCATATGGTCTTAATATGGTTTGTCATATGGCGGTGTTTAGAGTTCCTCCTCCCCACTAATCACCGTATGTTCCCAACCATATTTCTTAATTTTGCCCACTAGGCCGTCAGTATCCAAATCATTATTGCTGCGATATTTTTTTTCATCTAAAACATAAATTCTTACATCGGGGCGATTTTTGTTTGTGTATACCTTATATTTTCCTAACTCGTTTTGATCCCTATAATTTTCCCAGCGAGCTTCCTCCGGAATTTTTAGGTTATTTGCATTTTCAACCAATAATTTTCTAGGTAGATGAAAGGCATAATTCTTTCTGTTATTTTCATTCTCTATAATTGTGAATAACTCAATATAAATTTCTCCTGTTTCAATCCTATCCTGTATACGCATTTTATTTTTAATACCAAAAAACCCAGGCGTTATCAGTCCCATATATTCTTCATTCTTGGTCAGGGCGTCCCCGAGGAAAACGAGAGGGAGAAATTGCTTCTGTTTCTGCAGAAGCATTTCCTCAAAGCCAGCCGTTAGTAATACCCCACTGGCATATTCTTTATTTAGAATATATACGGGTTTAGTTGTTATATATAGTTTTGAGGCATCAAATTCATCGGGATTAGGTTCAAAACTAAAGTAAAAAAATCTGTTATAGTATCTCATGTTTTTTGGTTTGTCGAGTGTCAGGCCTAAATACCGCCCGGACCCCGGACCATCTACTCTTTTGGAAAGTTCAAAACCAATCTCAACCTGAGCCTTACCTATGTCATAGGCTTTGATAACCTGGTTCCCATGTCTAAAATTATTGTTGATATATATCATACTTTCAGAAAACCAAAGAAAACATGTACTACACTCCTGCAGATTGTTGTTGTTCAATAGTCTGACATACTCGCCTGACCGCTGCCTAATTTGTTCCAGATCATCCTCATCAAGTTTCAGTTTAGTTGGCCTGAGGGAACCAAAAATTGTTTTTAACACATTTTTCCCACTTATAGGATCTTTTTCTTCCTCATAATAGTGGAAGAGACTATAATCGGCTAGATAAATGACCTCCTCGGGGCGGTCGGCCCGAAGATCGACAAAACCCATAGTCACATGACCTCTTACAGAGATGCTAAATAGGCCAAAATTTCTGGCCTTTTTATCACTTTCCATGTCTTTGTCTTCCATCACTCTGAAACCAAGACCCTCGATAAATCGTGTCCTTATGTTGTTTTCGTCATTACGAAGATATTCCTCATAGTCATAAAATGGTGTATGGGGTCTTTCCCAGAGAATAAAACGCACATTTTCCAAATTACCATGCATTCTGCTCAGAGGATATAGGTAGTATTCAGCATCCCATTTTCCATTAATACATTTATCCGCGTCAACGCAATCAGTGGCATAGACGGTATCTTCTATATGCTGGATCGTGTGGTTTTGGCCAAAAGTACCGTTACCAAAAATTGACCCAACAACAGCATAATGGGAATTAAGAACAACCTCAGCGTACTCAGTGGAATGGGAGGGAAACTCCCCACACATATCACAGGACAAATCCGACCCAGACTCAATGTCAATCATCATCAAATATGAAGTTAAAATCCTATTGGTGCTGTTAAATTTTTCCACGAGCACATTTTTAACATTGTTTCCTATGTTATAATAGGTCCTCACTACAACCTTGTCACCTATACGACTGTCAGTATAATTATTTTTTAAATAGGAAACATCAAAAGACCTGCCACTGTTTGTAAAGACACCCCAGCCACTAAAGGTATAGTTTCCTGTCGGTGTGCTATACCGATACACCATATGAAATTTCTTTTCATCATTATCATATTTAATTTTGACAGGACTATCAACACCGCATATGATAAAATTAAAGTCATGGTTGGTTCCCGGATGTCTCATAATATACCAAAACACCTCTTTTGTACTCATATATCCTATTGCAGCATCCCAGTGCCAAGGGTTCACGGCAATCCTAAACCCATATTCGCAGCTAGACCTGGAAACATCTGCGAAGAGAATGGACAAATTATGCCAGGCTTCTGGATAGATCTCAGCACATTGAATCGCCCCCTCTGTCGTTAATTTCGTTACAGCATTCACATTCACGGGGCTCTCACCAATCTTAAATTCATCTCCGCAGCTAGACTTTGGAACCCCTACGAAGGAGAACAGTAAAAACAAAACAGTCAGTCCCAGTGACATCACATTCCTTCCAAATTATTATTATTAGTAGGCACAATAACACAACCCTTGCGCTCTAGAGACCTAAACTCTAGGCAGCCGCTAGAGAGCAGGGGTCAGTCTCACAATAAAAAAACTCTATTCTTTACCTAATTTAATCTTTTTCTAGGTCCCAAAAGACTTCTATCCCTCTCTTTTTTGGATTCCTCCATTGATTTTTTAAATTCTTCTTCAGTGATACTTGCAGTCGTGCATACGCCAGGCTCTCTGGTCTGATGCACACCCGTGGCTGAACCCAACCCCACCAGTGCTGCGATAATAGCTGCCTCTATAAACATAGTCACCTCCTAATCTAATCAACCTACCTGAACCGATTGTATATACAAATAATTGTATTGTCAAGTGCTAAGATTTGCTGTGGATTTCGCCCGCTGATCACTGACATTCAGAACCCAACGGCCACACTGGAAAATGGGTCAGGATTAACTCAGTATTTTTTGCTGTTTGTAGTGCGTGCGAACACTGTGTCAATGAATAGTCAGTTAAGAACGGCGCCTATCTCAGAACAGGCAAACAGAGATGTGAATGTGGGCATACAGAGTATGTGGTGAAGCCTTTCCAGGAGGTGATGGAACCTAAACTCTAGGCAGCCGCTAGAGAGCAGGGGTCAGTCTCACAATAAAAAAACTCTATTATTTATCTAATTTAACCTTTTTCTAGGTCCAGAAAGACTTCTATCCTCCAGTTGTTCGAATTCCTTCATTGATTTTTCAAATTCTTCTTCAGTGATATCTGCAGTCGTATCTACGACAAAGTCCCTGGTATGATGCACACCTGTGGCCGGACCCAGCCCCACCAGCGCTGCAATAATAGCTGCCTCTATAAACATAGTCACCTCCTAATCTAATCAATCCACCTGAACCGATTATATATACAAATAATTGTGTTGTCAAGCGCTTTGATTTACTATGGGCCTGGCCCATCAATCATTGACATTCAGAAC
>JAIRXW010000015.1 GCA_031268035.1 Rickettsiales bacterium
GCCACATTTGCCAAAAGAGCAGCTCGTTCGCCTGTTCTATTTTCTCCGCCACCAGAGGAATTCTCTAGCGGAGGAGAAGTCGCCCCAGCAGAGGATCCTTGGTCCAATGTGGCAACAGCAACACCGCTATCCAATGTTTGATCTAATGCGGCAATGGTACCAGCATCTAATACAAAGCCAACACTATTCAGTGTAAAACTAAGAAATACTCCCGCAACAACAAAGACAGACCCTACTTTTTTCATGCTATTCCAACCCCTTCTCTGGACAGATTCACAAATTCTGCTTTTTCCCACACCATCCTAACTCTTTTTTCAGACAGATCCACAGACCCTACTTTTTTCATGCTATCTCAACCTTTTTTAAACCAGATTCCGCCGAACAAAGAAAATTCTTTTTCCACCTAATCTAGAACTTCGAAATTGACACCGCACACCCCTCCTTCCCCCGGAGGGGATGTAGAAGGCGGCGGCAGCAATAACCATTCTTAAACTGTAGGGGCCCTAGTGTTGCTCTAGTGTTTGACTTTTAGTCATCCCCTTTCTCTGCTCCCATCGAAACTAATCTTCTCTTCTCTTGCCAAGAAATTTTAGCAGATGTAGGAACAAATTAACAAAATCAAGATAAAGTTCGAGCGTTCCTCTCACCGCCAATTTATTTAGTGTCTCATTGTCAATTCCGATAGCATGTCTGTTATTGTACAGGGATTTTATATTTTGTATATCGTATGCGGTGAACAGCACAAAAATTATAACTCCTACAAAGGAGGTTAAATAACTCAGTGGAGGACTTCTAAAAAATACGTTAAAAATAACTGTTATTAGGAGTCCCATTAGGGTCATATACAAAAAAGGGAGAAGCCCAGAAAGATCTTTGTTTGTTCTATATCCATACAGGCTCATAGCACCAAAGGTCAGAGATGTTGTTAGAAATGTAATGGCTAAACTCTGTCTTGTGTACAGAAGAAAAATTGTAGACAACGAAATCCCCAGGATGGTTGCATAGGTAAATAGATATATTTTCATTCCCGTCACCGAGATTGATGGCGAAATTACCCCTAAATTACTTGCCAGAGCAAAAACCATCGGCGATAGCATAACGGCTAGAGCGACAATAGGATTCATGGTGATTAGACCTAATAGCAGCGGACTATTGCCCACTAGAAAGGCGGCTAATCCACTTATGAAAAGAGCTATTCCCATGTTTTTATAGACAAGGTAAAGATAATCCCTAAGACCGCCGTCGAAGGATGTGGAACGAGAATTAGCGTAGACACTTACATACTTCATGATGCCTCTCCATTTAGTTGTTTAGTATAAACCCAACTATACCAATGTTAATTAATATTTCAAGTCATCTATGAAAATTAAATTTGCAGAGAATCACTTGACTTTTATTGTGTTCATAGATTTTAGGGCTATAGCGGATCATTTTAGTTTCCCACAGGGCAGGTAGAGTTTTTTAAAAGTTGCAGTCAATCGGCCTCCGATTTGGCCAAGCCTTTGGCCTCAGCCGCGCTGGTGTCAGAGTAGTAATCTCCCGAAGTCTCTGGATCTCTAGAGACTCCGGACGCTTGCTAGTATAACCAGCGCAACTATCTACGTTTCTTTTTCATACGAGAAACGCTTTCCTTTCTTTTTCTCTTTCTCTTCTCCGATGGCTTTTCAAACTCAGCTCTCACCTTAGCTTCCTTCAGAATACCCTCTCTGCGCACCTTTTTTCTCAGAACCCTAAGGGCCATGTCTAATTTGTTTTGATCACCAACCAATACCCGTAATGTCATTTACCGATTACCACCTCTAAAGAGGTTGTCTAAACTTAGAAAAAGGTTGCTCTATATTTTTGATAAGTCAAGTCAACAAATATATTTTAACATGGGGACACAGACAAAAATTTTCTCTGGGCAATTTCATGGTACCGGTGAGCAAAATAAAGTTAATTTGCACGCATTGATGTATTGCGTAAAAATTTTTATGTTTTATATCTCCAGTGTTAAGATATAAAAATTTTTTCGAGAGATTAGGTGTTAATTTGCCAGCAATTAAATATTATGCTGGATGTGGCGGATATTTTGTGGGTATTTTCACGAGAGCCACGGAGAGGGAATTAGATTACTTATCAAATTAGTAGCAAAAGTATGTGTTTAGATTTTTCTGTGATTTTAATCATTTTGTCTATGTCCTATAGTTTTAGAGGTGCCGCGTTTGCCAGTGAAAATGCCGTGGAAAAAAATTTATTTAAATATAAGAAGGAAGAGGAACTGAAAAAATGGGGCGAGGAGTTTCGAGAAGAGTTGGAAAAGATAAAAAGAGAAGGAAAAAATGAGCAGATTTTTTCAGGGGGATCTAGCAGAAGATTTGGAAGCCGCATAACCTTTAGGCCCACACATCTATCGGAGGTAAGCTTTGAACAGTTCGTGCCCCAGGGCTTTGGGAGTAACGGTAGCAACAATTCAGATAAAAAACTGTCAAAAGAGGATAATACTTAGAGTAATGGTGAAATTAGTGCTGATCAGCTGATATTTAAAAATTTATTATTTTAAGCTTTCATCCCTACACTAGAAAAAAATAACTTTTCTACGCATTTATATAAAATTCACCTGTTTCTAAATATTGAAAATAATAATAATTGTGGTACCTCATATGTGATTGTAATTATCAAAAAAACTATGGGTCTGCCCAGACGGATAACTGCTATTTTTTTAATTCTACTAGGACTTGCTGCCTGTGATGAGGTAAATTTTTGTTATTATCCTGATGATTTTGGGGACAGCGGCGAATTCGATATAATAAATTTACAGGCCTCTGAAGATAATTGTCACTATAACAGTGTGAACAAATCGATTGGTGATAATGATAACGAAACAATAAAAAAATGTCTAAAAGACACGAGCCTATCTTCATTGGGTAAAGATTCTAGCATGGATATGACAGAATATTTTAAATTTATTTCTAGGATTAATGGGAAACCCATCAATGAAGCTTACTGCAGCGATGTGGATATAGGCGATAGTAGTTTAGTTATAGAGGCGGCTAATTCCTGCAGCTATGGGGGTATAGGCAGTAGTAATTTAACTACAGAGGCGTCTAATGGAGAATGTAGCAGTGGTGACGCTAGGGCTAATGCCTCCTATATATTTTCAGTCTGTGTTGATCAATGCCAAAATAAGTGTGTAGGGGGAACAACGTCAGATTCATCCGCCTGGACTAAGGCAAACATTAAAACTTCTGATACCTATGTGGGCATCGAACTTGCAAAAAATGTCTACATTTCTATAAGTGTTTCCGGCAGCGTAGCTCTAGATTCTGAAACGACTAACTCGGAGCTAGACTACAAAAAATCTGGAATAGATGAGATAAATTATAATTTTCATACAAGAGATGGAGAGCGTCTTAATTTAGACATTGATGTGAATAAAAATAGCCTGGGGGTCATTAACCCCCAAGGAGAATTGTCCGACAGGCTATCCAGGAGCTATTTGGACTTTGTTAAAGTTCATGAAGATCTTATTATTAACGGTTTTGGTGAAGAGCTAACATATAAATTTCAAAAGCCGAATTTTGAGTATTTCGGCTGCGAATATGTTTTGGCTAGAGAAGAAGATTGCGAAAATGAGTGCAAATACAAAGCTGTTTGCAAATTTGATCACAGCATCGTGGAAGATTTAGACCAAAGCACGATTGATATTCTTGACAGATATTATAATAATAAGAGCAATCTATATAGTGTCCTAATATTTCCAGATGATTATTATGTCTATGCCAGCAGCGGTATGGATTCCGTAACTATAGCTGATGATGGTGTTGGAGGCATTAGTATAGGGGATAAAAATGGCAGGGAGAGAAACGGAGGTGAAATTGTTTTTTGGCCGGACACTCTGCTAGAAATGGTGGAGGGCTATGTTTGGAATACTATAAGCTCTGTTTATATGATAAATATAACGCGGCCCATGAAAATTGCTATAAAATATATTGGTTCTAAAGGGGTACCGGAGTGTGTTTTTTCCGTTGAAGACAATAGGAGATACCGATTGAAAGAAGATGACAAAACCGCAGAGGCAATAACCGTAACCTATGATAATATTAAATATGCCAGTAAAGATAAAAAATGGATGACCCTGAAGACCAGCGAAGGTAAAGAAATAGTGTTTAATCAACATTCGACAAATTCTAGCGCCTCTAGTGCTGCCACCATCGTCTTTTCTCTGAGTAAAGATAGTAATATTGCAGGCTGTGTAAAGGGCCTAGCTATAAAGCTTCTACCCTTCAAGGAATACGAAATACCTAGGGATGGGTTATTATTTTTATCCACCCCTTCTCTTGGCTCAGAGGAGGCTGTAGCTTACACCATCATAAATAAATTGGCGCTGGAACAGATGGGGATGGATCTGTACTACAGAGTGAGTGAATTTTTTGAATTTGAGGATAATTTAGAAAGCTTTTCCAATAGAAAAACAAAAACACTAACTCAAAATCAAGTTAGACAGCTTAATGGTTTGAATACAACCGAAGAGATTTTTAATGGTACAATTGTTGATAGAGCTATTTTTGTGAGAAAACAGCAATTACTAAGGTTAGACTATTCAAATTGGTTGGATATAGATGATAAGGAAAAAATTGAATTAAAATATACCTTCCTAGGAGATAAAAAAATTGGTCAATTTTTAGGGCTCAGCGCTTTTATAGTTGAAAAGCCCCCATATTTTTGCTTTAAAACGGCGGGAGAGCCCTATGACGTTGAGAGCGCCTGTAGCGCGGAAAATGGGACCTATGGCTCTATAACCGTTGGAGAAGGTAGAGCGGTTATGGGGGCGTGTTCTGTGCTGTTGAAGGAATGTATGGCCGGAGAAGAATTGGTATCAGGTTTAAATAATGTAGACTATAGACAAAAAAGCTGTCTGTCTTCCTCTGACGGTTTGACGGATGAAACAAAGTCTCTAGCGAATAGCTTTGCTCAAAATCTGACGGACTTTTGGCCTAGAGTTCTTTCTTCCTATAAATTTTTAAAATCTTGCACCACAGAAAATAAAAATTGTGGCACCGATGTCACTGTTTTTGAAGATTGCAGTGGCGGTATTAATATTGGGGACAAATATATTTGTCAGAACTGCTATGATAAAATAATAAAAAGCACATACATAAAACTTGGGGAATGTGTGAAAAAACTAAGCTCTTCAACTTCGAATTATATTGTCTATAGGGGAGTTGTTGATAGCCATGGGGATGAGATATATAGAGAAAAAGTCGAGAATATAAATTTAAAATATTCTACTGCCGAAACCATTGAAGATATGGTTGAAGTTCTCAAAAATTCACTCTTTGTGGAAAGTAGTTCCATTGAGGGCGTCGACGGCACTACAAACGAATTGTTTACGCCACATTTTTATTATTATAAAAATCTCTGCAGTGGCGAACAGGGTGATGGCGAACTAAGTTGTGTCGTTATGGCTCCCCAGTGTTATAGTTTAGCTGGTTACCGGGGAAGCTTTAGTAAATTGATTGAAAGACTTAAAATTGCCAGTGCATCCTCCACAAATAATATTGCCAGCACCAGTATGAATGGTCATTTGACGGAAATAGATATTAAATTTGGCGCAGAGAAATTAAAAAGCTTTAGCGGGAATGGTGGCGGCTTGATAAAAAATTTCAACCAATATACTGGTAACAACGATGAGTATTTGTCCATAAAATACAACAAAAGCCTCTTCCCCAGTGGGAATAATTTTATCAGATTTTTTGTAATCAATGACATTAGTGATAGCGCAACGATATTTGAGAATAATTTAAAGGCGTTCAATAAAATAAAAGTATTTGCCCCGAATATTTTTAAGATATTTATTGAAAGAGCGGGCACCTATAAAAATGGGGAAAGACTAGCTGTGTTTATTGGTCGTAATGATGGAAATTATACGGGGAATCCCAATAAATTATTCTACAATGAGAGCACAGTGGTTAAAGACTATAGCGAGAGTTCTGATAAAGCGAACAGTGTTCTGCATATCGTTAAGTATAGTGCCGTTAACAACGAAATATCCACCCTTGATAAAAATTCTAAATTTGCATTCGATCTCCAGGGGGTCCTGAAATCTACAAATGGTGGGATTGGGGTGGACCTCTCCAATGCCAACTATAGCTTTCCTGGGAATGACTATCTGTCAGTTATCGGAGAAAGTAATTCAAACCTATTCTTTAAATTGATCGATACTGACAATCTGCTATCCAATAATTCAGGGAGTTACCAGATACGGATCAGAACTGTAAATAGGAATGAAAACAAGATAATTCTAAAATTTAGAGATTTTTTTAATGTAATTTTAGGTTTTATAGATGGCTCAGAGGTGGCCCTAAGACAGAATAGGGGAACTATAGTGCCCTGTCCCAGAGACGGTAATTCTTCATGTGTCGTGTACAACGAAGAGAATGTTAGTGAAAATGGCAACACCTGCGTCTATGCGAATGATACAAACAGCAACTATTGCTATGAGGATTGCAACGGGGTGGATGTGAATATTGTGGGCTCCTGTAAAAAATATGCGGATGGTAGGGGTTTTGTTAAGGTGGTATTTGAAAATTTCATAAAAGACCCCCTTTACCAATTTGTAGCGAAGATATTGCTGATTCTGATGATAACACTTTACGGCTTCGGCTATTTCTTTGGTCTTACAAATTTTACCCAGTCTGAAATTATACCAAAGGTAATTCGAGTCTGTTTCATATATTTCATAATAAGCCCAAATGGCTGGGATTTTTTTAATGGATTTATTATAAGATTTTTTAAACAGGGAGTAGATTCTATATTATTTCTGATAGCCGGCTCATTTGAAACAAGCATTGATTCCGAATTATCCATAGCTGTGGCCACTGGTAATTATTATGATAAATCTGTACTATTCTCTACGTGTTTTTCGAATATAAAATTGATATTTTCCGATCCAATACTAAATAAAATATTTGGTCTAGCTTTTTCAAGTTGGTTTGGATTAATATATTTATATCTAGTATTTACGACGGTTATAAACTATATAATCGGGGTATTTTCTGCCCTAATAATGTATCTGAACTCTCAGATATATATGTCGTTAGTTTTTTGTTTTTTCCCACTAGTTGTGCTATTTATGTTTTTTGAAAGAACTAAAAAAACGTTGGATAACTGGATAAATTTACTGGTTGGTTTTGTCGGACAACAGCTGTTTTTGATAATGGTACTATCGTTCTTTAATATGCTGATATATAATTTCATTAAGATAACTTTTAGCTATACGGTCTGTTGGCTGTCGATATTTAATATAAATATAGGGGGGATCCCCCTTGCTCTCATATCTTTTTGGAAAATTCCCTCGTCAAATTTGCTCGGAGGCCTTAACACTATAAATGAGGGAATGCCGACTTTTTACAATATAATGTCTTTTTATATCATTGGTGTTCTCATGGGTAAGTTCGTGACCGGTTCTGCTGAATTGGGGAGCAATATTTTTGGTGGTGGTGTCAGCATAGCTGGAGGTATGGCTGGAATGGCCAATAAGGTTCTTGAGGCGGGAGGAGAAAAAGCCAAAGGTGCTATGAAAAATTTAGGAACAGGTTTTGCCAAATCTATGGCCAATAGATTCGGAGGGTCTACCATAAAAAATTTCGCAGAGAAATCTAAAAAAGAGAGGGCGGAAAAGGCTAAGAAAAAAGAAGAAACCTTTAAAAGAATTGATTCTCTGACCAAAGATAAGATGAATGCATACAGATCGAGTGAAGATTTTAAGAACGACCTGAAGAGCAAGAGAAGCGCCGACTATGACGGATTGTCGGAAAAGAAAAAAGAAAAGATGGATAAAAAAAATATGAAGTCCCTTCTCGAAGAAAAGGAAGGAAGCAAGCGTGCCGAGGCGACTAGAGAAGTTATTGCAGATGCCTATGGCAGTGAAATTAAGGAGGATATGAAGAAAAATAAGGAGGATTTAGCCTTTGGGGGAGGAAGCGAGGAGGAAAAGAGAGAAAGAATGCTGAAGAGAGCCGGAGAATTCGCTGAAAAACGAGGTTTTATGTGAACATAAATTTTTTAAAGGCATTGGAGTTTATTGATTTAACATAATTTTTAACTAGTTTGGTTGGAACTCAAGTATGATCTATTGATATAATTGGGAGAAATAGATAAATGTATTACTATGGCAACAGAGAACACTCCAATCTAAAGAATAGGCGGGTCGTAGAGGATATTGGCGCTTCTAGCTGGGTTTCGGCCTCCGCAGGATCCGGTAAAACAACTGTTCTAATGAAAAGACTACTGTGTCTGATGTTAAATGGCGTGGAGGTATCTAAAATAGTTTGCATAACTTACACAAAGACAGGTGCCCAGGAGATAAAAGAGCGAACCTATGGTTCACTATCTAAATTGGCCATAATGGCCGATGAGGAATTTATCAGGGAGGTTAAAAATATAACCGGAGTACAAAAACCAACCGCCGAACTACTCAGAAGAGCAAGGAATCTGTTTGCAAAGTCCATAGATCACGTCGATGATCTTAAAATTTTTACCATCCACTCCTTCTGCCAGCAACTTATCGGACGCTTCCCCCTTGAGGCCAGAGTTTCTCACAATTTTAAAATAATTGATGAATACCAATCTTCGGAACTGGTCAAAGAGTCCGTAGATAATTTGCTGCAGAATACTAGCTGTGAGAGCGAGATACATCGCTATGCCAGACTGTTGATTTTAGAAAAAAATGAGGAGGATTTTTATAGTTTTATAAAATATCTGGTTTCCAAAAGAAAAAAATTTGAATTTCTTTGGAAATTTGACTATAGACAAAATCTAAAGACAATTTTGAATTTGGAAAATACCAATGAAAAACAAATCATTGATTCTTTCAGGACCCATGATTGCCTGGATATCCTAACTATTTTTGAGAAACTCAGTGAATTTAATCCTAGTTCCAGGCATGCGGACAGTCTAAATATCATCAGGAATTTCATTGAAAGTGCCGATGATGCCGCAAGAGAAGCCTATGTAAATTTATTTCTAACGAAAGAGTTTGGTAAAAGAAGTCTGAAAATGATATTCACTAAAAATTTTACTGAACTCTATGGAGATGCCAGCGAAGTTTTCACCAAAGAGCAGGAAAGATGCTATGATTTTATCCAAACTATGGAGAATGTAAATTGCTATAACCTGACAGTGGCCATGGTGGAATTTACCAGTGAAACCATCAGAAGCTATGGAAAAATAAAACAGAAAAAAGGACTTCTTGATTTTGATGATCTCATAATAACAGCCCTGGGATTATTGGAAAACACTGAATATTCGGCCTGGATTGGCTACAAGCTGGATGGAGAAATCGAGCACGTCCTCCTCGACGAAGCCCAGGACACATCAACTCTGCAGTGGGGAATAATAGAGAACCTCATCAGTGAATTTTTCAGTGGCTGCGGAGCCTCTACCGGGCCAAAGAGTATATTTATTGTGGGGGATGAAAAGCAATCGATCTTCAGTTTCCAGGATGCGAATCCAAAAATGTTCAGCAGAAAATGTGGCCTATATAAAAATTTACTGGAGGACAGCGGGAATAAATTCCATGTGCTTGATCTACAGTACTCTTTCAGATCTGTCAGTACAATACTTAGGTTTGTCGATGAGATTTTCAGAGATCCAGATAGGGCTAGAAAGATAGCGACTCTTGATGGTAACATTAGACACTACAGTACCAGAGAGGGGGTTGGCCTAGTGGAGCTGTGGCCTCTGGTTCAGGGGGAAAAAATTATTCGGGAAGCCTGGAAAATTGATTTTAGTAATAGAGAAGATGTGAAAAAACAGGAAATTTTGGCTGGGCTGATTGTGGACAAAGTGGCCGAACTGGTAGAATCAGAGAGGGCGATAGTGACCAGAGAAGGAAAAAGCAAAAAAATTACCTATGGTGACATTATGATTCTTGTGCGGAGTAGAAATCATGTGTTTCTTTCCTATCTGATAAGAAATTTTAATGGCCGTGGAATCCCGAACTCTGGCCTAGACAGACTCAATATATTTGAACATATTATCATAGAGGATTTTGTATCCCTGCTCACCTTCATACTTTTTCCGGAAGACGATTTAAATCTGGCGAACCTAATAAAATCACCATTTATTGCTCTGACGGAGGATGATCTCTATGAGCTCTGCGACTATAGAGCTAAACACGGGTTGTCATTATTCGGGGCTCTGAAAAGCATCCAGAGGGAGAAGTATATCTTGCTGGAGCATATAGTCACTAAAAGTCATTCCCTTGGGCTATCGGAACTGTGTTTTTATATTCTCGAAGACTGCGGCTTCAGGTCCAAAATATTATCTAGATTTAGCCCGGATGCCAACGACATTCTCAATAAATTTCTGCTGCTAGTTCGCCAGTACGAGAGTAATAGTAATCCCTTTCTTCTGGATTTTTTGTATTTTATAGGGGATAAAAAGAACGAGATAAAGAAGGATCTAGAGTCCGGCAACATAGATCAGGTCAGAATAATGACCGTGCATGCCTCTAAGGGTCTTCAGGCGCCGATTGTTTTCATCGCCGATGCCAATTCCATTGTGGACAAAAACAGAGAAAAAATCCTCTGGGCTGAAAACACTGCTGGCTACGAAATACCCATCTATGCGGTTGGAGGACACTCTGATATCTTAGAAAATATAGAACAAAACAATAGAGAGGAGTTCTATGCCGAATATCTCAGAATACTCTACGTGGCCCTAACGAGAGCAGAAAACGAGCTCTACCTATGTGGTCTAGGTAATGATATGGCGACGGGAGGCGGCGAGGTAGTGGGGAAAACCAGGAATACGTGGTATGAGTTGTCGAGGCTAGCGCTTGTGAATTTGGGTGCCAGAGAGGTGGATTTCGGGCAGGGGGAGCCGGCCAAAAAGTATGGTAAAAAACTGGTCTATGGCGAAGCGATGACCTACACCAGAGAGGAGCCAGCCGATGCGCCGATTGGCAATGATGAAATTGCAGAGGTGGAAGAAATAGTTGGGAACATTAAAAAATATAGCTGTGGCCCAGAGCCGGAAAAAATAGTTTCCCCATCCCAGTTTTATAATGATAGGGATCCAGGGGCTGATCACGACGGAGAAAATATTTCTCTTCTCAGAGGAGAGGCGCTCCACAGATTGCTAGAAATTTTACCCGCCATAGATCCAAGCCGTTGGGATAGCGTTTCAGAGATTTATTTAAATAATACCTTCCCGACTCTTGTGCCGGCCATTCGTGGAGAAACTATAAAAACAGCTAGAAACATACTGACCGATGAAAATTTTAGACAATTCTTTCGGGGGAATTCGATGGCAGAGGTTCCCATTGCGGGGGATGTTGACGGGCTCAGGGTTTTTGGCAAAATAGACAGACTGGTTGAACTGGACGATAGAGTGATACTGTTGGATTATAAAAGTAGCAGTAGAAAATTCGATGGGGCTGATGAATTACCCAGGAAATACGTAAAACAGTTGGAACTCTATGGAAGATTATTGGAAAAACTAAATCCAACGAAACTCATCGAGTGCTATATATTGGCGACAACCCAGAGTAAACTCATTAGAGTTTTTTGACACTGACTCCAGCCACTCGGAACCTGGTAAAATAAATTTTACCAGGTTCCGAGTGGCTGGGCGTTGTTTTTCTACGAAATTTCTTCGGAGGAATCAGATTTTACTCTGTCGAACTGGAATCATTTGATTCGTCTGGACTACTGTCGTTTGAAAGTTCTTTGGGAGAATTTTCGCTGCCAGTTGTCGTTTCCGACGTCGTGCTCTGGGGGTCCTGGGAGGAAATTGTGTTTTCTCTTGTGCGGAAATTATTATTTTCTAATGATTGGGTGACGACCGTTCGTCTCAGAGTAGACTGCCCAATAAAATGCAAAGGAATATCTCCCTCATTCATAATTAGGTTATTTTCCATAACTTCTGCCTGATTTAGTATATTGTGTCTATATTGTTCTGCGGGTGCATTGTCAGAAATTAAAGATGGATTGTATAATTCCTGGAGTATGTTGTTATAGAACACCTGGGATCGCTGGGGGCTGTGTGGCGGCAGCATATTTGAAGAGGAGAAGGAGGCGCTTGGTGTATGCATGTACAGGTTGTTTCTGCCCAGTGCTCCGTCTATCGATTGCCTACTGTTCGATGTAGCCAGAACAACCGGTGGGTGGAGAAGCTCCTGGCGGAACGTGTTGCTCAGGTGTTGTGTATTGTTGTTGTATGGATTTGGGCTGCGGCGTCCAATGTTATTGTTCGACAATCTCAAATATCGGGCCGAGCTATCATCGGCGGTTTGGTGTATTGATGCGGAAGATATTCTATAGTTATTTGAAATTGGAGGAGTCGAAGCAGTTTCCCCTCTGTTCCCACTTCTTCTTCCCAGAATATTTAGCCTGCCGGTGGGGGAAATATTTCTGTTCCCACTGGTTCTGCTCCCCAATAGAAAGCTGGATATCACCCCGGGTGTCTCTTCCAACCCCAGGGGAGTTGTTGGCTCAGAGACTGAAGAATAGTGACGTCTATGGTAATTGCTTATCGAGGGCTGCGGGTTGTAGACCTGACCCAATAATGTTGCTATGGGTTCCTCCGGCATAATTTGGTAAGAGCCAGTGCTAGATGGTGACCCCAGCGCCAGTGTTATGTCGAGCATGTCGGGCTCTAGATTTATTATGTTAGAATGAAGCGGCGGGTGAGTATCTAGAGCAAATGGATTGTTGCTGTGGTTAGTGGGAGGGGCAAGGTTTAGTATGAAGGAATTTATTGTGACACCACCTGTTGTATCCAGTGTACCGTTAGTTCTCAGTGTGCTGTCGGTTATAACGCTCGGTTCCACAATTATGCTCATACTTTCAAAGTGTTCTTCCCTCTCCCTATCGTCCTCACTGTTTCCAGTATTTTTGCGTTTTTTATTTGTTGTTTTTTTTTGTTTCTTTTTTACAGCATCTTTCTTCTTGTTTTTTTGATTTTTCTTTTTAGAGGACTCATTATTTTCCTCCTCTACTTCCTCCTCTATTTCTTCCTCTATTTCCTCATCTTCCTTGTCCTCATTTTTCTTGTTTTTGCTATTGTGTTTCTTTTTTTTATCTTTGCTATCCTTGGCTTTTTTCTTTTTTTTAGTTTCCTGTGTTTTGCTATCAGTTTTATTTTTTTCATTGTCGTCGTTGTCCTCTGCGTCTTCGCCTTCCGAATCACTTTTTTCATGTTTAGTGCAACATCCCGTCAGGAAACCACAGAGGCAATTAGCCACGTTTTTTCCCAAGCTGTAGGCCTCTCCAGCAGCTATGGCGCGGGTTTGTGGATAGAAAATTACTCCAAAGCCGGCAACTACCACAGTAGTTAGTATAGTGTGTCTTTTTTTTAAGAACATAGAATCCTCCTTATTTTTTTGATTTTGTTCCATTGCAATGTCGTAATTCATAACATGATATTATTTAATTGTCAATAAATATTATTATATATAATATATTTTTTGCTTTAAATAAATAAAAATAGTGGCTGCTTAAAATTATTATCGTCCATTGGCCAATAAAAATTAGATTTGCCGACTTGAAAATAACGTACCACTGTGCACACTTAGGCTATAATTTACAGCTATACAGCACTTTCTGTAACCAATGATAGGAAAACTCACAGGTATAGTAGATTCAATTCGGGAGAGTTCTTTAATTTTAGATGTGGGCGGTGTGGGCTTCGAAATTCACTGTTCTACGAAAACATTAAATTGCGCTCCGGCGTTGGGTGAAAAAATGTCTCTCTTCATAGAAACCGTGGTCAGAGAGGATTCTCTAATGCTCTTTGGTTTTCTAAGCCAAAGTGAGCAGACATGCTTTAACACCCTTTGCAGAGTGAACGGAGTTGGGAGTAAAATTGTTCTGAAGATAATGGGCACAGTGGCCGTGGATGATATATTACTAGCAATTAGCGCCAAAGACAAAGATATTTTTTGCGAAATACCTGGCATTGGACCCAAGTTAGCAGCGCGCATAGTCACAGAATTGCAGAATTGTGCAATGCTGAAGAATTTTGTTCCTAGTGAATTTAATTCCTCCGTGAACAGTGGGTCAGGACTCAATAGTTCTAGGACCGCCCTAGTTATTAGAGATGCCATCAATGCCCTTGAGGGTCTGGGCTACCAGAGAGGCACCATCAGTTCCATTGTTGCATCCGTGGTGGGCCAAAATCCCGATCTAGTTCTAGAGAGCGTGATAACTGAATCACTCAGAAAAATTAATAATTTCTAGTGCGGTGAGCCATAGAAAATTTATATTTGATTCCTATAGATTTAACTCGGCCGACGGGAGCCTGAGTCTTAGATATTCCTACGACGATGAGCTATTTTTTAGCGAGATTATAAAATTTCCAGTCATCGGGACATTGGACAGTGGCGCCACAGAGGCTTTGGACAGAATATTTAAATATCTGCACATAGCGGCCGGAGTTAGCTACTATAAACTTTTTGTCCCGGAGGAGATAGAACTGAGAAGCGCCAAGCTGGATAGAGAGCAGGCTGAATTTTTCAATGTTTTCTATAGAAACGGCCTAGGGGAGTTTAGTTTTAGAAACAATATAGTTGATCTGCGGGAAAGAATCAGATTCCCCTCTGGGAGCGAATCTGAAAGTTTTTCCAGAAATAGTCCAATCCTCCGGGGAAGGACGGCCATAGCTCTAGGTGGTGGAAAGGATTCGGTGGTTACTCTGGAAATCGTTAGAAAACATATGAATAATCTTCTGCTGTGTTCTGTCGGCAGAGCAAAATCTATAGATGACATTGCCAGAATTTCAGGTCTCGAATACCTAGCTATAGAGAGGGTGATTTCCCCTCTTCTGCTGGATTTGAACGGAAAACTCAGGGAATTGGGAGGCTATAATGGCCATGTGCCCATAAGTGGAATTATTGCCTTTATTCTACTGGCAGCCGGTGTGATCTATGGCTTTGACAGAGTTCTCCTCTCCAACGAAAGATCCGCAAATGTTGGGAATGTAGACTTTGGAGGATCTAAGGTTAATCACCAGTGGAGTAAATCTTTCGAATTTGAGAAGAGTTTTAATTCCTTTGTGGAAAAATATATATTTAGTGGCTTCAGTTACCTGTCTTTTCTGAGACCTCTGTCAGAGATTCACATAGTGAAACTGTTCGCGGCCATGGAGCAATACCACGGTGTTTTTGCCAGCTGCAATGGCAATTTCAGACTAGGGGGACAAACAAAGCGCTGGTGCTGCCATTGTCCAAAGTGTAGATTTGTTTTTCTGATGCTGGCGGTCTATTTGTCTAAAAAAGATTTGGTGAGCATATTCGGAGAGAATCTATTGGCTGACGAAGATCAGCTGGAGGGGTTCAGGGAGCTCTGCGGGATCAAAAACCATAAACCCTTTGACTGTGTTGGGGAAATAGAGGAGAGTGTCTATGCCATTCTGCATGTCAGTTCCCATTTCAGAGATGATTTCATCGTCAGAAGACTAGAGGAAGAACTGGGCCCAGTCGACTCCGTCCTTCCTGGGAAAAAATTATTTACCCCATCTCCGGAACATCTTCTAACCAGAGAACTGCAAGATGTTCTAAATTCAGCACTCTGCTAGCGCTTTAGCGGCACTGGTCTTGGCTAGTTTGATTTCAAAATATCAACTCTTTCTCTAGCATTCTCACCGCAGAGATATGTTCCCGCCACAAGAATATCAGCTCCCGCCTCCTTTGCTAGTCTTGAAGTTTCCTGGTTAATTCCCCCATCAACCTCGAGATCTATTTTTCTTCCACTGGCGTCTATCATTTTTCTCACTCGCTCGATTTTTTTAAGTTGTGAATAGATGAATTTCTGCCCGCCAAATCCCGGGTTGACCGCCAGGATAACTATCATATCTAGCATATCCATAATGTAGTCGAGAACACTTTCGCTGGTGCTTGGCACCAGGGCTATTCCGACCTTCTTACCCAGCGATTTTATATTTCCCAGAGTTCTATCCACGTGGGTAAGACTTTCATAGTGGACACTTATTATGTCACTTCCGGCATCGGCAAACTCTCTGAGATATCTGTCCGGATATTCTATCATGAGGTGAGTGTCAAACTCTAGTTTTGTGTATTTCCGGAGATCCTCTATTAGTTTTGGACCGAAAGTTATATTGGGTACAAAATTTCCATCCATAACATCCAAATGCACTAGATCAATGCCGGCCTCCAGAAGGCGATCTAATTCCTTACCCACCATAGAAAAATCCACCGGCATGATCGACGGCGCTATTCTAATTCTTTTCATAGAGTTACCCTAATAATGCCACCATAGATCCCAGATTCTTCCGAAGGATCTCGTCCCTTCTCCACCGTTTTCCCCTCAGTTCTAAAAAAAATAAACCCCAGAAAACCGACTATGCCCCAGATCCGGCGCTACGCTAGTAAATAGACTAGTAGTTTTCATGTAAAAGGCAATACCTGGCTAGTGTTCTGTAACGGCACTGCTTAATATATAATATACTACCCCGCCACTAAACCCTAATAGAATTTATCAGATAGTAGAAGAAGACTGTAATATAGCATTTCTAAAGTTTTACCGGTTCTTTTGGTTCTTCTACTGAATCTAGCTAGGTAATTTCTAATTCTTGAGTCTATGGATTCTATGGAACAGGTCTCAGATTTACTGGCTATGTTCTAATTCTTGAGTCTATGGATTCTATGGAACAGGTCTTAGATTTACTGGCTATGTGTTCACTGCAGAATCTGGTGTCTCTTTCTCTCCTCTG
>JAIRXW010000017.1 GCA_031268035.1 Rickettsiales bacterium
GCTTCGGGCGGTAAAACAGCCTTTAATTTTTCTATGGTTCCAGCGGATGGTTCAGCTAGATCTAGACCGTTTTCTTCGCAGAGATCACTGGCTAGAACTCCGACACCTCCAGCATTGGTAACAATGGCAATTTTCCCGCCAAAATTTGAGTGTCTGCAGCAGTGTAAAACTTCAATTAAACCAAATAATTCCCTCGTATCGTGGGCCTGTATTATTCCAATTTCTCTGAAAACAGATTCCAAAATTCTGTAGTCCGGAGCTAAATTGCCAGTGTGGGACAAACTCGCTGCCTGGGCCTTCGAGGATTTTCCGGGCTCAAGCACTATGATTGGTTTTGTTTTAACCACCTCCTTGGCTGTTTTTAGAAACTCCTGTCCATTTTTCAATGATTCCAGATACAGTATAAAGGTGGACACTTTTTTGTCCTCTGCCAGGGCCTGGAGTAATTCCGTTTCGGACAGAAGAGCCTTATTGCCTATGGAGATAAAATGGGAAAAGCCAATTTTCTTTTTCCTTGCCCAGTCCAACATCGCCGAGCAGTAGGCGCCAGATTGGGAAATGAAGGCAATGTTACCCCTTTCGGGAAAACCATCGGCAAAACTTGCATTTAGATTGTCATAGGTCGATATGTGCCCTAGACAATTCGGACCAAGTAGATTTATTCCACTGTCCTTGCATTTTCTAGCAATGGTATCCTCCAGTTCATGATTTCCGATTTCACCAAATCCAGCTGTAATTATGCTGATGTTATTTACTTTTTTTGCCACACAGTCATCTACCACCCCCAGGGCAAGCTTGCTGGGCACAACCACAATAACCAAATCTAAAATACCCGGAACATCTCTGACACTAGAGTAGCACAGCTTCCCATAGAGATACTCTCCAGCATTTTTAGGATTTATAGCATAGAGTTCACCGCCGTACTTGGCGGCTATTAGGTTATTAAATACAACGGCTCCAAGTTTTGCGGGCTCCGCCGATACACCCACAACGGCCACGCTCTTTGGTCTAAAGAAAGTTTCCAACATATAAAATATAAGAAATATTCAACCCCTAGTCTATAGTTAAAGTATTTTCATTTAAATTCAACAGCACATCGAAGCCATTTTTAAATTACATAATAGATTCTTCTCAGAATCAAAGCAAATCCTATAACCCCTGTAGGGCCAGTCCACTGGCTGGATTTAATTTGTGTTTAACGGCATAGTTGCTGCATCCAGGATACTCGCATTTGCTGAAGAGTGTGGTTTTTTCTTAGGCTTCATGGTTTACTCCCCCTAGGATGTTGACCACTCTGTTGAAGAATTAGATCAACCTCCAAATCTAAAGGCAAATAATGCGAAACCTATATAACTCAATTTCCTCACGAAATAGTGAATTATTGGAGTATAGAGTAAACCACGGGTAACCGCTGTCCCCAGGGGAATCCAGACTTTCCTACCGTTAGAAATTGATTTTTTAGCAACTCTGTAGATCAGATATGGAGTATATAGGACTGGAGTTTAGAGGATTATTTACTGCGAATAGAACCACCACATCAATGAACAAATTCAGCACAAACAGAAGGAGCTTGGAGGTAAGTCCAGTTTCCTTAGAAAACAAATTAGCTGGCAGCATATAAACCTTTAAAATCTGTCGTACAGCAGATACCCAAAACCTGACATATTTTCTAAGATAGGCCCTCTGATAAATTTATTTTGTTCGGCCATCTCTAGGATTATCAAGAGAATCAAGATCTCTTTGATAAAACTTTACCAGCTGGAACTCTTCCGGAGAATTCCAACGGATATATGGTTTACTGTACTATAGTCTCGAAATTAAAAATAAACTATTTTGTGGCAGTTCCCCCATTGACAATTAAAAAAAAGATTCTATTTTAAAAACATCTTTAATAAAAATGGTTTGGAAATGAAAAATGTGGTGAAGCTTGTTAAGTGTAAAAATGCATGTACGACCAGTGGATCGTATAAATAGCCGAGGGTCGCGGATTAATTTTCTGGTACCGGTGCGATGAGGTCGCGCCGGGCTGTGTTTTTTTAGGAAACAGATATGCTAATAGAGACGAAAAAGTGTTTTTATGATGTAACCTTCGAGCACTGCCAAATAGAGATAACGGGGCGATGTAATATGAGGTGCAGGCACTGCCGAGCGTGGGAGGAAGCAAGAGTGGATCTGCCTCTAAATGATATAGAGAATGTCCTAACATTTTTCAAGAAAGAGGGAGATCCTGAGCGCAGAGTTACTGTGTCCGGGGGCGAACCGTTTCTAAACGGGGACCTTGTAGATATCATAGGAGCTATCTATGGATCTGGGGTAAATAACATAATTATAACTACAAACGCATCTCTTGTAACTGAGAGTGTTTTGGAGGATTTAGAAAATTTGGGAGTACCGAATCTATCAATACAAGTAAGTCTGGATAGCCCCATAGAAAGCCAACATGATGAATTCAGAGGCTATAGAGGTGCCTATGAGAGTGCTACCAGAGTGCTTAAATTGGTAGCAAAATCACCCAAGCTGGTATCCTCTATGAGAGTTAGTCTAAAACCAGATAGAACTGATCAGATAGACAATATGGTAGATCTAGCGTTGGCTATAGGATGCCAGAGGATAGGCATTGGTTCTATAATACCGGTTGGGCGCGCAAGTGATAGAAGTTTATGTATGTCGCCGACACAGAAAAGAGCCTTCATAGAAAAAATGAGTATACTGAGAAAAAAATATTTGGGACAAATAGACGTAACTACCGAGGATCCATTGAAATTTGTACTGGAAGATTTCGAGACATGGGAACTTGGGGAGGTGGATATAACTTCCGATGAGATAATAGGTGGATGCACAGCGGGAATCACGGGTTTTAATGTGTCCAGTGACGGAAACATTACTCCATGTGCTGTATTCTTAGAAAATATAACCAACATTGTTAATAAAACTCCAGAGCAGATTGGAGAAGAATATAGGAATTCCGAGCTAGTAAAAACTCTTCTAGAAAGGAACCTACATGGCAGGTGTGGTACCTGTAAACTTAAAAGAATATGCGGAGGTTGTCGTGCTACGGCCTTTGGAGTAACCGGTGACTACCAGGGAAGTGATACAACCTGCTGGAGGGTTGCGAATCTATAAATATTATTATAACCAATGAAATTATCGGGATAGCTTAAGTGAACAGAAATGGGAAGAACATCAGTGCAGTCGAGCAGGTCGAAATCCGAGAATTAGAAGTGGACGGGGCTGCCGGCTTCGTAGAATTTATGGGTAAAATGGTGGCAGAAACAAAATTTTTGTTGCCGACGCCTGACGAGGTGAATAGGGATATTGAGAAACAGAGGAAAATAATTGACAGTTTCGGTGACCAAAAAAATGTGTTTGTTGCCTGGGATGGGAGCAATATTATTGGTTTTTTGGGATTAACTAGGTTAGGAATGAATAAAATAAAGCATGTAGCTAATTTCGCCGTCGGAGTATTGAGGTCCCATAGACGCAGAGGAATTGCTACCAGACTTATGCATGGGGGAGAGAAATGGCTGGGGTCCAAAGGTGTTCTCAGAATTGAGATGACCGTTGCCGTCTCGAATAGAGAAGCTGTTTCTCTTTACAGAAAACTTGGCTTCAGAGAAGAGGGTCTGAGAACCAAGTCTTTGAACATAGATGGGGAACTTCAGGATGAATTCTATATGGGGAAAATCCTGGGGTAAGATAATGAAAAAAATAAAATGGACGATAGCGCTGCTCACTTCAATAAGTATCAGTAAAGTTTACATAGTTGCAAATGACAGGTGGTTGTCGAAGAACGGGAAATTGAACTGGCCAGTAGATATAGTCTACCTATGGTGTGATGGCAGTGATCCGGAATTTCAGAAAAATCTTAGGAAGATAGAGAGCTGTGTTGGAAACATCAGTCCTCAGGCCAAATCTATAGGTAGATTTTTCAACAACGATGAACTTAAATTTTCTTTGAGGTCTCTGGAAAAATATGCCCCATGGATTAATCATGTGTATGTGGTCACGAGTGGTCAAAGGCCAATTTGGCTGGATCCAAACAATACAAAAATCACTATTGTAGACGTCAGTCAAATTGTGTCAGCTGGAGCCCTACCAACATTCAACTCCAACCTAATTGCAACACGTATCCATAATATCCCTAATTTATCAGAACACTTTCTGTTCGCCGACGACGATATGTTCTTTGGTTCTGAGGTGAAGCCAGTATTTTTTTTTGATAAAAGGGGAAACCCCATAGTTAGGGGTAGCAGACTGAAAAAATTTTCAAAAAATAGGAAAAAAATGCTCATCTTTGTAGAAAGCGAGGAAAATTTATATGTCCAGGCAGTGCTCCGTTCGATTTACCTGGTACAAAATAGATTCGGAGATACGCTGAATTTCTTCCCTCATCACAACATAGATGCCTATCGTAAAAGCTATATGAAGGACGCATTCAATGTGTTCGAACAGGAATACAACGAACTTGCCAGGAGTAGGTTTAGAGAGAAAAATAATATAAGGAGAACTATAGTGTCCTGTGTAGATTATGTAAAAAATAGAGCTTCTTTCAGGCTTGTTAGATTCCATCATGATCTACTACCGAGGTTCTTCCCTTTTCTAATTCCGATGCAAGACTCGCTCTGCGAGGTTATAACTATTTTTAATTCCAGAAGAAATGAATTAACCGAAAAAATAAAAAAATGGATAAAGGACAAACGATTCTACCTTTTTTGCCTCAACGATACGGGTTTTGCCACCCAAGAAGACAGAGATAAAACGAGAGAATTTCTTGAGGAATTATTTCCAGAAAAATCCTCATTTGAACTTCCGGAGAAAATTGCAACTTCAGTAGTTGTAACTTCGGCAGCTACAGCGCCAATGGCAAGGTTTAGCCGCGAGCCACCCGAAGTTCCTCCTCCAGAAGGAAGTGATCCCGTTGCAGATTGAATCAATTTATAATCTAGATATATTTTATATAAATAAGCTATAATGTACTACACCATAGCAGCAACGACAGTATCATTGTTCATCGTTCTAAAATATCTGCATGTTCATAACTATAAAGAAATTATATTTTTCACCGTGCTCTTCATCGT
>JAIRXW010000039.1 GCA_031268035.1 Rickettsiales bacterium
ACCCCGAGCTGTTTCAGAGAAGAGACCAAGATCCTCTAGCTCCTTTTCCTTGTCAGGGATATCAACTTCTTCTTTACTAGCGATATCAACTTCAACCCTCTCCACCGCACTCCCAGCCAGAGCTGGAAAGGTTACACCCAGCAGCAGAGAGGAGAGAAGGGAACAGGAGAGGAGAATAGTAGTCAGTCTCCTAAATTTTATTTTCACCTCCAAGAGTTTATTTGTTACTAGGCTTTTTTGGTTTGGCTATATTCTATATTATTTTTGGTGAAGTGTCAAGGGACCTATTCTTCCTCTGCAGTCTTTTGTCTTTCCTCTTCTCTCAGCTTTTTCACCAGCTCTATAGAGGCTTTATCCTTCAGTTTCAGTCTTTTCACATCTCTAATCACCTTAGAGTTATTTTCGTTATAGAGAACCTCCACATATCTAGTATAGACATCCACTCCATTTTCCAGATCCCGTTCATTTTTCATACAGACATATTTTACGTAGAGATTTTTTTCCAGAGCGTCATCAAAGGACCCAAAAATCCTTTGGAATAGACCACCTGATGGCAGATAGATGTGGATATGTTCTTCGGATCTGGAGCTGTTCGTTTGCAATATTTTTTTTGTCATGCAGATATCTGGGGGGCAGCATCTACTTAAATTTTTGGCCAAACATCTAATATTCTTAAATAAAGTTTTGCTCGGATCTTTCTCAATTTTTTCACTGTTCTTCAGAGATATTTCAAAACTTGGAACAAAATCATTCAGCCAGTCATTTTCTCTGGATATCCGGATTAGTTCTTTTAGGAATTTTATACCCTCCAGCAAAAAGGTTTCGGCACTACTTCTACCAATAAAGCTATCAATACACATTCTACCTTCCCAGGCCCATCTAACTTCACAGTCAGCAAAATAATTCAATAGAATCTCTCTGTGTTTAATCTCCATATTCAAGCCTATATTTTCTGTAGAATTCCAGATCATTTTTGTTCTGTAATACTAGTCTACTAAAGTCTCTGGTTATTCTAGTGTTATTTCTATTGTACTCGATATCTATATAGCCCCCATATATAGGTATATTATCACTCAAATAGTTTTCATCATTTCTGAAACAAACACATTTTATATATACACTCTTTGTAAGAGTCTTGTCGGGGAAACCGAAAAGTTTATAGAGCAGTTCATTGGACATAGGATAGATATGTGTCTCGAATTCAGAATCATTTTGGCCTCTACCTCCAAAAATACCTGAGCACCCTATTTTTTTTGTCATATATATCTCCGGAGGTGTACCTTTATCTAGGTTCCTAATTAAATGTCCAACATTCTTAAGTAGCAGCCTATTAGGATCTATCATAAGTTTTTCACTGTCCTTTAGATATAGACAAAAGTACGGAATAATGTTGTCCAGCCAACTATTCTCTCTGCATATCTGGATCAATTCTCTAAACATACCAAAACCCTCCCTAAGGTAGGTTATGGTATCATTGGTACCAATAAACCCATCCATATGGACACCAAAACTGCTGTTATCCATGTCTACCCAATCTCTTATCAAATTCTCCAACAACAATTCTCTATACTTCATAGGATCGGCAAAAGCCTTATCATTTGGTTGGCCATGCTAGACTAATTAAACCAATGGTCAATGAGATATTCCCAGACGTTATTTGGAAATTCTATCTTTGTATCTTCTCTGCCATCGTGATCAATAGTTATTCTACACTTTTTCCGGTTGAGTGTCAAGGTTTTTTGAGTGTTAGTCTTTTGACATTTTTAACTGTCTCGGCGTTGTTCTCATTATACTGGGTACATTCTTCTAGCCTTAGAGCAAAGCTACCCATTAACTCCTAGGCAGCTAGTTAGACGCCTCCCACTACCCATCTCTAGGGTAGAAATTTATTATTCAGAAAAATTTAACTCATTCTCTGGAATTTCTTCAAATGGGTTAAAATCATATCCTTCCAATAGGTCCTGGCTGTCAAATCCTTCTCTGAAGTTTAAAATATAAGACTTTTCATCTAAAAAGAAATCATTACTAATAAATGAATCAAACACCATTCCATTATCCACTAGAAACTTTTTCAGTTCCTCATCACTTCTAAAATTAAATTTATATTCTTTCTCCCTAGTAAATATTTTATCAGTCCAAATGCGCAGTGATATGCCATTGTCATCTTTCCTTTCTCCGGTTATAAGATGATGCCTATATTTTCCATTTCTAATTAGAGCGAATTTATTATCAAACAGTTCTTGATATTTATCTAATTTTACTTCGTTCCAGAGATTTAAACAATTTCTGTATCTGTTCAAATACTTTTCTAATTCTCCACTCTGCGTCCACTTTGCACTTTCTTCCTTTTTCTCACAAACATAGTTTACTTCTGCCCAATCGCCGTAAATTGTCCCATGGAATGTATAATAATACATCATTTTCTCAGTTCCTTCAGGATAACGGAAAAAACTACATATATCATCTATAATGTAACTCAAACAACTATTTTCTTCATCCTCTTTGGTCCAACCAATACTCTTTAAGCCCAGTAGGACGAGGTGTAGAGTCCTTCGTATAGATAAATTAAAATCCTCATTTTCAAACAAAATCATTCTATACAGGAAATCTTCTAAATTACCGCATTTATAACCACGTTCTCTGAGGAAATTACCTACAGCCATCTTTTTTGCCAAATCTATCCTCAGGGAGAGCAATATCTCAGAAAATGAAAGACTACTGAGAAAATTATTCAGATACGGACTTATATAAAAATAATCAAAATTTATCATGTAATACCACTGGTTTTACGTTGTGATATCCAAACTTTCCCCAAAAATCAGTCCCACCATAATTAGAACCGTAACTCAGTCCAAGGTTACAAGCAAAACTATCTAACTCGACTACTAGAGGCCTCATTTGTCTTTTTACATTTTTGTTCTCTGAAAAATTCATGTGTTATAACCTTTTTATCATCCATATAATATTCAAACGTTCCTTCATATGGAGGTTTATGGGGATCGCTTTTCTCCACAGTACCCTTAGTTATTATAACTATATAGGGGTTACCGTCATCCCCCAACATGTTAAAAATTCTAGTCTTGCCCTCTTCAATGGCTTTTCCAGCTTTGCGTTTTTCATCGGCTGCCCGGTGGAATTTATCTGCTAAATTCCTCCCGTCAACTCTTTTGGTTGTTTTGGCATTTTTTACATTCTCTTTAAGGGTTGCAAAATCAAATCTCTCTGAAATTGCATCATACTCTAGCTTTCTGTATTTTGCTTCATTTGACCAATCCCTCAACCTATCAGTCAACTTGCATTTATCACACTTCCCCTCTCCAGTTGTCTCTTCAGTTGTAGCCCAGGTAGCAGTCTTTGCTTCAGCCTCCTCCTCGATTTCAGATCTGGTAGATACCTCAGCATCGTCGTGAAGTTTAAAGATTTCATCCACCGCCGAGCCCGTTACTCCCAGATAGGAGTCCCAGACTGCTTCAACTCTAGCTGTTTCGGCTTTTTTCTCTACAATCCATCTGGTAACCTATCGTCTAAATTCTTCTTTGATCTTTTTCCTATATCATTTTACCCCCCCCTACATAGAACCCAATTACTAGATGATCACAGGAGACCAAAATACGGGTCGCAATCTCCAGTTTCTTTAAAGGGCTCTACATAACTAAATCTAGTGGTAAATAAATCCTGGCTG
>JAIRXW010000001.1 GCA_031268035.1 Rickettsiales bacterium
TTCAACTATCAGTTGATATTTAAAAATAGTAATTGGAATAGTAATTCATGTTTTCCCATTAGGTAAAGAATGGCGGTTGAAACTGCCAACTCCGCAAGAATTCTGAGTGGATAGCTCCTATGCTGGGTTGTTTAATCCAACCGGAAAGGCAGAAAAGTCATCTGATCGTGTTTCTGAAAAATACAACTCTTGGTTGGTATTAAAAATAATAGCTCCTATTTTCTTGTTAGACAGAGAAGGGCGCTTGGAGCTGTCGAAATTCAACTCTAAGTTGATATTTAAAAATAGTAGCTCGTCTAATCTGCCCGATAGAAATAAGGGAATTGCCCAGTTATTAATTGGGAAAATTCAACTCTTAGTTGATATTTAAAAACAGTAACTTACGTTTTAGTGGAGTCCATATGGTCGAAGGGGGAACTGGGTTTCAGAATGAAATTCTGCATCTCTAATTTTTCTGGAATTTATGTGTCATTGACTTTAATCTAGAATGTTGTATAATATATTTATAGTCTGTGTAGGGTCATCTAGAGAGGCGCGACATGTCGAATATTAAAATATGTTTACTATTTATAGGTATAGCCGTCGGTTTGGTTTTGGCTCTGGTGAGTAATCATAGGACTACGGCGCGGCAACAAAAAATCATTTCCAAATATGGCCAGGGAACGTTCGAGTTAGAGAAAAATTTTGGAAAGACTCTGGTGATATACTATTCGATGAGCGGCAATACGGAAATTGTGGCCAATTTAATTGCAGAAAAAACTCATGCAGACATATATAGAATAAAATCCTCCAGAAAATATAATGTTTTTTCGGCGCTTGTGGGTAAATTTGTTGTGGATTTGAAGGATCTTCCAAATTTAGCGTCCTATAACACAGTGTTCGTAGGCGGACCCGTGTGGGCATATTCGATGCCGTCTCCTCTAGTATTTTTTCTGAAAAATACCGATTTGGGAGGAAAGAATGTGGTTTCTTTCAGCACAAATGGAGGAGGTGTTGGTAAATTTCATGATAAATTCAGAGAAAGTGCTAGAAACGCAAAGATTCTGGGGACTATGGATTTCTACAGAGTCAAAAATATGGGTAATCTTGTTCTAAAAAACATGCTATTGGATTTACTGAACACTGTGGGTAATTAGTCCGAGAGGGGTATCGGTTCTCTAGTGTGAAGCGGGACCATGAGGGGATGAGACTTAGGGATGTCGGTTGTTGTCTGGACCGGTGGCGTTTGTGTTCGGGAAACGCCTGTTCACTGGGCTCCGATATACCCATCAGCACACGGGGCACACCTCAGCTGATAGTCTCTAAAGATTTTAAAAATATTAAAAATTTGTACCCAGTGGAAATGTTGCATCGGTGCATATAGTGTACTTCAGTTGGCGATCCTCCAGGATTTTAAAAATATTAAAAAATTCCTCCTTTGATTCTAGGGGCCATGGATTTCTACAGAGTCAAAAATATGGGTAATCTTGTTCTAAAAAACATGCTATTGGATTTACTGAACACTGTGGGCAATTAGTCCGAGAGGGGTATCGGTTCTCTAGTGTGAAGCGGGATCAGGGAGGCGCGAAACTGTGTGTTGAATACCTGGACCGGTGGCGTTTGTGTTCGGGAAACGCCTATTCATTATATTTCACAGTCTGAGTCATAGGGTTACTAGATCTAAAAAACATGCTGTTAGATTTATTGAATACTCTGGGCAATTAGTCCGAGAGGGGTATCGGTTCTCTAGTGTGAAGCGAGACCATGAGGGGACGAGACTGGGGGATGTCGGCTGTTGTCTGGATTGGTGGCGTTTGTGTCCGGGAAACGCCTATTCACCAGACTCCGATATACCCATCAGCACACGGGGCATACCCCAGCTGATAGTCTCTAAAGATTTTAAAAATATTAAAAATTTGTACCCAGTGGAAATGTTGCATCGGTGCATATAGTGTACTTCAGCTGATGATCCTCTAGGATTTTAAAAATATTAAAAAATTCCTCCTTTGTTTTCGCAGCTCAGGTCACAGGGTTACTAGACCTGAAAATATGCTATTGCGGATTTACTGAATACTGTGGGCAATTAGTCCGAGAGGGGTATCGGTTCTCTAGTGTGAAGCGGGACCAGGGAGGCGCGAAACTGTGTGTTGAATACCTGGACCGGTGGCGTTTGTGTCCGGGAAACGCCTATTCACTATGCTCCGATATATCCATCAGCACACGGGGCATACCCCAGCTGATAGTCTCCAAAGATTTCAAAAATATTAAAAATTTGTACCCAGTGGAAATGTTGCATCGGTGCATATAGTGTACTTCAGCTGATGATCCTCCAGGATTTTAAAAACACTAAAAAATTCCTCCTTTAATTTCGCAGCTCAGGTCATAGGGTTACTAGACCTAAAAACATGCTGTTAGATTTGTTGAATACTGTGGGCAATTAGTCCGAGAGGGGTATCGGTTCTCTAGTTGGAAGCGGGACCATGAGGGGACGAGACTGGGGGATGTCGGCTGTTGTCTGGATTGGTGGTGTTTGTGTTCGGGAAACGCCTATTCACCAGACTCCGATATACCCATCAGCACACGGGGCATACCTCAGCTGATAGTCTCTAAAGATTTTAAAAATATTAAAAATTTGTACCCAGTGGAAATGTTGCATCGGTGTATACACCGTGCTTCAGTTGGCGTTCCTCTCGGATTTCAAAAATATTAAAAATTTGTACCCAGTGGGAATGTTGCATCGGTGTATACACCGTGCTTCAGTTGGCGATCCTCTCGGATTTCAAAAATATTAAAAATTTGTACCCAGTGGGAATGTTACATCGGTGCATAGGGCATACTTCAGTTGGCGATCCTCCAGGTTTTTAAAAACACTAAAAATTCCTCCTTTAATTTCGCAGCTCAGGTCATAGGGTTACTAGATCTAAAAAACATGCTATTGGATTTACTGAATACCATAGGTTACTAGTCTAAGAGAGATATTGGTTCCCTAGTTGGAAGCGGGATCAGGGAGGCGCGAAACTGTGTGTTGAATACCTGGACCGGTGGCGTTTGTGTCCGGGAAACGCCTATTCACTATGCTCCGATATATCCTGTTCTCTCTAGCTATATTTGTACCCAGTGGAAATGTTGCGTCGGTGCATATAGTGTACTTCAGCTGATGATCCTCCAGGATTTTAAAAATATTAAAAAATTCCTCCTTTGATTTCACGGCCTGGGTCATAAGGTTGCTAGATATACAAATTTCCAATAGGACGCCCATGGAAGAGGCCATTTTCATGAGATTTGGGAATCTATGTATTTGCACCCCGTGTCCGATTCTTTTGACCTTATATTTTTCTAAAACCGTGGCCAGAACATCCTCTAGGCCATTGTATAATATTTCTCCACAGTGGATGGTGGTTGTTAGGCCCATAGTGTTCGCTATTTTATAGTACTGTTCGAATTCTGGCTTTAGATGCACTTTAGCCTCGGGACCAGCGACATCTAAACCTATTACACCTTTTCGGTAATATTGGATGGCTTTTTTAAACACACGGTCGTTTTGCTCTTCGGTGCAATCTCTACCTAGACAAAAAATCATAGAGCCCTCTATGCCGAAGATAGAATTCGCCCTTTCGAAGCCACTTCTGGCCGCTATAATTATCCTATCCATATCCACTTTAAAATCCTGGCTTCTCTTGTAGGGATTTAGTCTGAGTTCAAGATAGTCGCAGCCGCTCAGGAAGGCGTTTTTATAGGTGTCATAGACAGATAGTTCCACAGCTCTCGGTGAACTCTGTGTCTCATCTATCAGGTGGTTTATTCCAAGATAACTATCCATATCTTTAACCTTGGCTGGATTCATCATCAGCGTGTTTGCAAATTCTCTGTAGGATCTGGTTTTTATTTTTCGACCAGACTCGATCAGTATCTCAAATAGTACTACGGGAGAGGTTCCTCCGGACAAATGTAAATGTAAGTCTTTCATTTTATTTCTTTTCTATCTTTCAAGATAAGAAATTTTATCATTAAAATTACTATTGTCAAATAAAATTGTAATTTTATAGAAATATTCTATAGTTTTGCCCAGTATTCTTTAGATTCTGTGGACCATAAAAAATTAGGGGTTTGGCTAGTTTATTTTTATAAAAAATGGTTTTAGCCTAAAAGGCCACGATCATTGTATAATAATGATATATCATTCGAACAACGAATTTACCAGAGGCAAAAAAATACGTTTAGATTGCCAAAGAATTTCCCGAAGAAAACAAAAAAGATAACCGTTGTCCAGAGAACAATGGTTGTTTTTTTATCTGGTTTCTCTAAAACTTCCGGCTCTATGGGAAACTAAAAAGATGGAAAATTAGTCGAGTTATTATTTTTATTGGGATCATCGAAGTAACTATAATCCTTATTTATATCTTCTAGATTTTTTTCTAATTTCAAATCATTTTCTACCCGGTCAAATTCTTCAGTATTTTCTTCTAGGAATTTTATTTTAGATATAAATTCTACTATTTTCTGGATAAAATTAACTATTGTCTCTATGAATTTAACCAATTTTCCTCGCGATTCTAAGATTGGAGTAGTTCTACTTTTTTTGGATTTTTCTTTTTGATGGGCGTTTTTCTTCCTGGAAGAAGGACCATCTAGAACTAATATTCTATCTTTCTTGGATTCTTTTTTTCGACCGATATTTTTCTCTTTGGAAGAAGGATCCTCTAGAACTAATATTCTATCTTTCCTGGATTCTTTTTTTCGACCGATATTTTTCTCTTTGGAAAAAGGATCCTCTAGAACTAATATTCTATCTTTCTCAGATTCTTTTTTCTGGTGGATTTTTTTCCCCAGGAAAGAAAAATCATATTTGAAAACAGATTCATCGCAATGAAAATAACTGGCTTTGGTTATTCCGCCGTTGTAACCTGACGATCTTCCGGTATCTGCATAAAAAACTCTATTATTAGTCCTATAATCTAGGTTTGTTTGGCCAATAGCCACAGGATCATGTCCCACAACGTATTTTATACCTTTGATCAGATCATCTTCTGAAGTTATTCCTCTTCTCAGCCAAGTTATACCTCTGTCTCCTCGCATAATCTCAATCAATTCAACTGCACCTGGACGTGATAATAATACGGTTTTGTCTTTTTCTGTTTCCAAGCCGCTCTCTAGCGTGGTTCTTATGACATTAAAATCATTTAGGGCGGAAACGAGCATCTTTATATCATCTTCTTCGAATTCTCTATTACTTTCAATGATTTTATTTAACTTTTCAAACGTTTCTGCTGTTTCCTTTATATTTACCGGTTTTCCTCCAATAGTTCCCAGAAATTCATCTAAATCTGTATTTGTGGATAGCTTTGATAAATTTTTTGCCAAACTTTTCACCATATCTTTAGTGATTACAGTGTGCGAGAATAGTGTTTTTCCAATACTGCTGGCGAGTTTCAGTGTTCCTTCGTAGATGGCTTTTCTTGTGAGCAAAGTTATCGTTCTAAATTTTTTAACCTTTTTGTTATCGCTAGAACCAAAGGAATTGGATTCATTATCTGCTGCTCTTAGCAGGAAGTTCCCGTTATTTTCGAAGGTATATTTTATGTGCGCATATTTTCCATCTATATACACATTCTCGTGGTTTCCCATAAGAATTGTTGGTCCCTCTTTGGAGCCCGGGAAATATTCTTTGAATTTTTTACACAGACGGATAACTAGAGGGATCATCTGTTCAGACTGCTTCCCTCTGTCAACAAAATCTCCACAGTTTATATAATTTTTGAATTCAACCGTTGGCTCTATAGCCGGCAACATTTGGATACGATCCATCAGCTCTCTGAAAACTTCAGCGGCGGAGTTCTCTCTTTTGGTTTCGAGCTCCTTCAGAGTGTATTCTTTGCCTCCAACTGGATCACAGAACACTATTCCATTTGGATAGGCGGGATCATATTTCACCATGCCATTTCTGCAAAGAGTATTTAAAAGGGCCCTCATATCCCCGTGGAGATCTGTCTCAAAAACCAATTCGCCCCCCTGGACCACCTTATCTGGTTCAATTCCCTTACCGTCGACAATAATATCAGTTAAATCATTAATTTTTTGGTAAACTTCATTTCTTTTGTTTGAGTCTTTATTATTAACTTCAACAGCCGTTTGGAATAGATTCCTAATTCTCATCTTTAGAGTTCCTAATTCTTCTGGCATAGACTTTTCCTTTTTTCCCGTCCCTTTTTTAAAATTTTAATCTGCAAATAGGGCAGAATAATATTTTTGTATATGCGATATAATGTAGAACATTATAATTAATATGCAAATAATTTATTATCCGATCCCCTCGGTGGCCAGAACCCCTCGGCTAAATAGCATTTCTGAAAAATTATTTATTATGTTTGCTTCTGGTGACATCCCTATAGATATAAATAATGTCAGAAAAAATTGAAATTAAATATTCAATTTTGTCCGAAGGCACTGGAAAATAGCTAGTTGGCAGAAACCCCCGAACTTGGGCAGAATCAATATTTAATAGGCCATAGATCATGCGCCTGAAAAGTTATAAATTTAAGGTGTCTGATCTGTTTTTGCCAATGGGTGAAATTCTGCCAGTGTTCTGTCGAGCTTTCCATTGCTCACGTGGGTATATATCTGAGTTGTTGCTATGTCCGAATGGCCAAGTATCTCCTGCACTACTCTGAGATCGGCGCCATTTTCCATTAGATGTGTTGCAACGGAATGTCTGATGACATGGGGCGAAATTTTGTTAAACTCTAGGCCGATAGTCTGTGCAAGATCTTTAAGGTGTCTGGCAAACACCTGTCTAGAAATATGCCCATCTTTTTTGCCTAGTCTATAGACCACACCCCTTTCTCCATTTTTTTTAGAAAATTTGACCCTTGTGGTGAATAGATACTCGGAATATTGGTTACCCAGTAATTTTTCTCTCAGGGCCATATAGTTGGTGAGACTAGCTAAAGCCTCTCTGCCAATGGGAACAATTCTTTCTTTGCCTCCCTTGCCGAATACTACAATATGATCTATGATTCTATAGCCGCTATTTTTTGTATTAAATTCTCTATCCAGAGAACTGAGTCTCAGCGTAACTAGTTCCGATATCCGCATTCCCGTGGCATAGAGCAAACTAAGCATACAGTAAAATTGAATACCGAAATCAGAATTTGTCATTTTTTTAGCCTCTCCCAGCAAAATTCCCACTTCGCTCTGGAGCAAAAATTTTGGGAGGTGAATTCCTTTTTTTCTATGCTCTAGAAGGGTAGCTGGATTATTATCTATAGTGCCCTCTCTCAGGAGGAAATTAAAAAAATGTCTGATGGAGGATATAAATCTGTCTATGGATTTATTTTCATAGTTTCCAGATAAATTGTTCAGAAAATTTTGGAGATCGCTTCTGGTGATGCTCTCCAGGGCTAATGATTTTTCTTCCAAATAATTAGACAGAAGGACTAAATCTCTTCTGTAGGCCTCCAGTGTATTTTTGGATAGTCCCTCGGCCGTATCTAGGTAGTCTATAAAAATTTTTATGGCGTCCAAGGGGAAAATCATTCGAATTCTTTTATTCTATTTTTAAAATCTATTTCCACTATGACCTTTTCAGTGGTTCCTAGAAGGATATTTCTGGTTACAACTGTATATAGACACAATGCTATGAAAACAACATATATCAAAAAAAATAGGATTTTTATCGTTCTAAGAAAAACCCTGTTTTCAATGATGTTGGAAAAAACAAATACGGGTAAAAACGTACAGCCCAGCAGAGTTTTTGCGATTGGATACAGAAATCTCCAGAGGAAAAAGCTTTTTTTCTTTTTTGCCGTTGTGATTAGATCTGTAAATATACGTTTTTTATCTTTTCTTGTCTCTGACATCTAAAATGGTTAGGGCGCACTGCTAGAATAGGATTAAATTTAAGTTTATCAACCTAAATCATCAGCTAGGGCAAGAATTTATCACTGTGTTGATGGCAGATTTATTTTTAGCGTTAGGTTCGCCTAAAGTTTCAGCTAATTATCTAAAATAGTCAGCTCGTTTTTTATAAATTTGTCTATCCAGCTGGGAACTTCGGCTAGAGGGATATTTTTTGGATAGTCACCCCCCACATTGCCACATTTTAATTCGGCGGTTCCCTCCTCTAGACATTTTTTTGATAGAACAATTCCTAGGGGAGCGCCAATAAGTTCAAAATTCGTGAATTTAGATCCAGCCCTGTCTTCACTGTCATCCAAAATTGCCTCTATATTTAAAAACTCCAGATCACGATAAATTTTTGCCGAAGCCTCTTTGACCTCCGGGGAATTTCCCAGAGACATGACATGCACTCTGTAGGGAGCCGTAAGCATATTCCAAAGGCCTCTGGCCTTTTCCTCGCTGTCTTCTAGCGGCAGCGCCGCACGTTGCTCCAGAATAGACGCCAGCGTGCGGCTTAGACCTATTCCGTAGCAGCCCATGGTTGGACTGCATCTTTTGCCATTTTCGTCACTGTAGAAAACATTCATTGACTCACTGTACCTATTCCCCAGTTGGAAAATGTTACCAACCTCTACGCCGCGTGTTTCTCTAAGTTCCTTTCCGCACTTTGGGCAAAAAATATCCCTTCCGCCTTTTTTTAGGTCCTCTAGCATTTCGCCATTACATCGAAAGTCGCAGGAATCACATAGATATATCCTATCCTCTCCGATGGGGCTGATCAGTTGAAATTCGTGGGATATTTTTCCGCCCATATCTCCAACCGAAGCCACCACATCTAAAATACCCTCTAGACCCACTTTTTTATATATTAGATGGTAGGCATTTAGCATTTTCCCATAGAACTCCTCCAGATCTTCATAGGATCTATGAAAGGAATAGGCGTCTTTCATAGAAAATTCACGACATCGAATCAGACCAGCTCTTACCCTCAGTTCGTCCCTGTATTTCGTTTGCAGCTGGTAGAGGGCGAATGGCAGCTGCCTGTAACTCTGGAGACAGGATCTCACGTAGTCGCAGACGATTTCCTCATGGGTTGGGTTCAGAACGCTATTGAGCCCGCCTCTTGTTTTGAATTTTAACAGCACATCGACAGAATCATACCTGCCACTCTCAACCCATAGACTAGCTGGTGACACCATCGGCATCAGGATTTCTTGGCAGCCAAGTCTATTCATCTCTCGGCGTACCACATTTTCTATGTTCTTCAGGACTCTGAGCCCCAGCGGGCTGTATGTATATAGACCAGCTCCAGTCTGATGCACATAGCCTCCCCTCAGAGAAAATCTATGTCCAGGGGTTTCTGCCCCCTCTGGGGCCTCTCGTAGAGTTTTTATCAGCAATTTTTCTAACTTCATGGAATTCCTCTATCACTATGCCCTGGAACCTAAGCTCTCTGGTGGGACATTCTAGTTCTTCCCAGAACCTAGGGATTGGCGTTCGAATTGTCAAATATTCGCCAGTTGAAATTATATTGTTTCTAATACCTAGAGAAATCACTGGAATTGTCGATTTAAAATCTTCTCCTCCAGAGACAGATGACTGTTAAAAATTAGTTCTATTGTCCGCTGTCTATCTGACCATAGCCTCAGTTGGCTGACATTTTTATATTCTCTACCATCCACAAAGGCATTAACAACCTTATCACTGGAGTTGTTAGTGCGAAATTCGAAAAAAGAACTATCATCCACAATGGCATTTCTGAAGCAACATTTGCCATTTGGATTTATAGCGGCCACAGATAGGCAATGTGTTTTCGGCGGGACTATGATTCCTCCGACGGAGCTATTATAGGCGGTACTTCCGATGGCCGTGGAAACTAGGATGCCGTCTCCGGAATAATTTTTTATTCTTTCTCTAGAATTAATTTTCAAATCTATACTGCAAGGTCTGAAAACACCTCTGAACAGGCAAATCTCATTTATGAATATATCTTCATATTTCAGACCCGTTTCGTCTATAATCTCAGCGGCCATAGGATTTATCTCGAGAGGGACCCCCGTCGTCACCGCATCAACCATGTTTTCGATTTCATTGAATTCATTGAGCAGGAAGCCAATGGTTCCACAATTTATCCCATAGAAAGGCACGCCACACTCATAAAAATTACGTACAGCTCTGAGCATAGAACCATCGCCGCCCAGGACAACGAGAACATCACTACTGGCCGCATCGGTGTGGGTTAGAACTCTGGTCGCGCCATAGTTCTCAGCTAGCAAACGGCTAAAGTTTTCCGTTTTTGGAGTATTTCTTGTGCAGATTATTCCAAATTTCATGTTTTACAATTTCCAGGAAAATTAGTTGCTAGGATATTTTAAAAAATATATAAAAACAATGACCAGGCACCGTGGCTACAGAAAGTAGCCGAATACAGCTGCTCCACTTGACACTAAAAATTTCTATAGCCAACGGAAAAATGTTCTGGTTTTTTTATTTCTTCTTTTTTCAGAATCCAATTTTGCCTACCCAAATTTGTCAAAATTTTTCCCCCAGTATCCGTATAGTTTTGTATATAGAAAATCTCGCTGTAGCCGAGATCATCTAAAATTTCAATTATTTTGTTTACATCTGTCTCGTCCAGGAGAGAGGTGTGAACAGTTGTTCGAATTTCCAAGTCTATTTTTTTCTCTAGCAAATTGGCCACCAGAAATTTCAGTGTGTTTTCAAAAGTATCATATAATGCGCTATCCAGCTGTGTCACAGAGGTAAATTTGTTTTTCGGAGCCTTAAAATCTAGGGCCACAGAATCAATCAAATAATTATCCACAAGATGTCTGACCACAGCAGTGTTTAGACCATTCGTGTCAATTCTTACTCTAAAGCCGAGATTCTTTATTCTGGCAATGAAATCGCCCAGCTCGGCTGCCATAGTGCATTCTCCTCCGGATAGCACAACTCCGTCCAGAAGATTTACTTTAGCCTCCAGGAAATCAAACACAGCTTTCTCATCGAGGAAACCATCCTCCTGTCTGACTAGTTCCGCATTATGGCAATACCGACATCTCATATTGCAGCCAGCAAACCACACTATACAGGCCACATTCCCAGGATAATCCTGGAGAGTAAATTTAGTTATGTCAGATATCTTCAACATTTTTCAGGTGCTCCTATTTTCTTCTAAATATTCCTCGTACTCTCTCTCGGTCATTAGTTCCCCGTCAGATTCTGATCTAGAGGTCAGACATATTCTATATATCCAACTATTTTCTAGATCATTACTAAATAGTTGCTCATAGTTATCGACCAGCGAATCGTTGACATCAACTATTTTGCCACTAAAAACCGAGTGTATATTAAAATTCTCGTCGTCGTTATAGTTAATTTGGCCAATCAATTCTGTTTTACTACACAGGCAACCAATCGTTGGCAACTCTATAAAATTTACTATATTTATGTCGTCCAAAATAAAGTTAGTCAGTCCGACAGTTAGAATGTCATTATCTACAAAAATACAATAGTTATCTCTTGTATAAAATATTTCTTCCATTTTTTCTCCGATTTATACAAATCATATGCTGAAATAAAGATATTTTTTTAATTTACAAGCATAATTTTTCATCTCCCTTATCCAGAAACAGCTAGGTAATTCATAGAATTCAACTAGATACTTCGGAAGTAATATACATATATTTGGACAATTTAACAACACATCAAACATTTTTTTTTTACTAAAAATCCAGTGCTCCGACATACGTCTATATTCCCTATATTCGAAGTCATTTAGGGGAGAATAATTTATTTGGGTTTGCATTATGTATGCAAAATTTGTGTAGTCAATCCCAGAAAATAGTAAATTAGAGTGATACCCCCGGCCAGTGAATGCTCTTAAAATTTATTTTTGGGTGCAGGTCGTTCTCCATTGGTCCAGAAGGGCAGGTCAATGAATTTGACCTCCGTTGACAATAGCTAAATACTACAAATTTGGCAGATAATTAAAATGAAGATAAAAACTCTTTCTAGGGGATGTTTTTATATATTATTTAACTATCCCCATCCTATCCCCATCCTATTCCTATCTTACTTCTTAGATGTTAACCTTCCTCTGCTCTTGGGTTTTATTCTTGGGCACGTTAGGAGGAGTTTTTGATGAGGGGTCTCCCGTTGAACTGGAAGTAGAAGTAAGCCTGAGGGTAGAAGCCAAAGGAGAACTAGTAAATTTCTCAACGGAGTCAGAAACAGGAGCAGAAACACCAGCAAAATAAGATTCATCATTTTTTTTAGTGTTTAGCTCCTCTTCAACCTTCTCGACAACAACTTCTTTTTCCAGATGGGTTCTAAGAGACTTTATTCGTTCGTTCAACTTTTCTATGTTATCCAGACCCCGTCGAAGTATCCGTGTACTGTTCTCAAGAGATTTTTTCAAATAGTCCACATAGGCTCCGTTGCTTTTTTCTATTTTGGTCATTGCTATTTCTAAGGCTTTTTTCTCTTGAGTATTATCACCCAATTTTTTAGCAATTGTTCTTGCTAGGTCTATTGTTTTTTTTGCTATAGTTGGGTCATATTTAATGCCTGCATCGAGATCTTTACAAGTATTCGCATATTCTTTTTTAAACTTTTTTTCTAAAAAGTTAGAAAGGCTTTTCCAGTCTTTTTTAGCCGTTTCCCCTAGCCCTTTCAACTCTTCTTCCTCTTCTTTCTCTGTTTTTTTATTTTCGACTGTAATTTCTTTTGACAATTTATCTCTTTCCTCTTTAACAAGTTTTTCAAACTCTTCTTCGGGCTCCTTATCTTTATCTTTCGATTCCTTATCTTTATTTTTCAGACGCTCTTCTCTGAGAGATTGGACTCTTTTGTCATATTCCTCTAGCAACTTTTCAGTTTTAGAAAATTCCTTCAGTGAATCTATGATCACAGAGTTTATAATGTGCTCCATTAGGTTTTTACCTGTTCCCAGATCGACTTCGTTATTTTTTGCTATATCCAACTGTTCCCGTAGCTGTGCCACCGCTATAGGATTGCTAAGTACATCTCTAGCATACTTTCCTTTTGGAAAAGAAGCGTAACTAGATGTAAATATAGGAGAGTTAATGTTTATACTCTTTGCTTTTTTCATCAGTTCCTTATTTTCTGCCACAGCTATCGTTGCCGCTGTTGACTGTTCCCAGCAACTACCTCCTTTTTGGATAACAAAGTCCTTTACTAGCGCGGTGTTTTTTGCAAGCCCATCCAGGACCTCTCTAAAGGAGTCTTCAATGACAAGACGACTAGTGTCAAAACATTTGAATAGCGTTTCATTTGAATCATTTATTCCATCAAAACCTTTTTCCTTTGCAATTTTCTTTATTTTTTTCATGTCTAGAACCAGAGTCACTTCGTGGCCGATATCTTCTGCGAATATGCTCACCGAGACCGAGATAAAGTCTTCTTCTATGCTGCCTATGTTTCCTGCGCTGATGCCTAGAGATTCTAAAAACTTCGTTGGACTTTTGTAGACTTCATTGCCAGCTCTAAGTTCTTGGAAACGAACTCTTTTTAGGCCTTTAAAATCTTTAAGATTGGCAAGGATCCCCAAGTTTATTTCTTCACTATAGCCACCATCAAATCCCTGAGCTCCTCCCCGGGATCGATTTTTAAACATAAGTTCCTGAACTATTCGAAGAGCTTTCTGGGCCTTTTTGAAGGTTTTTGCGCGAGGATTGACGACTATGGCCCCGGATTTCATAAAATCATTTTCATTTTTTATTTCCCCCTTTGAGAGAATTTCATTAAGCTTGCCATAGTCCACCTTCACTGTTGCCCCTGGTTTTCCATTAGTATTATAGGAATAGTAGGTTACAGGACCCTCTGAAAAATCATCTTTGTCAAATTTTATACTGGACAGTTTTTTAGTGTTACCTATCTTGTTAAAATTAATCTGGCCTGCTCTCTCCCCCTCTCCATAGGTTTTAGGTTCATCTAATAATATATCTTGGCCAATGAGATGAGAGTCTTTATCATAACAAAAGTACATCCGAACACCCCTATTCCCAAGTATAAACCTTTTTTCAGAGCTATCTCCAGCTCCGCTGATTTCGGCGATGTCGCCTTTTTTTCTTGTTTTTTTTATATAGTATTCGTAATTTCTTCTAAGCTTCCCGTCGGTATCAAATTTCCCACATTCGTAGTCCCCGTTTGCCTGGGTAATCTTTCCGCTAGTGAGGAGACCCTCCTCGTTGAAAACTCCTTCGAGGGTTATTCCATTTCGTCTCGAAAGTATTCCTTTAGTTGGCAATTTTGTTTTGGCGTCTAATTCTCCTCTAAATAATTCTCCTTTACTATTAATACATATTCCTTTTTCTTTGTCCAGCGTGAACCAGCCGGTGGTTTTGTCAAATTCTATCGGAACTTTTTTGTCTTTATCTTTATATGTGACAAAACCTTTGATAGATCCATTATCAAAGGGAACTTCAAAGAGTTCTTCTCCGGAAAGTTTATAGACCATCTTGTCATCTTCGATTTCATAGGAACCTCTGCCCTCTCCGAAGTCGACTTTAGAAATTATCTTTAGTGTTCCTATTGCAAACGATCCTTCAATGGTAACCCCATTTTTGTAGATATTTTTCCCTTTCCCATCTTCCTTATCCTTCCTGAATTCTCCTTCGTAGATGTCCCCATTTACCTGGATGAGTTTGCCCTGTCCACTTTTTTCGTCCTCCTTAAATTCTCCTTCGTAGACATCGCCATTAAAAGAAGTGTATTTTCCCTTTCCTTCCTTCTTGTCTTCCCTGAATTCTCCTTCGTAGATAGCGCTACCTAGGAAGGTGGTGTATTTGCCCTGTCCATTTTTTTTGTCCTCCTTAAATTCTCCTTCGTAGATGTCCCCATCTGGAGAGGATAATTTCCCCTTTCCCTCCATTTGGTCGTTCCTATATTCTCCTTCATAATTTGTTTGTCCATCTAAAGAGGAAAATTTCCCCTTTCCCTCCATTTGGTCGTTCCTATATTCTCCTTCGTAGATTACTAGTCCATCACTACCGGAATAGGAGAATTTTCCCTTTCCATTTTTCTTGCCGTCTCTAAATTCTCCTTTGTAGGTGGACCCATTTATTCCAAAAAGTGTTCCATTGATCGGCAACTTTTTATCGTCTTCAAATTTTCCTCTGAAAAATTCCCCTTTTTTATTAATATGTATTCCCTGGTCTTTGTCCACTGTGAGCCAACCAGTTTCCTTGTCAAATTCTCCCTTAAGTGTTTTGCCGTCAGGTCCGCTCTCAAATTGAGCTTTAAAGGAAATCTCTCCTGGAAATTTATAAATTATCTCATCATCGTTGATCTCATAGGAACCCCTGTCCTCTCCGAAGTCGACACTAGAAATTGTACTTTCATCTAGTTCCCCATCGCTAAAATTTCCTTTAATAGTAACTCCATTTGTGTAGGTTATTTTTCCTTCCCCGTTTTTATTGCCAATATTAAATTCTCCTTCATAGATGTCCCCATTTGAACAAATGAGTTTTCCCCCTCCCTCTATCTGACCGTTCTTATATTCTCCTTCGCAGGTTGTTCCATCGAAGTAAGTACGTTTGCCCTGTCCATGGGGTGAGTTGTTTTTTAACACTCCTTGATAGATTATTTCACCATCCGGATCAGTGAATGTCCCATCTCTATATATCTCGTTACCAGCTTCATTTTTCACAATTGAACCGCTAAACTTTCCGAGTATTTGCCCATTGTTTTCTATAGAGAGAAAATAGTTTTCGTCTTCTACGGATCGCTCAACAGCTAACTCGCCTTCGTCTCCTGTTCCCTCTCCAGAGAGTCTTGTAGTATCCGCCATAATATATCCCTATTTTATTTGAAAAAAGCTGACTAACGGTAGGGTATTGGCATATTAATGTCAATACCCTCATATTTTTGTTTTTGTATGGACAGGTTTAGTGGTTTTGTGGATAATTAGATATATTCCAGGGGAAACGCCTTTGGGTTAGGCCGCTACTTCTGAGAAATTTTGTCTTCGGTTTCCCACCACGGTTGGGTCCGTGATTATTTATTTTGGTTTCCCATCACAGCTGCGCTCATGACTATTTATTTTAGTTTCCCACTACAACTGGATCCGTGACTACAATAATTAGATACATTCCAGGGAAAACGCCCCTAGACTGGACTCTTTTAAGTGTGCTGGCCACAGCCTAACGGTGGGATTCCCCAATTTCAATGAATCTGTCAAATCCTGATTTGTGCCTCCTATTCCAGATTTGGATGCAGGTCGTTCTCCATAGGTCCAGAAGGGCAGGCCAATGAATTTACCCCCCATTGACAATGACCAAATGCCGTAAACTCGACGTTATCTTTGAAATTTTCTTTGTAGATATCACCATCTAGGTAGATGCTTTTACCATTTCCGTCTATCTTGCCTTCCCTGAAATCTCCTTTGTAGGTGCAGCCATTTGAGCAAGCGTGTTTTCTCTTTTCCTCCATTTGGTCATCTTTAAAATTTCCTTCGTAGACGTCCCCGTTTACCTTGATGAGTTTTTCCTTCCCATCTATCTAGCCATTCTTAACTTCCCCTTCGTAGGTGTCGCCATTTGGATAAGTGTATTTGCCCTTTCCTTCCTTATTGCCCCGCACGAATTCTCCTTCGTAGATGTCGCCATTTGAGCAAGTGTGTTTCCCCTCTCTCTATCTTACCATTCCTGAAATCTTCTTCCTAAAAGTCGCAAATATTTAAAATGAAGATAAAAACCATTTCTGGGGGATGTTTTTATATATTATTTAACTATCTCCATCCTATTCCTATCTTGCTTCTTAGATGTTAACCTCCCCCCGCTCTGGGGTTTTCTTATTATAGGGCACTTCAGAAGGAGTTTTTAACGGGAGGTCTCCCGTTAAATTGGAAGTGGAAGCAGACCTAAGGGCAGAGGTAAGACCTGAACTAGTAGAATTTTCACCGGGGGCAGAAACAGCAGTAGAAACAGGAGTAGAAACGGGAGTGGGGACAGGAGTGGAAACAGAAGGAACACTAGAAGCAGCAGCAGAAACTTTATTAAAAGCAACAAGATTATGGATTTTTGTTACGGTCTCCGCAACTACCTCACCTTCTTTATAATTTCGCTCAATAGTGTCTCCATTTTTTTTGGTGATTTTCCATTTTCCATCCACTTCGCCGTTTTTAAGTTCTGCTTCATGGGTAGCTTCAGCTTTTTTTAGGACTTGGAGAGCCCTAATACTTAAAATAGAATTTTTAGTTTTGCCAGCAGCTTCGTTTTCTAAAAAGGTTCCGAGAGATTTTGTGTATTCATTTAATTTTTCTATGTTATCCAGGCCCTGTTGGAGCATCTGTGTCCTGTTCTCGAGTGATTTTCTCACATAGGCTCTGTTACTTTCTTCTATTTTTTTTATTCCATCTTCTAGAGATTTTTTCTCTTCCTCGTCATTTAATTTTTCAGCAATTGTTTTTACCTGGTCTATTGCTCTTTTTGTTTTAGCCGGATCATATTCAATGTTTTCACCATTGTGTTGAAGGTCTTCACAAATATCCTCCAGGCTTTTCCCAAACTTTTCAAGCTTTCCAGAATTGTTCTTCAGATATTCAGAAAAACTTTTCCAGTTTTTTTTAGCCGTTTCCCCTAGCTCTTTCAACTCTTCTTCCTCTTTTTTCTTTATTTCTTCCTTTTTATCTGTAATTTCTTCTGACAATTTCTCTTTTTCCTCTTTAACAAGCTCCTTAAACTTTTTTGCAGACTTCTTACTTTTATCTTTCGAATATCTTTTTCCAAGAGATTGGACTTTTTGATCATATTTCTCCAGTAATGATTGGACTTTTTGATCATATTCCTCCAGTAATTCTTCCTTTTTAGAAAATTCCTCCAATGAATCTATGATTATAGGGTCTACAATATGTTCGATTAAATTTTTACCTGTTCCCAGATCAACTTTATTATTTTCCGACATATCCAGATGTTTCTGCAGTAGCGCTGCTGACAGATCATCGCTAAGTATGCCGCTGGCGGTTGGTATATCCATAGGGACGTAAGGGCAATCGGGGAAAACGGGTGCGCTTTCTATTCCCTTCAGTAATTTAGGATTTTCTGCCGTGACTATCGTTGCAATCGTTGAATGCCACCAGCAGCTGCCCTTGGCCTGGAGAATAGATTTCTCCACCAGCGCGGTGTGTCTTGCAACCCCACCTAGAATACCCCTATAAGGATCTTTAGCAACAAGACGACTGGAATCAAAACATTTGAACAATATTGCATTTGAACTATCTATTTTGTCAAAACCTTTTTCCTTTGCAATTTTCTTTATTTTTTCCATATCTAGAACCAGAGTCACTGCGTGAGCACTTTTTTCTGTGAATATGCTCACCGAGACCGAGATATAGTCTTCTTCTATATTATTTATATTTCCTGCATTAATGCCCAGAGACTCTAAAAACTTCGTTGCACTTCTGTAGACTTCATTGCTAGCGACCCCTCTAGCTCCAGGTTTTTGGAAACGAACCCTCTTTAGGCTTTCAGAATCTTCCAGATTAGCAAGAATTCCCAGATTTTTTTCTTCTGTAAAGCCTCCATCAAATCCCTGGGCCCCTCTCTGGGATCGATTTTTAGACATAGGTTCCTGAACTCTTCGGAGAATTTGCTGGACCTCTTCGAAGGTTTCTATGAGGGGTCTAACGACTATGGCCCCAGATGTCAAAAGATAATCCCAATTTTTCCCCTCCGAGA
>JAIRXW010000029.1 GCA_031268035.1 Rickettsiales bacterium
CCTCGGAGATCTGTCATCGGCCACCACCACATGGTAGAAGGGTAGGTTTCTTCTTCCTCTTCTTGCTAGTCTAATTCTAGTGGACATAGTAACCCGCTATTGTTATAGGTTTATATATAATATATTTCTCATCTAGAGAACAGAGTGGTACAGTTCATCAAAGTTTCTAGAACTCTTTCTGCCACCTTTCCAGGAGGGAAAAAGGTTTCTCTCTCCCTAGAATATTCTCCTATTCGCTAGACTAGGACCAGTGTTTTTAATTTTCAATGTGTATGGGGATTATTTTCTATTTCAGGGTATTTAAGCCCCAGGCAAAATTATTCCTAGTCGCGCTCCGTGGCTGTTTCTTTGACCTGAAAAATATTTCCAATGGGAAAAGGACAATAATTTAACTATTTCCATTTCCCACTTCTCTCCACGTCCTAGTTGGTGCCGCCCTGGACTATCGGTTTTTCATTCTCAGGAGGATCCGGACTGACGGCAGGGGTTTTATCGTCCGATTCTAAAAAAAATTCCGTCTTCGGCCCTCGGTTAAAACTTTCTATAAATTCTTCAAATCTTTCCTGCCTCATCTGCTCTAGTATATCATTTCTAGATTCTTCGTAGGTTTTTATTTTTATATTTCTTATATCATCCACCCTGATCACATGCCAACCATTTTTGGTCTCTATAGGTCTGGACAGCTCGCCAGTTTTCAGTAGAAAGGCAATTTCAGCGAATTCTGGTATTATTATATTTTCCTTTAGAACATACCCTAAACTACCTCCATTGACAGCGCTTTCTCTGTCCAGGGATTTTTTATCAGCCGTGGACTCAAAATTATTAAATCTCTGGATCATATTTTTGATACGATCAGCCTCCTCCTCCGTTGCCACCACTATATGACTGATTTTTCTCTCTTCCTTATCTTTCATCATGTCGACGAGCTGCTGATATCTCTCCTTTAGATCTTCTTCTCTGATGTTATTGATTATTTTTTCGTTTATAAATTTTTCCCTGACAAGTTGTTCTCTATATTTTTCAGTCAGAAATTTTATGTCATTGTCCACCGTCATTCCATATTTTTTAGCTGCTCTGTAGACAATTTTATTGGCATAGATTTCTCTCACCAGAGCCTCCAGGGCTTTTCTGTTCATATCGCCAGGTTTTAACCTAGTTGCGCCCGGTGCGTCGGCGAATTTTGATGGTGGAAACAAAAATTCTTCTAAATCCCTTTCGTATATCACAACTCCATTAATTTTAGCTATAGATTTACCAAGATTCACGCGATGATATTTTACATAGTGGTTACAAACTAAAAAACTGGTCAGCAAAGTTGCCACTGTTGTGATTCCGACCACCATCCTCAGGAGGAACTGTTTTTCTTCTTTCCTCATACAAAAATGATTTTTCTATAAACTTTACTGTCGCTAGCTGTCTTCATTTAAAGTTTCCTCTGTGAGACCGTATTTGTCCAAGATATCTTTTATGATCTTTTCAGTTTTTTCTATCTCGGTAGGTTTTCTAGTAACATAGGCATTTCTGCGTGCCGTCTCTATTTTTTTTCTCAGAATCCTCTTCTGTTCTTTTATCTTTTCTTTTAACACGTCATTCTCTTTTTTTGTTTCATATTCCTTCTTGCTAGCAGGCTCTCCAGAGTCATTCTTCTGGGTCGAGGGGGCCACTTTTGGTTTTTTCTCTGGGACCTCTGGAACTACTGGGACCACTGCCTCCTTTCTGGGGGCAGGCTCATCTTTAATATGCTGAGCACCTTCAACGTTCTTTGGAACCTTGTCCGTGTTTAATACAGCTTCATTTCTGCCGGCCGAACTAATTCTAGGCGATTCATTTTTATTTTCAAGAGGAATATTTTTTTTGTTTTTCTTGATCTTCATATTTTTACTCGAGGCTTTCCTGAGTTTACTAATAAATTTACTATATCTATGCACAGTACTACGAAAATGCTCTTTAGCTAGAAAATTTCCGATTGTTTTTTTCATAAAAATGCTTTTGATAGAACGATCATACAGAAATAGTGAAATTATTGTGTCAAGTATTAGTACTGTCAATATGTGCACATAGCTGAAATTATGAAATATTTTGAGATTAAGAACCATTTCTGGATAGACGGCCCAAAAAAGAAAACTCAAACCATATATAGCTGCCAAAACAACAGAGCGTACTTTAGTTAATGGATCTTTCCTGAATAGCAGACTAAGAGCTCCCATAAGTACAAAAAATATCCCCAGGGACAGAAAGATTGGGTACAAACGCCCCAGTGAAAAAATCATAGTGGTATTTCCATCAGCCAACGGCAGCACCTATGGTTAGAATTTATATAGCATATTTAGAAACAATCAAGTGTAAAAAAACAAATATTCAATTTCATGAATATATTCCAGCTGGCCCTGGAGCACTCTAAACCTAGAATTTTTTTATTTGGGACACCGACACAGTCTTCGGAGAGGCTGTGCTGGGGGTTGCTTTTAAAGCCACTGGCACTAGCATCTAGAACACTGAAACACATCAAAATATTTACTCTATGAAATATCTATGGCCCATGGTAGCGACTCTTCTAATTCTAACTTCCTGTTCCCCAAAACTTAACGGAAGTAAGGATTTATCAATCCCCCCTTTTCTTAGAAAAAACGCTGCCGATTCCACCGGGGGAAACAAATAGTTGTAGGTGAAAATAACTATATTTACGCTATTCCCGGAAATAATAGATAATTTCTGTTCAAAGTCTCTACTGGGAAAAGCTTTGGAAAGTGGAGTATGGAACCTAGAGACCGTTAATATCAGAGACTATTCGAATGATAGGCATGGCAGAGTGGATGATGCTCCCTTTGGCGGTGGAAGTGGAATGATTCTGAGGGCCGATGTACTGGGAATGGCTCTGGACAGTGTGCTGGGAGAAAAAAATACAGTGAAGACATATAGTATGAGCCCAAGGGGAAGAACATTGAATCAGGAGGTGATAGCGGAGATTTCCAAATTCGAAGAAATAGCACTCCTATGCGGCAGGTACGAAGGTATAGATCAGAGAGTAATGGAGGAATATGCCGTGGAAGAATTATCTCTGGGCGATTTCGTGATGATGGGTGGAGAATTGGCGGCGCTGGCTCTGGTGGAAAGTCTCATGCGCTACAGAGATGGTGTACTCCGGAGCGAAGCTATCGAAGAGGATAGTTTCGGTGCAGCTCGGGATTCGAACAGCTATAGAAACCTTTTAGAATATCCTCTCTATACGCGTCCTCAGATATGGAGAGGTCGGAAGGTACCAGAAGTTCTGCTTTCGGGCAATCATCGGGAGATAAAAAACTGGAAGTTGGAGCAGGCTAGAGACATAACAAAAAAAAATCGTCCCGATCTCTATAGAAAACATATGGAAGAAACTTCTGGCTAGTGCCAGCGAAAGGGTTATTGTAAAATGTCGTCCCTAGCATATTTAACTCTATTTCTTCTAATTTTAGACCTGGATATGTGGGAGATAAATAAACCCAGAATTACCTTCGAAGAATCTTGCAAATTCTATTCTTTTACTGTATAATGGTGTTACTATTCTTTTAGTTGTGGTTCTTGGACCATCTAATAATTACGTAAATATTTAATATGGTTCGGCTATGCCGAGGATTTTTACAAGTGTTGATATATCGTCCAGTAAAATAGTCTGTCTAATAGCTCAAAGGGAAGAGAAAGGTGGTTTTTGCATAAAGGGAGCCAGTCTCTATAGAGCTCTGGGCATCAGAAATGGCAGCATAGTTAATGCGAAATTAGTTACCCAGTCAATAGTCGAGGCTATCACTAGGGCCGAAAAAATGTATGGGAAAAATATAGAGAATGTTTCTATAGGCATAGCCGGAGACCTGCTGAGGTCAAAGATTCTGAGAACGAAAATAAATCTACAGTCAAATAGAGTTATCACGAGAAACGAAATATTATCGATGAGCCAAAAAATCATCGATGAACTTCGGAAAGAGGAAAAAACTGCTGTTCATATAATACCCATAGAGTTTGCAGTGGATAATGTGAGCACATCTAATCCTCTAGGAATTTTTGGGAAAAATCTAGAGGCTAGGTTTAACGTATTTTTTGCTAAAAATTCCAAAATAGAAAACATCAGTAATTGTTTTAAAAAAATTAACCTCGTTGTTGATAACATTGTCTTTGAGGGATTGGCCTCCGCGCTATCTGTGCTGAATTGTGATGAAATGGAGCAGGGCACCCTTGTGATGGATATTGGCGCTGGAACTACGTCCTTTGCCATTATAGGTGGTAGCAGGTTCGAGTTTGGTGCCTCTTTGCCTATAGGGGGGGATAGTATCACCAATGATTTAGCTAGTATACTGAATGTTTCATTCTCTACCGCTGAAAAAATTAAAATCATTAACACTAACATGTTTTTAGATAAACTTGAAGAAAATGAACTCATAAAGGTGGCCATAGAGGATGAGGAAACCTTTGGAGTTGCTAATAATAAAAAAAAAATTGTGAATGATATATTTAGATCGCGAATACAAGAAATAGTTAATTTGGTTCTTAAAATTGTAGATAAAAAAGATCTTTTCAGTGAATTTGACAGTATAGTTCTGACAGGGGGAGTGGCAAACGTTCCAGGACTAGATAATTTCATAACCAACATAACAAATATAAAAACAAGAATTGGAGTTCCGGAGAATTTTTCAGTTTCCTCCATGATTAACGAACTTGAAATTAAAAAGCCGATCTATGCAACGAGCATTGGCATTTTAAATTTTATAGACTATCTTGATGCTGAAGAAAATATAAATCCCCCTAGAGGTATAGTTGGAATGGCGGATAGAGTTATAGGTTTTTTAACAGATTTATTCACGTCTTGAAGGTGGTAATATATTCCTATGCAGATAACGAATGTGAACAATATTAGTCTAGAGGATACTCTGGACGGGTTGGACTACGGCTATAAAATTTTCAAACCAAAGATTCTAGTATTCGGAGTTGGAGGTGGAGGTGTAAACGTTGTGAACAGTATGGTGAGCAGCGGAGATCTGAGTGACGTAGATTTTGTTGTGGCAAATACGGATTATCAGAGTTTAGAGATCTCGAAGGTGGATAAAAAAATTCTTCTTGGGAAAAAATCTACCAATGGCATGGGAGCTGGAGCAGATTCCTTTGTGGGCAAAAATGCAGCGGAGGAGAGTCTGGATGAGATAGAGGAGGTGCTTAGCGGTATGAGTATGGTTTTTATCACGGCCGGCATGGGGGGCGGAACGGGCACTGGTGCAGCTCCTGTCATAGCCAAAAAGGCTAAGGATATGAATCTACTTGTGGCTGCCATTGTGACAAAACCATTCCTGAGCGAAGGCATATTAAAAATGCAGCAGGCGGAAAGAGGTATAGAGGAACTGAGAAAATACGTAGACACTCTCATAGTTGTGCCCAACCAAAACCTGTTTAGACTGGCTAACCAGGATACAAAGATGCAGGATTCTCTTAAAATGGTGGATAATGTGCTCCGATCCGGAGTCAGAGGAATAACGGATCTCATAACAAAGCCCGGTTTTATAAATTTGGATTTTGCCGATGTGAAAACGGTGATGAAGAAAATGGGTAAGGCTATGATGGGTATGGGAGAGGCCTCTGGTCCAGGCAAGGCTGTGAAGGCTGTTGAGGAGGCCATATCAAATCCACTGCTGGATAATGTGTCGATCAGAGGAGCAAAGGGTATAATAATAAATATCACAGGATCTCCAGATATAACTCTCTTTGAACATGAGGAGGCCACTAAGAGAATTAAGGAGGAAGTTAACAATGAATTTGCAGATATAATCATTGGTAATGTTTTCGACGAAAATATGGTGGATACAATGAGAATATCGATTTTCGCCACCGGTATCGACGATGAATCGAGCGGTGGCAATTCAGAACAGACTGATGATAATTACGAAAAGAACTATGTATTGAATTCAGATAGGCCCCATGAGCCCATAAGGACTGTCTATCTTAGAAGTCGAGTGGGAAATGGGAATATTGAACAGGACACTAAAGCTGCAAATGATGAGGAAGATGACTTCTTTGACATGGGTGAACCAGCTCATTTTGATGGCTTGTCTCCCAATGACCCAAATAAACAGAAAAAAACTGGTCCCCTGATGCAGCGGGATGCAAAATTTAAAGAGGATGCCCAGAGAAAACAAATGACCGGCGGAGAAAATAGTAAGAAAGGATTCTTCAGTTTTCTCTTTGGAAAAAAAACCAAGGATAGCAACGAGCACGGGAAGAATGAAGAGATATTCGCGGATGATGATCTAGAGATAGATCTAAATCTCTATAACACCCCAACCTATCTGCGCAATAAAAAATAAAAAATAGTCCAGTCCGCCGTGAAAATAGCCAAAATCCTGATTCCAATAGGTGTCTATGGGTGTTTTGACTATGAAACTGGAGGATTCGAATTAACCCCTGGAAACCTTGTGAAGGTACCCTTTCGTAGAGGAGAAACCTTTGGGCTAGTTATGGCCCTTCAGGAATTAGCTGATTCAAATTTGACTGGGCCACCGGGGCTTAAAAAAGTGGCATCAATTTTACCCATTCCCCCATTGGAAGGTAGACTTATAAAGTTTATACGGTGGTTTTCCGACTATAACATAATTCCATCCGGACTCGTTCTCAGGCTTATTTTTTCAGAAAAATTTATTCAGAGCAGCAAAATAGTGAGCAAGTTTTCCTATCTGGCCGATGGAGATGGAAAAATAACAAAAAAACAAAAGGAAGTTACTAATTTTCTAAAGAATAATTTTCCAAGGGAATATGAACTGTCCGAGCTGGAGAATATTTGCAGTAGAACAGTTCTTGGGAATCTCGTCAGAAATAAAATTCTAGCGGAAAATAAAATGCTTAAAAATAACGAAAATTCCACAATTTCAGAATATTTTATAGATACGAACAAAGTACTTCTAAACAATTTGTCTGACGAACAGGAGGTGGTCTATAGGGGAATCAGTGCCGCTATGGAGCAGGATAGAAAACCCATATTGCTAGAGGGAATCACTGGATCAGGCAAAACGGAAATCTACTTTCATCTCTTCGAAAGAATTCTAAAGACAAACGACGGGGGTCAAATCCTCTTTATGCTGCCAGAAATTGCCCTCACAAATCAATTTGTCGATAGGTTCAGACAACAGTTTAGATGCCCAAATGTAGCCGTTTGGCATTCGGGCATAGGTGATTCCACCAGAAGACAGCTATGGAATGCTCTGATGAATGGGGACATTAGATTCGTTATGGGGGCCAGATCTTCACTTTTTTTGCCCTACAGAAATTTAAAACTGATAGTTATAGATGAAGAGCATGATGCCTCCTATAAACAAACCGACAATGTTTCCTATAATGCCAGAAATATGGCAGTCGTCAGAGCAAAATTTGAAGAATGCCCAATAATTTTAGGCAGTGCCACACCATCGCTAGAAAGTCTCTTTAATGTTGAAAATAATAAATATAATTATTTTTTCCTAGCCAGTAGATTTGGAAGTTCCGAGCTGCCAAAAATAGAAATTATAGACCTGACCAAAGATAAATTAAAACCCAATAGCTTTCTCTCGGGCCGCCTAGTGGATGAAATGCATAGAGAACTTTCTCTAGCCAGGCAGGTGCTACTATTTATGAATAGACGAGGCTACGCTCCCGTAGCTCTGTGCAATAACTGCGGCTATAGATTTCTATGTCCCAACTGCGATGTGTCCCTGACGGTCTATGAAGCAGATAATATTCTTCTATGCCACCACTGTGGCCACAGGACCAAAAAATTAACCGACTGTCCTGCCTGTGGCATGTTGGATTCTATAATATTTTTTGGCCCGGGTGTAGAGAAAATAGAAAGGGAGGTGAGGAAAATTTTCCCCGATAAAAACACAATTATAGTGACCAGCGACACAGTTCAAAATTCCCAAAGGGCACGACAGGTGCTCCAAAGAATAATGGATGGAGAGGTGGACATAATAATTGGTACTCAGATGATCACTAAGGGCTATGATTTTCCAAATCTAACTCTTGTCGGTGTTCTGGACGCAGACGCAAGTCTATTTGGAGCAAATTTCAGATCGGCTGAAAAAACCTACCAACTGCTGACCCAGGTGACCGGAAGGGCAGGGCGGAAAGCTGGAGGCAGTAGGGCTCTAGTACAGTCCCACAGTGTGGGCAATGTTATAATCCAGGCTCTAGAGAAAGGAGACCGGGAAATCATTTTGAATTTTGAAAAGGAGAGCAGAAAAATTGCCAATTTACCACCCTACGGTAGAATAGCGGCCATTGTTTTGAGCGGCCCCAGTGAATTATTGGTTCGTAGGAGAATGAATGAAATTATAAATGCTATGCCCTCCGGTCCATTTGAAATTTTCGGACCCGTTCCGCTGAGCCCGTCTAGACTAGCTGGCCTATTTAGATTTAGGCTGGTAATCAGAACTGAGAATAATCTCAGCATCAGGAAAATTATTTCTCCCATGTTGGATGATCTGAAGACCACTGGACATGTCAAAGTGAGGATTGAGGTTGACCCCTATGATCTATAGGGGTTTGGAATTAGCGCCGCCGGCACTATTCATGCATTAGGGTTCTACTGTTAAATAATCTTATTTTATCAAGATTTTCATCTATGTATTTTATTCTTTCCCTTTGGTCTTGGTTTCTGTGATTTTCCAGTAGAAATTTTGCATTATGTTCCAGGTTCATTCTTTTCAGAATCAGCGAAGGCACATCGGAATATAGTAGGGCGCCAGCTTTCCTGCCACGTGCTCCGGAATTCAGCAGTATAACGTACAACTTTCTGCCGCTGTCTCCAGCGCCAATGCCGATACTTGGAAAATCACCCATCGCCAGGTGATCCGGTAGAATTACCACCAGAGTATCCTCATAATTTGGTTCATTCTCTAGGAAGCTAATGAAATCGGCAACAAGATCACTGGTACATTCTATGGAATTCAACATTTTGTTTTCTGTGGTATTTCTGCATCTATCATCTCTTAGGCCACCATCAAAACTGTGGGCATCCAAAGTACTTAGCATCAGACTAAAGGGTTTCTTCGATTGGGACAGTTTTCTGTATTTATCCTTAGCAATTTCGAAAATTTCACGATCTCTGATTCCCCAGTCGGAAAAATTTTCTTTATCCAAATTATATTCTTTGCGTAGCTCTTTCTTGCCCAGAACCTCATCGTAGCCATGCGAAAAAAAGAATTGGGATTTGCCGGAAAAGGTCCTTCTCTCGCCACCGATATACATTTGATGATAGCCAGCTCGTTTCAGAATATCTGGTAGACAAACAAGTTTACTGATCGAAACTATTTTTAATAGAGCCACATCTTTCAGATTATAGATTAGAGGAGAACCGCAGAGAAATGTGTGGATTCCCGCAATTGTCCAGCCGCTCCCTTCGACCATTGTTATGTCCGAATAAAATTCCCCCTCCTCACTGTAGGCAACTATATCTTTGGTATTTTCACTAAAATTATCCAAAAACCTTTGTTCGAAGGATTCCATCTCTATGATCACTAAATTCTTTACTCTACTGGGTAATTTCACCTTTATTTTGCCACGTTCCACATAGTCTGTACCGGTCAGTTCTCTAAATAATTCACGGTGGCTTTTTTTACCATTAGAATCATGAACAGTTCTATAGCAAATTTTTGAAAACCTCACGATAAAGCTGAAAGGGCTCAGTATATAGGCGAAGCTTATGAGCAGCACCACGATTTTAGATAGACTATTTTTTATCTGGAATTTTGTATTTATTTTGTAGAGAATATACCCTACGACTACTGACATAAAAATAAGTAGCAGAGAGTATTTTCTATAGGTTGAAAAGGCAATTACATAGTTCGTGATGTCGAACAGATTAGCTAAAAATACATAGTTCATATCACTGGTGATAAGGACTAGCGACATGAATTGCAGAAAATAAAAAATACTCGCAAAGATCATAAGAGTTAATCTGGTTTTCCTGTACTTTTTTTTGTCCAGAGAAAAAATAATGAAATATGTGGAAATGGCAGACAGACAAAAATTAAATATATTTTGTACGATTCTATTCAAGTTGCGGTCCTAACTTTTGTTACCTAAAGATAATCTAGAGCCCTGTAATTGCAATTTTTTGTAACCTTTATACAATAATGGTGTTTTGAGTATATTTTATTAATTTTTATTTACAGATATTCTCCACGGCAACCATAAAAATATCTTCGCTGTTTCCCCCAGGGGAAACTATGGCATTAGCTCCGCAACAATTGCTAATTGTGCGTTAGTTCCTCTGGCCATCTAATATTTTTCCCCAAATAATAGCTATGGCGGAAATATATTCCCCCTTTTCCCATTTATGGATTAGCTGGCAAATTTATTCTTTGGAAAACCCAGGAGCTAGAAAACCTGGATTTGTTGTTGATTTTAATGGCCGACTCTATAGCCTCTCTAAAAAATATGAACATTATGTCCTTTGGACAAATAAGAACTCTAGTTCTCCCAGTTGGGGGATTGGGCATGAGATTTCTTCCGGCCACAAAAGCAATTCCCAAGGAAATGTTGCCGGTAGCCGGGAAGCCTCTGGCACAGTATGCCTTTGAGGAGGCTAGAAAAGCCGGAATAGAAAGATTTATTTTTGTGACCGGCAGAAACAAAACTTCAATAGAGGACCACTTCGATAGCGCCTTTGAATTGGAAAAAACTCTTGAGAACAAAAAGAAGCTAGATTTGCTCGATAAAACAACCGGCTGGATGCCGGAAGCTGGTCAGATAACGTTTCTTAGACAGCAGAGACCTCTAGGGCTAGGCCATGCGGTACTCTGTGCTGAAAAATTTGTTGGCAATGAAATGTTCGCGGTCTGTCTGGCCGACGATATGAGCTATAGTCAGGGGGGAAATTATCTTTTGGATATGATTAAGTTGGCCAATACAAAGAGTTCCAGTGTACTGGGCATAGCTGAGGTGCCCGAGGAGGACGTCAGTAAATACGGCATCGTTGATGTGGAAGAAAATAGGGGGGATATTCTAAAAATAGTTGGAATGGTAGAAAAACCATCACTGGACACTGCTCCATCAAAATTGGCCTGCATAGGCAAATATATATTAAATCCAAGCATTTTCAAATATCTAAAAATGATCAAGCCGGGTGTAAATTCCGAAATACAACTGACCGATGCCATAAAAATGGCCATTGACAACGGGGAATCGTACTATGGTCTTGTTTTCGGAGACATTAGATTTGACTGTGGAAGTGTGCTGGGCTATCTTGAGGCTAATGTGCACTACGCCCTAAAGGATAAAAATATAAATAATGCCGTAAAGAAGGTCATAGATAAATTTTATAGGGATATACATGGAGAAACCCAAGATTGAGATAAGAGGATTAAAAAAATCTTTTGATGAAAAAGTTGTTCTAGACGAACTTGATCTCGATATATTTAGAGGTGAGTCACTGGTTATACTGGGTAGATCCGGCGCTGGTAAATCTATTCTAATCAAGACAATATCAACCCTTATGGCACCAGACGCTGGCACTATAAAAATAGATGGCCAAGAGATAACAAAGCTCGGAGAAACTAAGAGATTTTTATTGATGGATAAATTTGGCTTTTTATTTCAGAACAGCGCACTTTTTGATTCTATGACCATCTGGGAGAACGTAGCCTTTAAACTTCTTCACAGCAGAAAAATAAATAGTACCGAAGCTAGAAAAATCGCACTGGAGAAGTTAAAAATTGTAGATCTAGATGAAAAGGTGGCAGATCTGTATCCGAATGAATTGTCTGGAGGTATGCAGAAGAGAGTCGCTATAGCTAGAGCCATAATCTGCAATCCAGAAATTATATTTTTTGACGAACCCACCACTGGACTGGATCCCATAACGGCAAACAAAATAAATCTTCTCATCATAAAAACAATTGAGCTATCTGGGGCAACGGCCATAACAATAACCCACGATGTACATTCGGCAAATCTCATATCCAGCAGAATAGCTCTTCTAGACAACGGTAAAATCTGCTGGGAAGGCACAAAAGATAATCTATACAATTCCAACAATAGACAGATAAATAACTTTATCGGTGGAATTGAGTGAAAACTAACATATTTGGCCTCTCTCCCAGAATATTAGAAAGTGTTCTCGCTAGTAAATACCAAACAAAATCCTTCACAGCGAAACAGATATGGAACTGGCTCTACTGCAGAAAAGCCAAAGATTTTACGTCCATGAGTAACATTTCTAAAAATCTTAGAGAAAAGCTTTCCAAGGACTACAGCTGCGATAGACCCCGCGTCCTAGAGCAATATCTTTCTAATGACAACACAACAAAATGGCTCCTAGAATTGACCGATGGACAGAGAATAGAGCTGGTGTATATACCCTGGGAGGACAGAGGAACTCTCTGCCTATCGTCCCAGGTCGGCTGCGCTATGGGTTGCAGGTTTTGCAGCACCGGCAATCAGGGTTTTGTGAGAAATCTAGAGGTATTCGAGATAGTACAGCAGGTTATCCTGGCTAAAGATCTACTCGATGAATGGGACAACAGGGCAGTGGGCGAAGGGAGAAAAATTACCAATATAGTTCTAATGGGAATGGGAGAGCCGCTGCTTAACTATGCTAATGTGGTGGAGGCCATGAGAATAGTAAACGACAGAGATGGTATAGCATTTTCGAACCGAAGGATAACACTTTCTAGCTGCGGCATAGTCCCAAAGATATATGATTTCAGTAGAGATCTGAAGCTAAACCTAGCCATATCACTCCATGCCACCACCCATGAATTGAGAGAGAAAATAATGCCCGTGGAAAAATCCTATCCTCTAGAACAGCTGATGGAAGCCTGTGGCCACTATAGCAGCCAAAAAAACCATAGGCGAATCACCTTTGAATATATAATGATGCTAGATTTTAATGATCAAATGGAGGATGTCCAGAGGCTAATTAGACTCATTAGAAAGTACCATATTTCAGCAAAATTTAATCTGATACCCTTTAACCGGTGGCCTGGCTGCACTCTGGACTACAGACCATCGACAACCAGTAGAATTAGACACTTCGCCGAATACCTAACCAAAGCCGGCTATTCCTGCCCCATTAGACTCCCGAGAGGAGAAGATATTCTGGCGGCCTGCGGCCAGCTCAGAGGAGATAACCACCAACCTCCAGCCGGCAGCTAGAGAAGTAGGTAAACCCTAGGGAACACGGCTAGATAACTGTGCCCCTAGAGAAATTTTTTCCCTAAAATTTCTTTCTAAAAAAGATTTTCTAGCTACCCCATAGTCCCAAAAATATATGATTTAGCAGAGATCTGAAGCTAAACCTAGCCATATCACTCCATGCAACTACCCATGAATTGAGAGAGAAAATAATGCCTGTGGAAAAATCATATCCTCTAGAACAGCTGATGGAAGCCTGTGGCCACTATAGTAGCCAAAAAAACCATAGGCGAATCACCTTTGAATATATAATGATGCTAGATTTTAATGATCAAATGGAGGATGCCCAGAGGCTAATCAGACCCATTAGAAAACACCATAATTATTTATTGATAATAAAAATGGGATTCTATGAAAAAAATTAAAAAAAAAAAATTTAATCTTGGCAACTATGGCGATCATTACTACCACATCCACTGGGATTAGCGAAGCATAGGCGGGAAGTTTTGTTGTTCTGGATCCTATTGAATCATTTTTACAGTTAAATGACAAATACTCCGGGGATTCTAAGAAATCATTATTTCCCGAGGAAGAAACATCAGTATCAGCTATTGGGGTAATACCAGCACCAGCTGCTGAGAAAACATCAGCGAAAAGATCAATAGTGAAATTCCCATCACCGCCACAATCTTGTTGCAACTACAA
>JAIRXW010000007.1 GCA_031268035.1 Rickettsiales bacterium
GATGCCGGTGGCCCCCAGAGCTGACCGAAGGTAGCAGTTGCTGTAGCTCATGAGTTTACCTCTAACATTGGCGATAGTTTTATTTTGCTCCAGAAGAGTCGACACCCCATAATTACCACAAAAAATTATGAATTTTGGCTCCAGAAAACTTAGTATTCTCTCGACAATTGGTCGACAAATTTCTAATTCTTCTTTTATCGGCACCCTATTACCCGGGAGACGCCAGAAAAAACAGTTGAGAAGACAGACGTTACTCATATTTATATCTATTGATGCTAGCATCTTTCCCAGAAGAACACCACTCTGACCGGCAAATAAATGACCGCTCAGATCATCCTCTTCGTTTGGCACGTCATTAATTAGCACTATTTTCGAATTCCTGTCCCCATCAAACATAACGGTACTATTGGCCGTCCTCCTTAGATTGTCATATATTTCTAAACCATTCACCGCTTCCCTGAGCCCATCTAGCCCACTAGCATGATCGGCAGCCTCTCTGACCCCTCTAACATCATAGTGAGCCAAATTTTTTAGCTCCCGCTGCTGTTTTGCCAGAGCTCCGATGGTACTCTCTAGACCCATGGGTCCTCGCTCCTTCGGACCCTGATCCCCGGTTCCAAAACAATATCTATCTGCCTCTATCTCATTGCCAAAGAGCTCCCCTATACCATTGGCAACAAACCACTCCAACAGGGTTATCAAACCATCTTGCATCTGAAACCTAAGAAAAACTGCCGCCATTGTGAAATTTTTTTTCTTTATTGTCAAAACATATCCCGAAATATTGGGAATAACAAAACTGATCCTATCCCCCCATTGTTTCTGCGGGCTCCGAAGCCCCCATTCCCCAGGCTCAGAAATTTTCAGCTGGACAGGATCTCGGAACAGAATGAAATTCCCATCTACTCTCTGAAATTGATAAATTGCAGAGGTATTTTCAAATTCAGATCTTTTATATTTTGTATGGCCTCCTGCAGATCATTTCGAGATTTTCCACTGACTCTAACTTCGTCACCACGAATAGAAACCTGTACCCTTAGCTTGGACTGTTTAAAAAATTTTGTTATTTCTCTGCCATTATCCTGATCAATACCCTCCTTTATTCTAATAATCTGGCGCAGAGCTCCGGCGGCAGCTTTTTCATTCTCCTGAAAATCCAGAGACAGAGGATCTAATTTTCTCTTGGCAAAAATTGCCTTCAGAGATAATTGAATTTGCTGAAGACAGTAGTCACTGCCAGCCAAAAGAGTGATTGTTTTTTCCTTTCTATCAAATTCCACCGACCAGTTGATATTTTTAAAATCATAGCGATTTTCAAATTCTCTCCGGATAGTGTTTATGGAATTATCAACCTCCTGCATATCAATTTTCGAAACAACATCAAAACTTGGCATAGCAAACATATAACTTTAATCGCTAGACAATAGGCTACAGCCCAAATTTTGCTTGGCAAGCTCTTATTTCCCAGGAGTGTTCCACCACAGCCTGCTGATGCACTATTCGCTATTAATTCTAGGAATCAGAATGAAGCTTGCCTCTTAGACTGTCCCAGTAGCCAAGACGTTTCGTTATTTCTCTTTCAAATCCTCTTTCATTTGGCCTATAGTAATTTTTTCTCTCCATAGAGGTCGGAAAATAACTTTGGCCAGAGAAACAGTCAGGAGTATTATGATCATAGACATAGCCGTCAGAATAGCCCAAATTCTTCATTAATTTTGTGGGAGCATTTAAAATATGCTTCGGGGGATCCTGATAATTATTTTTTTTTGCGTCAGCAAACACTTCCCCTTCGGCCACATAGCAGGCGTTGGACTTTGGAGCTGTGGCACAATATATGACAGCTTCGGTGAGGCAAAGCACTCCCTCCGGAGGACCCATAAAGTCAAAGGCCTGCAGAGAAGAAACCACCTGGACAAGAGCCTGGGGATCGGCCATGCCTATATCCTCGACGGCCGCCCTCATAAGTCTCCGGAAGAGAAAATGATATTCATCCCCACCCTCTATGATCCTAGCCATCCAGTAGAGAGCCGCCTGCACATCCGAGCCTCTCAGAGACTTATGAAAGGCACTAATTAAATTATAGTGATTATCATCTTTCTTATCATAGTTTGCTTTTCGCCTATTAACAACCTCTAGTAATTCCCTAGAATCCAGCTTTTTCTTCCCGTCCAGAGAAAATAATTCTTCGCACATATTCAGCAGATATCTGCAATCGCCACAGGAGAGATTAACTAGCATTTTTCTTGCCTCCTCATCCAGCGGAAGTTCTTTATTCTCATTACTTTCAGCCCTTTCTAAAATTTTCGCCAGTTCGATTTCATCCAGAGGATTGAACACCAGAACTCTACAGCGCGACAGAAGGGCGGAATTCAATTCAAAGGATGGATTCTCCGTAGTGGCTCCTATCAGAACCACAGTGCCATTTTCAACGTAGGGCAGCAGCACATCCTGCTGATTTTTTTTGAAACAATGCACCTCATCAATGAACAATATCGTGCTCTTGCCGAAATCCTCCCTTTTGTTCCTTGCCACTTCAAATATTCTCTTCAGGTCCGGAATCCCAGTGTTTGTGGCCGAAATGGTTTCGGCGAAATAGTCCTTTCTCCCAAGAAGTAGTCTTGCGACAGTGGTTTTTCCAGTGCCGGCCGGCCCCCAAAATATCATGGATGGTATGCTATCCTGCGTAAAAACTCTAGTTAAAATTCCATTTTCTCCAAACAATTGCCTCTGGCCGACCAGCAGTGCTATGTCGGCGGGCCTCATTCTGTCCGCTAGTGGCTGCACGATAATCTCTATCCATTAGTTAGGGAATTCCACATTGGAAAAAGTAAATTTCATTCCCAAAATTTAGGGTATAAAAAAAAATATTTTTTGCAACAGTCGTTGTAAATTAATATTTATTATAATAGCTTTTTTATATAAATTTCTCAACGTTTAGCAACTTAAGGAATGTTTTTAAAAATAAGAATTAACTAGTTTTACTGTTAAACCTACATTTTTCAACATTAATCGCACATTCCTAACGGTAAATCAAAGGGCGATGAAAACATATTTACGGCACATTTCAGAGCAATTCTTTTGGGTATTTATGAAAAAATTATAAGCAATAAGGTATATGTATATATTTTCCAGTATTACTTGACATTTGCGCCACCCACCCATATAATCCTTACTGAAAGACAAAGATAGTGTTTGTTTTTTATTTTTTTCCTTTATTTTTTTGAGAGGGCCCACAGTTGTGTGGGCTTTTTTGCTTTCTATCCTTTTTGCTTTCTATCCTTTTTGCTTTCTATAATTCCAGTTTTCGCCGGAGAAGTGTCGGCATTCCTAGAACAGCGCCCTCCTCCCTGAGAAAAAACTAGTTCTGGAAGAATATCCATTAGTTCCATTAGTGGTGGATTTCCCCTTGACATGTTAGAATAATTAGTCTATACTATAGAAATCATTGACGTTTTGGGGTATGACCATGAAAAATTTAACAGAGTATTTCAAACGGGCCTTTTCCCTGTGGGAATTCACCGTAGTTCTGGCTGTAATTGGTGTTCTGTCCATAGCCCTAGTAAAGTCAGGAGTCACTATAGATTCCTTCCAAACAAAACGCATTGCAACGGAGATAAATATATTGGATCAGGCGTTAACCCAATATAAACAGAAAACAAAAAAAAATCCGAGTCCCGAAGAGGGCGGCCTATTGGCCCTGAAGGACCTACTGGACAGTAAAAAAATGCATGCCACAGTGAATGAGGATGGGGCGGTGACATCAAGGTATGGGTTCAACACCTACTGGGTACTGGTCGATCTGAACTCCCTGGAATGGCAAAAAAATAAATCCAGTGGGAAAAATAGTTCGGGCACCACGGAAAACAAATCAACGGCTAACAGACTTCCTAATCTAGCTCTGCTGCTGACTAAACGCAGTAGGAATGGCGACTATGGCCTGGGCTTCATGACAACCAGAGGCTTTGAGAAACTGAATATGAAGCTTAATAAACTAGGCCCAGCGGGTAGTGGCAAACGGCTGCTACTGGTTACAAATGCCAAAATTCTCCAGAAGAATCCCCATGAAATCAAGGACCTGGGGAGGGTAGCTAGAGGTAGTGGCAGAGAAAATATAAAAAATCTAAAGAAAACTAGAAAGAAGTACAATTTAGTTGTCAGAATACTGCCCCAGGGGTTATCTAGCAGAAAAACAAAATCCTAGAGGAGCAACCCCCCAGAGGAGGGGTTCTAGAGAGAAACTCTAGAGGGGCATTTTGTAGTGGTCAGACAAACAAATACTACCCCAGGGGTTATCCAGCAGAGTGACTACTAGAGAGGGAACTCCAGAGGAGGGGTTCTAGAGGGGCATTTTGTAGTGGTCAGATAAACAGACACCTTTCTCTGTGAATTTTGCATTGACCTGCCAGAACTCAACTCCTGAGCGCCTAGTTTTCAGCACGGCCTGGCTCACGGCATTTCCTCCCTCGTTTGGTTTCGGAATAAAAATACTACTATGGGGATTGTCCAGCAGAAAAACAAAATCCTAGAAGAATGGCTCCGGGGGAACTCTATAGGGAGAACTCTAGAGGAGGGATTCTAGAGAGGCATTTTGTAGTGGCCAGACAAATAAATATTGCTCCAGGGGTCGTCCCAGCAGAAAAATAAAATCCTAGAGGAGCAACCCCCAGAGGAGAAACTCTAGAGAAGTATTTTGTAGTGGTCAGATAAACAGATACTGCTCCAGGGGTTATCCAGCAGAAAAACAAAATCCTAAAAAAGTGGCCTCCAGAGGAGGGGTTCCAGAGGGGGAAACTCTATAGGGGCATTTTGTAGTGGTTAGATAAACAGACACCTTTCTCTGTGAATTTTGCATTGACCTGCCAGAACTCAACTCCTGAGCGCCTAGTTTTCAGCACGGCCTGGCTCACAGCATTTCCTCCCTCGTTTGGTTTCGGAATAAAAATACTACTCCGGGGGTCGTCCCAGCAGAAAAA
>JAIRXW010000036.1 GCA_031268035.1 Rickettsiales bacterium
ATATAAATGTCAAGGTATTTGTATTAATAATTAAATATTTTTTTTAGAGAGTAAATTTCTAGAGCTAGAGATACTATTCTGTTTTTCTGATCTATCTTTCTTCTCTAATCTTAAAAAAAATATTTTTTAAAAAAAAATATTTTTTAAATCTAATCCTGAGAAAAGATTTTTTAAATCTAATCCTGAAGAAAGATTTTATAAATCTAATCCTGAAAAAAATACTTTTTTTCAGGATTAGATTTGTTTGGGGGCTTTGGGGTTAAAATTCACAGTAAATAAAACCGGCTACGCACTAATGCACCTCACTCCAATTCTTTCCGACCTTCACGTCCACCGGCAGCGGCACCTGAAATTTCACTATGTTCTCCATGGTATTCTGAATCAGATTCTTCACCTCCTCAGCACAGCTATCTTTGGACTCTATCAGTAGTTCATCATGAACCTGCAGCACTATTTTTGCATCGAAGCCCAGAATTCTTTCATAGACCTTCACCATAGCTTTTTTTATTATGTCCGCTCCCGTACCCTGAATGGGCGCGTTTATGGTGAGGCGCTCGAGAAATGATTTTTGCGGCTCTCTGGAACGGCCCACATCAATGTAGCAAATTCTATTAAATAGAGTTCTGACAAAGCCATTTTTCCTAGCGAATTCCTTCGTTTCATTCATGTAGTCCAGGATTTCTGGATATATTCTAAAGTAACTGTCCATGTACTCTCTGGCCTCATTACTAGAGGCGGATAGCCTTTTTGCTAGTCCAAAGGGGGTTGTTCCGTATATTATACTGAAATTTATAACCTTAGCCAATCTTCGCATCTCGGGAGTTACGGTATTTGTTCTGAAAACCCTTTTTGCTGTCTCCGCATGCACATCACAGCCACTTTTGAAACTTTCTATCAAATTTTTAACGTTTGCATAGTGGGCCAATATGCGCAACTCTATCTGTGAATAGTCTGCCCCTATAAAACTAAAACCCTCCTTTGAAATAAAAGTTTTTCTTATTTTTTCTCCGTCCTCGGTTCTTATGGGTATGTTCTGTAAATTCGGATTACTGGAACTAAGACGACCGGTTATGACATAGGTGTTGGAAAAGGTCGTGTGGAGCCTGGCATTTTCATCTATAAGTTTTGGCAGAACGTCTGTGTAGGTGCTCTTTAGTTTCATATAGTGTCTATATTCGAGGACATCTCCGGCCACAGAAAAACCCATTTGGTACAGATCATCTAAAACCTCGGTATCGGTGGAATAGTGACCGGAATTTTTAGATCTTTTGGCTAGAGGTAAATGCATTTTTTCGAAGAGAATTTCTCCCACCTGTTTGGGTGAGTTGATATTAAACTCCTGGCCAACCTCTCGGTATATTTTTTCCTCTATCTTCTGCAGTTGCCCCTGGAAGTGATCCGATAGGCTTCTTAGTTCTCCCACATCAACTCTAACACCCTCTCTCTCCATGTCAGCCAGCACATTGACTAGAGGTCTTTCCATCTCATCATAGAGAATCCTAAGATCCCGAGCCTTCTCCAATCTCTCGGCAATTAGCTCATGGATTATTTTGATAATTTCCACCTCTCTGCAAGAAAATGCAAATAGATCAGAAATGCCAAGGGATTCCATATTCGTCCCCTTTTCATATTTTTCCACGGTGGAATAGATTTCCACCATATTATCAAATTTAATTTGCACATTGTTCTGGAGATATTCCTTCATGATTCTGGCTAGGCTATGCTCGAATCTACCGTTATCAAGCACATAGGACATTAGGCCAATGTCATCGTAGTTAGAAATGCCGATGGCCATTTCGCCAAGAATCCTCATCTGCGCCTTAATATTATAGGATATTTTCATCAGATTACTGTTTTCAAACAGGCCTCTGAGACACTCCGCCACCCTTCTAAAACCTAGGCAATTATTGTCGCTGGACTCCAGATTCAGTAAATTGCCAGAGTCTCTGTCGGCGATCAGACAAATAAAATAGATATATTTTTTACTTTCGTCACTAAAACAGATGGTTCTGGCGTCGTCGAAGCCGTTGCTGTTCTCTGTTCTAATGTGAAAAATCATTTTTTCATTTGAGCGCAATAGATCACTGGAAACAATTTCTAGCGTTTCCAGATCTACTATTTTTTTATATTCGTAGTCCCTACTTTTGGTTGGAAAAATTTCTCTGACTTCACCAAAATGTTTTTCTATTTCTCTGGCTATACTGTAGAATTCCATCCTATAGAGAAATTCTATGAACTTTGTCGGATTAAAATTTCTAAAGATCAAATCATCCACAGCCAGAGAAAGCTCCACTTCACTCTGGAGTGTTGCCAGTTGCTGTGAAAGTCTGAGCTTGTCCAAATTATCCAGCAGAGTATTTTTTATTCTATCGGGCTTTACCTTTTCCAGATTAGCCACCAGATTATCAACGCTATCATATTCTCTAATCAGTCTAGTGGCCGTTTTTTGACCTATAAGGGGAACACCAGAAATATTATCCGACGCATCTCCCATCAGAGACAGTATTCCTAAAATTTGTTTTGGGTAAACCCCCCATTTTTTAATAATCTCCCCAACACCTATTTTTTCATTATTCTTCGCGTCATAGAGAAACACATCTTCATCTATAAGCTGTGCCAAATCTTTATCTCCAGATATTATCCAAACCTCGTAGCCCTCGGATTTCGCTCTGGTTGTCAGGGTAGCTATAATGTCATCTGCCTCGTAGCCAACTTTTTCTATGGTTTTTATATTCATAACCTCCGTCACCTCTCTCAGAAGAGGAAATTGGGGTATCATATCTTCCGGAACCGGCGGTCTATTGGATTTATATTCCGGAAAAATATCATGTCTAAAGTTTTTACCTCCCGAGTCAAAAACAACGGCTATGTGGGTTGATTTCAGGTCAACAATGAGTTTCACCAACATTCTAGTGAAACCATAGAGACCATTCACAGCGAGCCCATCGCTTCTTCTGTTTATATTTTTTAGTGCAAAGTAAGCCCTAAAGAAAAAACCGTAGCCGTCAACTAGAACAAGTTTTTTGTCTTTCATCCGGTAAATGCAAATTACTAGAATAGTCTAGGGCAGGAAAAACAAATGTAAAATCATCAGCCTGTTAATAACTCTGTCGATAAAAATATTGACTTTAGTTATTGACAACTGGTCACCAACTTCTTTTTAGCTAGTTGACATGTTAATAGAAAGGGCGAAACTATTAACACAGGTGTTGGTATCTAATTTAGGCCGATTTTTGGGTAATTTTCAGAGGTCAAAAAAGACAACAGATTGTCAACAGACCGCTATAAACAAATGAACAGGGTTAAACTCTAAAACAAATGAATAGAAAGTATAATATATTTTATTTTAGTGTGTTGACATCCACCATGGATGTGATCACCTCCTATCCCCCGAACACCGTAATTGTTGCTGAAGAACAGACCAAAGGAAGGGGAAAGCAGGAGCGAAGGTGGTTTTCGGAAAAATCTAACAATCTCTATATGAGTCTATCCATTAGAGCAGACGACAGTGAAATAGACTATTCAAATTATTCGTTTCTAGTGGCCATTGCTGTGGTCAAAGCTCTGGAAAAGCTAGTAGAAAAACAGATCAATTTAAAAACCAAGTGGCCAAACGACATTCTGGTTAACGATAAAAAAACCGGGGGAATTCTGCTGGAAATGGACCGGCAAAAACAACTGCTGGTCATAGGACTTGGACTAAACCTAGACAGACATCCGGCTAGATCAGAGACCATGTTGTTTGCCCCAACGGATCTATTGGCGGAGGGATTTAGTCTCAGGAAAGACAATGTTCTGGAGGAATTCCTCGACTATTTTGAAATCTATTCCTCTCTGTTTTCTAGGAGTGGGTTTGGACCCATAGGAGATGAGTGGATCAAATATGCCTATAATTTTGGCAGAGAAATAACCGTAAAAATTAATTCCTCCAGTGTAAAGGGCATTTTTAGAGATCTGAGGCAGGATGGCTCTCTTCTGTTGGCCACAGAGGATGGGGAGATTCTTGTGAGATCTGCAGATATTTTCTAGAGACAGAGCTGGGTCAGGAGAAAATATTTTCTCGGTTTATTTAGATGGTATTTCGACGAGAATTAAACGACCAAAGCGCAAATTCAATCTCTCTGCACAAATAAGTTTACAAATAATAACTAGATACTACTCTTAGTTCTAAATGGGACTGGTTAAGTTTTTTCTATGGTTTTCTCTGTAAAAGAATGGTATGCACAGGCAAAAAAATATACTGCGTACATTGTAGTTCTGATAATTCTGATGGCAGGGTTTTTCTACAGAAAAACTCTTTCGAGAAGGCAATTGGAGGCGGCGGCCAAGGATAATAATGTTTATAAACAGGCCCACACTGTATTTTTAAATGCCGGCCTCCATGGAAAAACCAAAGAGGAAAAAAGAAAATATCTGCTGAATGATTTCACTATGGACTGTACGCTTGGGGATGCCCATGCCGAAATCAGTATAATTGACCATTCGTCCTTTTCCTGTAAATACTGTAGAAAAATGAGGCCGGAAATCAGAAAAATTTTACAGGAATATGTCATTGACAGAAAGATTGCCCACTATTCTCTGAGACTTAACTATGGGGTTAAAAATATTCCGGTGGGTGCATTTCTGCAGTGCTCAAAACCAGAAAATAGACTGGAAATTGCGGAAAAAATATTTGAGAACGGGAATCTTGAAAAGATAGAGGACATTTTCTCGTTTTTAGTGGAACTCGGTAAAGAATATGATATGAACGAAGAATATGTGAACAGTTGCATCCGGGATGGGGATTTGTATAGAAAAATTATATATATGCAACAAAACAACCGGGAGGCTTTCAATGTGAACGCTACTCCAATACTTTTGATAAATAACCAAGAAAAAGTTGGTTATCAAACCCATGGGCAAATTAGGGATACAATAGAAAATATTCTAAAGGAAAGACAAAAATGATAAAGACCATCTGTAATCTAGTGAAATTGACATTTTTTTTACTGTTGTTTGTGTTCAGTGTCTTCTTTGCTGTGAATAATTCCGATTTTGTAAAGCTAAATTTATCTCCACTGGGCTATGTGATGGAAATAAGATTGTTTTTACTTATGATGTGCTCCCTTGCTATGGGTTCTCTGCTCACGGTGCTGTTTGGACACGTCTGTAGACTGTTTGATTTTCTTAATCTAAAAAAACTATATAATTCAAGAAGAATTGGGGCGCTGGAGAACGAACTAAAAAAACTAAGGACAAAATGTGATCAACTAAAAAAATCAACTGGAGAAGATGAAAATAAAAAGTAAATTTCTTTCTCTGCTGCTCACACTGCTACTGGTGGGCTGCTATCCCAGGAGAGATGGGGATGTGTTTATCACCTCGGGAAAGGACCTGGTTGTGAAGAGAGAGGGCAAATCATTAAAATTTAATCTCAGGGCCTCTGTTGCGGATAAAGCAAAGGCCTTTGTGAATGGCGATGACGTTTTTGTGGTGTCAATGTCCAATAGGATAGTGAAATTTTCAATTACAGCTGGGGCTATAGCCTGGGAAAAGTCCATCGGCTCGATACCCCTGGATAATTTATCCTTCAGGGACTCTAAGAAAGTCTATTTTACAACGATGGATAATAGATTCTATGTCCTAGACTATGATACGGGGAAAATAGAATTTTTGTATAGCAACATAAACGAAAAAACTATAGTTCATCGCATAAAACCAATATACTACCAGAAAAAAAATCTGGTCGTTGTCACCTTCAATGGAGGGGATGTCATTATATTTGATGGAGCCAATAACAGCATTGTAAAAACTATTCCATCGGGGAAGGGGGCCCTGGGGGAAACTAGTGTGAGTCTCAGTGGCCATATCCTAAAGATTAATGAAGATTTAATAGATCTTGATAGTGTCAGAAAAAAATGAAAACGGCGGTTCTGATAGCAAATCCTCTGGCCAGAAAATATTCTGAAAAAATATTTCATCGGTGGGTGATATATCTGGAAAAAATTGGTTTCTCGGTGGAATCCCATAGATTGGATAGAAATCAGGAGGTTGGGGAGATTATCGCGAAGCTGGATCACAGGCTTGTTTCCCTAGTTGTTCTTATGGCCGGGGATGGCACTATAAATAGCGCCCTAAACGCAATGGTTCTCAGAGAAGACCGTGATCTGTTCAACTTTACTCTAGTGCCAAGTGGGACCGCCAACATTCTCTGTAAGGAGCTGGGGGTAGACTCTCTGAGGAAATCTATGGAGGCGGTCCAGCGTGGCAGGATAAAAAGACTGCATATGGGTAGACTCATAGTGAATCCTGGTCCCAGAGAGAGCAGGAGATACTTTTCTCTGATGGTTAGCTGTGGTTTTGATTCTAGGGCGGTCAACACTGTAAACGCTGGCCTCAAAAAAAAGATTGGTGGGCTTGCCTATGTCTATGAATTTTTGAAGATACTGTTCAGAGGAAATTTTCAGGAATTAAGAACAGAGGTGGACGGTATAGTCTATAGAAATATTTTAACCTGCGTGAGCAATGGAAAATACTACGGAGCCAAAATTCAAACCACCGAATCTTGCCTAGAAAATAATAGTTTTGATGTCGTTATCATAAAAAAAATTAGCTTTTTATCGGCAATGTTTTATTTTTTCACAAGAAAGAACAACAAAAATATCATTAGATTGGCAGAAAAAAACAATGTGACCATAGCTGCCGATGCGGAACGTTGCCCTCTGCAGATCGACGGGGATTGCTACTGCGATCTTCCGGTCAGGGTCGAATCCAGTGATAAATATATAAATATTCACTATCTATAGGTTTTCTATGTCCAAGTCCGTTAATTTTAATCTTATTAAATTGTATGCACTGGTGCTTTTTCTAGTTGTTTCTTCTCTTTTCACCTGTGCCGTGTATCTTGTGGGTGTTGATTCCCCTTTTGTTCTGGACAGGGGCCTGCGGGTGACACTAATTCTGGCGTCCTTTGGGATAAGTTTTCTCATGCTGCTGGCGGCTGTGTCCGAAAATGTCAGTAAAAATATCAAACATATGGTATTTTTCATACTCCTGATATATGTTTTGATATTTCTGTGCTCCATACTATTTGTTTCTCTGAGACTGCTGGGTTTCAAAATTAATATGTTTAGAGCCACAACCTGCGTTATATTTTTCCATCTGTGTCTGTACTGCTACGGCTACATCAATAGATTTTTCATTAGAACAACGCACTACAGTGTTGGAACAGAGAAAAATATAAATATGAAGGTGGTCTTTGTCAGTGATGTGCACATTGGAGCTGTGGGCAGCAGCACGAAGTTCCTGGAGAGAATGGTTAGAGTTATCAATGAACAAAATGCGGATCTAGTATTATTTGGCGGAGACATCATGGAGACGAAGGTGAGGCACTTTGATTCCTCTAGCTATGCCCAGGTGTTTCGCAAAATAGAGGCGAAACTTGGAGTCTATGCTGTTCTTGGAAACCACGAATACTATATGGGTCGGTCAAATGTTGAGGAAATTGTAACCTTCCTCAGAGAGGGCTGCGGGATGCAAGTTTTACTGGATGAACATGCGCTGGTGGGCACCAATCTACTGTTAGTGGGAAGACTTGACGGAGGGCACAATAGAATAGCTATGAGAAAAAAAATTAGCGAAATTTTAAAAAATGTTGACGTTGCCGATAATTTTCTGTTGGTCCTTGACCACAGTCCAAAATATTTCAGCGAAGCCATGGCGAATGGCGCAGATTTGCAGCTATCTGGCCATACTCACAATGGCCAGATGTTCCCCTTTAATTTACTCGTAAAGTTTTTCTACGAAAAGCCCTATGGAAGATTGGAAAGACTAAATAGTACTCTTCTGGTTTCCTCTGGAGTGGGCACCTGGGGACCGCCCATTAAGGTTTTCAGTAAACCCGAGGTTGTGGTAGTGGACATAGGAAAATCTAAAGATGAAGGGTCTGGGGTAGAAAAGATAAAATAGAAATAGAGAGTGGCCATGAAAATATTATCAATCAAAAGTAGAAAGGATTTTCTGAGGGCTGGCGAGAAAACTGGCATAGCTGCAAGGGGTAAAAATATGGTCATTTTGTCTAGGGACACCGATAGGAAATATACTGAACAGGCAATTTACCAAAGAATCGGAGAGTTTGTGAGAATTGGTCTAGTGGTCACAAAGAAAATTAGTAAAAAAGCGGTTGTTAGAAACAGGATAAAACGGCGTATCAGGGCGATTAACAACATGATTTTACTAAATCATTGTAATTTATACATTAATAATACAGATTATGTTATAGTTCTAAGGAGGAACATTTCAGACGTTGATCATTTGAAACTGTTAGAGGACATTAAAAATCTCCTTAGTGAAATTAGGGTAAAACATGAGCGAAACCAGTAAATTTTTAGACGTGACGTTAGATTTTCTTAGGGAGGCCGGTAAAATAGCTGTAGACTATCAGGAGCATCTCGTTGCAACTTTGAAGCCAGATAAAAGCATTGTAACCCAAGCAGACCTGGAAATATCAAAGTTATTCAGAGTAAAAATTGATAGCTATATAAAACAGGGGAACCACGACATACTGGACGAGGAGGATCTACAGTCGGTGCCGGATTTCTTCAAAAATAGGAAGGAATATGTGTGGGTGATTGATCCCATCGATGGGACTAACACCTATTACCACGGTTTTCCTCTTTGGGCTATAGCGGTTAGCCTATACAGAAATTTTAAACCCCTTATGGGGGCGATATATATGCCCATTACAGGGGATCTTATATATTCTGACGGTGTGAAGAGCTTCCATAGAAAAAATGCCTTCGGCGATGGAGAGAGGACAGTAACTCTGGCGGCTGGAGAGCCGGCGCCACTTGGTAAAAATATAATACTTAGTCGCAGGTGCTGCGATACGACTAGAAGAGACTACGCGGTTCTAGATCTATACTCTGGCTATGTTATGTCGATCTATACCCTGACGAACAGGAGCCTGGGCCAATTCTTTAGGAATTCATCAAAGTTTTGGGATGTGGCCGCCTCCATAGCAATAGCCAGGACTATGGGAATATGCTTTAGAAATCTAGAGAATGACAGAGATTTTGAGGCCATAGATCCGGATGCCGTTGAACTGGATTGGTCTCTGAGAGGTGTATATTTAATGTGTAATCCTCTATTCTACGAGAGACTAAAGAATGATAATTTGCTTGTGAAACAATAGTACTACTGAGGATATACTGGTCGCCCGGTGCTTGAGTTAGTTTTTGAGAGAAAAAAATTCTGTGGAAAGATGCTGAGACTGGCCGCTGTAGCTGCCAGTCTTTGGTCTTCGGCTATCCAAGCCCAGGCAACGGCCCAGGAATTGAGATTCACTACCATTGTCAATTCCAGTTTTGGGGGTTTTATAAAAAACAGCCTAGGGGCTGGTCTAGACTATAGCTATGGCCCAATACTTTTTGGAGCTAGTGTGGCGGCCGATCAATTGGACAATGATTTTTTCCAGACATATTTTGTAGAGCCCATAGAAAATAGAAAAGAAGCCATAGAGCTAGCCAGTGCCTATAGCTATTCCGTTAATTCCTACCTTGGTTATCGTATCTACAGCAGCAAAAAAAGAAAATTAACGATAAAAATCAATTGTCATAGGCCCATCGGAGTGGACAGCAACCTGCTATTTAGTAGCTACAATGGAATCTATAGATCCCTGATTTTTAATCTGGTCTATGGTAGAATCTATGAAAATTTTGCTGTGGCTCTGTGGGCGAGCTATGGTCAGATGGAAGATGTCTTTAGAGACAGCCTTATGGTTGGCTTCGATGTCCAGGGTGATATTGGAGGCGGGACAACGCTCCTGTTCTCCTATGATCATAGAAATGATTTTGAGAAAAAAGACTATGAGGACATTGAAATACAGTATGTCAAGCCAGACAAAGATCGTTTGAATCTAAGACATGGCAGTCGAATCTACCGTATTTACAAAAAATCACTGCTGAATAATTCCCACAGAGTTACTCTGACAAATATATTTGACATTGGCAAAAACACTCGCCTTGGAATTGGTGCAGGTTGTTCCCTGGATAAAAACAGTGGCAGACACTGGCTTTTGAATCTGGGTTTTATAATGCGAAAATGACAGAGAGTGGAGTTTGGAATGTTCTCAATTTTATCAGAAAAAGTTTCGCTTCACTAGTTGTTTTTCCCTCTTTTAGCCCTTATCTCATCGGCTATGGAGGTGGGCACCTGATCATATCTTTCGAAAATCATGGTGAATTGGGCTCTACCCTGGGACATTGATCTTAGAGAATTCACATAGCCAAACATGGAAGCCAGGGGGACTATAGATTCAATAACCTTTACCCCGCTTCTGTCCAGGAGGTTTTTGATTTGTCCTCTTCGGGAATTTATATCTCCTATTATGTCTCCCATATAGTCCTCGGGAGTAACAACTTCTACGGCCATCATCGGCTCAAGAAGAACTGGATTGGCCTTGCCGATTTCCTCTCTAAAGCACGCCCTTGCTGCTATTTCAAAGGCCAAAACGGAGGAGTCCACCTCGTGGTAGGCGCCATCATAGAGTACTGCTCTAAAATCAACCATTGGATAGCCAGCAACCACTCCAGTGTTCTTAGCGGCCTCGAATCCCTTTTCGACTCCGGGAATATATTCCTTCGGAACCCTTCCGCCAACCACCTCACTTTTGAATTCGAAATCAGTCCTATCGGTTTCCGTCTTAGGTTTTGGCTCAAAGCGAACATTTATTTTTGCAAATTGGCCGGAGCCCCCGGTTTGCTTTTTATGGAGATATTCCACCTCAATGATTTTCGTTATCGTTTCTCTGTAGGCCACCTGTGGCTGGCCTATGTTAGCGTCCACACCAAATTCCCGTTTCATACGGTCAATGATAATTTCCAGATGAAGTTCTCCCATTCCCTTTAGAATTGTCTGGCCACTCTCTGGATTTGTTTCTACCCTGAGAGATGGATCCTCTGCAACCAGTCTAGATAGAGCGATTCCCATTTTTTCCTGATCAGCCTGGGTTTTGGGTTCTACGGAAACCTCTATGACCGGGTCCGGAAAATCCATTCTTTCCAGTACTATATTCGCGCCCTTTTCGGCCAGGGTTTCTCCGGTGGTGGTGGCTTTCAGGCCCGCAAAGGCCACAATGTCTCCAGCATAGGCTTCCTTTACGTCTTCTCTGTGGTTGGCATGCATCAGTAATATTCTGCCAATTCTCTCGTTCCTGTCCCTAACCGTATTTTCCACAATGGTGCCACTGGCGATCATACCAGAGTATATTCTAACAAAAGTTATATAGCCAACGAATGGGTCATTTGCGACCTTAAACGCCAGTCCAACGAATTCTTTGTCCGAATACTTTAGAAAAAATTCTTCTCCATTTTTAGTGGAGCGTATACCTCCAATATCCTCTGGACTTGGCAGGTAATCTACTATGGCATCCAGCAGCGGTTGCACCCCCTTATTCTTAAAGGCGGTTCCGTTGAGAACCGGCACAAACTCATTTTTTATAGTGCCTCTGCGGATGCATTTTTTTATGTCTTCGTTAGAAATTTCCTCTCCAGCGAAATATTTTTCCATAAGGGAATCATCCTGCTCCACCACCATCTCTATCATATTTTCCCGATACTTTTTTGCCTCGTCCAGCATGTCGGTTGGGATATCTCTTTCCTGGTAGGGGGCGCCCTCGGTTTCGTCTTCCCAGTAGAACCACCTCATAGAGATGAGATCTATCATACCGGCATAGGTTTCACTGGAGCCCACGGGCAATTGGAGAACAAGGGCTCTCGCCTTGAGTCTACTATTTATCATTTCAACAGTTCTGTAAAAATCTGCCCCGACTCGGTCCATTTTATTACAGAAACATATTCTAGGAACATTGTACTTAGTTGCCTGTCTCCAGACGGTTTCTGACTGGGGCTCAACGCCGGCCACACTGTCAAATACAGCCACAGCACCGTCTAAAACCTTTAGAGATCTCTCCACCTCTATGGTGAAATCAACGTGTCCCGGAGTATCTATGATATTTACCCGATGTTTTTTCCAGAAACAGGTCGTAGCGGCGGATGTTATTGTGATCCCCCTCTCCTGCTCCTGGACCATCCAGTCCATTGTGGCTGCCCCCTCATGGACTTCTCCTATTTTATGGGTCTTTCCAGTGTAAAATAGAATCCTCTCCGTTGTGGTGGTTTTCCCAGCATCAATGTGGGCCATAATACCAATATTCCTGTATTTATCTATGGGAAACTCTCTGGCCATAATCTCTACTAATACATTTATGATTATTCGATAATAATTCTCTCTATCTACCAACTGTAGAAAGCAAAGGCCTTATTCGCTTCGGCCATTCGGAATACCTCTTCTTTTTTTTTGAATGCCCAGCCGGTGTTATTGTGAATTTCCATGAGACTCTTCACAATCTTCTCACTCAGTGTTTTTCCTGACTGTTTTCTTATGGCATAGGTCAGCCATTTTAGAGCGAGAGCAGTGCCTCTCCGGTCGTACACCTCCACTGGGATTTGGTAGGTTGCCCCTCCGATTCTTTTGGGTCTAACCTCTATCTTGGGTGTTATTTTTTCGATAAGCTCCCCAAATAGTTCGATCGAGTCCTTTTTTAATTTATCCCCAATATCTGTCAGAGCGCCATAGATAGCTCTTTCCGTCAGAGATTTTTTACCATCTAACATAACGTAGTTTGTAAATCTTGTCACAAGAACACTACCATATTTTGCGTCCGGCATCACTGCCCGTCTCACCGCGGCTCTTCGTCTCATAGACTCATACTCCTTAGATCATATTTGCGCATAAATTTCTCTATTTAGGTTTTTTAACTCCATATCTAGATCTGGCCTGTTTTCTATTCTTAACACCCTGGGTGTCCAAAGACCCCCTTATTATATGATACCTAACACCAGGCAGATCCTTCACCCTCCCTCCTCTGATCATGATCACACTGTGTTCCTGCAGGTTATGCCCTTCGCCAGGAATATAGGTGATTGTTTCATTTCCATTGGATAATTTAACTCTCGCCACCTTTCTAATCGCGGAGTTTGGCTTTTTGGGCTGCATGGTGTATACCTTCAGACAGACTCCTCTCACCTGAGGGCAATGCTTCAGTGCTGGAACCTTATTTTTTACAACTTTAGGTTTCCTATTTTTTCTCACCAGCTGATTAATCGTGGGCATTAGACTCTACTCTATAAAATTTACTAAAAATTCGGCCCCATTTGGGCTTTCTAGCTAAACGATCCATTCTAGATCCAGGTCATTCTAGAGACATTTAATTAATTTTGCAATACAATGTTTTAGAAGAGGATCATTATAATGCGAGCTGTCATTTTAATTTCCCCTCTAGCGCAGAAACCCCCCCATAGTGAGCAGTATATCCAGCTCATTTATCAGATCAGTCAGAACAGCTAGTCCCTCCCGCCAGATATCTTTCTTTCCTAGATCAATGCCCAGAGGTA
>JAIRXW010000009.1 GCA_031268035.1 Rickettsiales bacterium
AGATTCACCGTTAATCCAGAGAGAGTGGAGTACTGGCTCTCCGTTGGAGCGGAGCCAACGGAGAGGGTTGCTCTTCTACTCAACTCCATTGGCGTCAGAGGAGCAGAAAAATTTAAACCTAGAATCAGAAACACTAGCCCTAGAGTTAAAAAGGCAAAGTGATGACAATGGTCCGAAAACTATTTTCCTGGGCCAGAGGATTTGGAAATAGTACTATCTCTCTGGGCAATAGACTCTGCTGCTGATTTTGTTGGAGGTATGGGCTCTGGGGTATTGATCTAGCAATATATATGGGTTATTGCCTAAATATCTCTAGGGATATAGCTTTTAAGATTATAATTTTATTGCATTGAAATATTTAGGGTAATTTTTGGGCCTAGCTGATTAGTCTGTAATCAAAAATGTAAATTTGGCTGCGAATTTGACTCCCGCAGAGGGACAAATTTATATGATGCTGAAAGTTACGCGTTTGACTTTTGGTGGTCTAAGGGTAGAGTCTAGTCTACTATTAGATTTGTAGGGATATAGGTTATGAGAAAATTTAGATGTACTGTCTGCGGTGAAATTCTCGATGAAGGTGTTATGGTCTGTCCGGTGTGTGGGGCCAGGTCCGATAAGTTTGTTCTAGTTGAGGAGGGAGGCAAAAGTAGTGTTTTGGCAACAGAACATAAAATAGGAGAAGGCATAGAATGTGGAGATCGGGAAGTTATTGACGGTCTCAGAGCACACTTTAATGCCGAGTGCACAGAGGTTGGCATGTATCTAGCGATGTCTAGAGCTGCCGACAGGGAAGGTCTAGCAGAGGTGGCCGAAGCTTACAAAAGAATAGCCTATGAAGAAGCCGAACACGCGGCAAAGTTCTGCGAGCTTCTGGGCGAAATGGTGTCATTGTCCACAAAGGAAAATTTAACTAAAAGAGTTGAAGCGGAATTTATGGCCAATGAATCTAAATTCAAAATAGCAACTAGAGCTAAAAAAATGGGCTTTGACGCAATTCATGATACAGTTCATGAAATGGCCAAGGACGAGGCTCGTCATCATAACGTATTCAAAGGTCTATTGAATAAATATTTTCACTAGACGTTTGTTTCGGGAGGTACTAATGGTCTACTCTAACAAAATAAAGGCCATGGGCTGGGGCGTTGATCCCAGCCTTTTTTCTGTTTTGGGATTTCAATCTAGAAAATCTAAATTTTGGCGCAGTTTATGACTTTTCTGTTTTTAGATTCCAATATAGAAAATCTAAATTTTGGCGCAGTTTATGACATAATTCATACGTAATTTTTGACGCAATTCATGACATAATTCATAACATAATTCATACGTAATTTTTGACGCAATTCATGAAGTGCCCAAAGACGAGGCTCATCATCACAGCGCGTTCAAAGGTCCACTGAATAAATATTTTCACTGGATTCTCCAGACATTTGTTCCGAGAGGCGCTAATAATCGACTCTGACAAAATAAAGGCCATGGGCTGGGGCATTGACCCCGGCCTTTTTTCTGTTTTGGGACTCCAGGATAGATTTAAACCTATCGGGGTCTGTTCTATGGCTTCCAACATCTTTCAGTGTGCCCACAATGTTTCTTACCATATGGTGAAGAAACGATTTGGCCGCTATTTCTAGAGAAATTATATCGCCGTTTCTGTGAATTTCGCAACTATTGATGGTCTTTACTGGGCTCAGGGCCTGGCATTGGCTATCTCTGAAACTGCTGAAATCATGCTGCCCTACCAGCATCGAACAGGCAATTTGCATGGGTGCTAGGTCCAGAGGTTCTTTGACATGCCAGGCTCTGTTACTCCATAGGATGGAGGGTTGTTTTGTATTTAGTAGAAGATATCGATAGTATCTCATCTTTGACGAAAAACGAGCATGAAAATCATTTTCCACTAATTTGCAGTCTTTAACTATTATATCTTGCTTTAGCAGAGGGGCATATTTTCTATAAAAATTACCAAGCTCGCCAATAATTAGGTTTTTTATTCTTTTTGCTCTGACTCTGCTAAATTCACATAGATAATAATTCAGAGCCTGAACTATGGTTGTTTCAGGAAATTGCTTTCCATTCAGATCAAAGTGCGCCACCTGCGCCAAAGCATGCACTCCAGCATCGGTCCGGCCAGAACCGACCACCTCATTTTTCTCTCCGGACAGTTTAAAAAGACATTCCTCTAAAATTTCCTGTATGGATAATCCGTGACCCTGTTTCTGCCAGCCCGAGTAGTTTGTTCCGTCATATTCAATTCTTAGCCTATATCTCATCTACATTATGAGATTCAATAGACCATAGTTCACTTTCATTTTAGAATACTTTCTAGTTCTCAGATAACTAAGGTAATATTTAAGAATTGTGCTGTGGGTTTGTTTTTTAAATTTTTCCAGTAGCTGAGCCCTGGAAAAGTAATTTTCATCTGTTTCACTGATGGTTTTGCTGGCAGTTATCAGAGCAAGATACATTTTTTTGTCATCATGGAATATTTCTGTAAATTTTCCATCTCCGGTATTTATGATCTGTTGCACAAAATCTTTTTCATAGGAAAATTTGTTTCTTTCCCCGAGATTATTTATTCTTTTGAGGGAGAATCCAAGATCCAATAGAATCTGGTCGTTGAAATTCCCCTTTTTGTATTTTTCCAGATGATTTGCGACAATATTTTTCTGCAGCTCCAGAATTTTTTCAGCCCGTATAGTGGCAGCAATAACTTCTCTAACCTCTTCAAGACTTCTCACGGAACCATTTTTAATATCTGTTACGGAATAGACATAGATATCATTTCCAACTTTCAGCACATTAGATAGACCATCTAGTTTCATATTAATTACACCGGCGAGTCTGAAGTTTTTATCATTATCCAATAGATCACTTTCGGAAAAATAGCCCAGACTTTCGATCTTAGCTTTCATTGTTTTGGCCACCGTACGAATATTTGCTCTCGGATTAACAGCCTCTCGCATTTTTTTAAATTGTGCTGCCTTGTAGTTAGCTATTTTTACATAGTCAATTTTCCTAGTTTCTGGCGTGACAAACTTTTGTATGTTTTGTTCGTAGTAGCGCTTTATTTCATCTTCGGTCACTGTCACCGCATTTTTTTTAAAAATAGATCTTTCGATGGAAAAAATCTTTACATTTTTACCTATGTTATTTTCCGCCAAAAGTATTTCCATCGCCGCTTCATTAACTAGTGGCGTCTGACCCAGAACACCCAGGAGAAATTTTTTACTCTCCTCTAAACCAACTTTTTCCATAAGGCCAAGCTCAGTTATCCCCTCTTTTTCCAAAAAGGCCTCAAACTTTGCAAAATCAAAACCTTCTTTACCCTGGAAAGATTTTTCCTCCGATATGGACTTTAGGATTAATTCGTCAGGGTTTTTTAGGGCAAAATTTTCCAATTCTAATTCAAGCAACTTAGAATTTACTAGTTCGTTTAGAAACGACACCATAAAATCCTTGGAATTTATATAGACTATTTGTCTAGCGGTCATATTCGGGTGGTAGGAATTTTGTACTTTAGCATTTCGCATACTAAAAAACTCATTTAAATGAAGTTTTTTACCTTCTCCTTCGATTATATTGTATTTATTACTCATAACAAACACAATACCACTTAGGCTATACAGAACAAAAATTACTACAAATGCTCCCAGTAAATACTTACTGGCATTTTTTTTTGTTTTTTTAATTGAACGTAACGCAGTCATAAATTCTCTCTCAATATATTTAACACACTATACATCCCTAATGCCCAGGGTTTTTATGGGGTCGATATAAATTGGCCTTTCATCATCCGAGTAGGAAGATCTTTTCTTTCTTCTTCTTTTTCCAGCAGTCACCTGTCTCAGATTCCTACGATCATAGGTAGTTTTTTCTTCAAGATAGTCAGATAATTCGCCACCCAACTGCTCAAGCCTACCGGCAAAATCTCTCTCCGCATTGTATACGGTAGTACATTTTATCTTAGATTCTGCCTTAGTCAATAGTTTCTCCTGCAGAGCTAAACATTCTTCTTCGTTAAACTTTATGTCCTCAGAGCCCCTGATTATAAATCCAGAGGCCGAACAGGGTATAATAAAGCTCATGTCGCTTTTCTTCATGTTGGGCGAAATTAAAACATAGTTTTCCAATTCCGGTCGTCTCATAACTAGCTGAAGTGCCATAAAAGCTCCGTAGTCTATGCCGCAGACCCAAAAATTTCTGCATTCAATATTTTTGCTGTGGAGCCAGTCCAACGCTGCGGTCATGTCCAAAAGATTGGAATTATCCAGTTCTCCTCTGTCAACCTTATGGTCTACAAAATCAAATTTTAGGGCAGAAAAATCATTTTTCACAAAGGTATCAAAAACGGTACCAAGTGTTTTTGATAGTGAATTATTTTTTTTCACAGTTTTGTCGCTGCCACCGCTGACCAAAAGTACTGACGGTGCGCTTGAATTTCTACTATGCCGGTAGAACCCATCCACCTTTCCCTGGGCGCCCTTAAAGACTATTTCTGACATCTCAGATAACTAGATCTTCGGCTATTATAATAATATTTTTTTAAAAACAAGCGGATTCCCTAGGAATTCCGATAATTTAGGGCGTTTGTCCAAGGCGTTCAAGATTTTTAGTCGCCACCAGTTATTTCAATGCCCAGAGTTATTTTTTGTATTTGGAATTAATATCAATCCGACCCTAGAGGCCCCGGTAAAATTTAAACTCATCACTTTAAAAGTGATTAATTCAAATGTAACGTTGATAAATAGAGATTCACACAAAATTACATTGTTTACTTCTAAAGTAAACTAGACAAATGTGATCTACTTTAGAAGTAATACATTACAATACATGAAAAAGCCTGTGCTGCATGTGCTTTAATTTAATTATTTACTTTAAAAGTATATGGTTAAAGTGTTCTTTCGCAGATAACTTCTGAAAAATAATTATCTAAATCATTTAGATATTTAATGTTGTAAATATCATTTTTATGGACAAATCTCATGTCTATTGTGATAATTCCAGCCTTTCGCAGAGTGATCAGGTGCGTGGCTCTTATCTCTAAAAAATTAAAAGTTGTATTTTGAACAGTTGAAAGCATTTTTATGCTTCCCCAGATGTTTCTAAGAGTCATCCATTGACCAATAAATCCCCCCGCCCCATCGGGAGTTCTGACTAGCTCCTGCAGTTCCAACCTTCTATTGAGTTCGTTAATTCTATTTATTTTCATGGTTTTTATGCTTTGATTGAGCTGCTCTATAGCCTTGTGGTTTTATATTTTCTATATATGCTATATGAGGCCTTTGGTATTGGAGAATATCCTAATTTATCCTCAAAAATTTTCGCTGTGTGAAACAATATGGCCTGCTTCAGATCATCTGTGATATTTTCCACCTTTGCTCTATAGACTATATCCAGTCTATAGAAGCTGCTGGGGATTCTTTTGAATATCAGATTGTCACTTATCGGGTCTAGAAAATAATTACTCTCATCCAGGGTAATTTTTGTATTTTTCACATCTGTTGTTTCCACGGATTCCACCAGTAGCACTGGACCATATATCAGACGTACGTTGTTTATGATCCCGCTGTAGAACGAATATTGATATTTTTTTTCCACTATGCTCTGCCCTATCATCATCTCGCATTGTTTCAGCGCCGTTTTGAAGGATCTTAGAATTGATTCGTTTTCATCTTCGTAGTCAATTTTTAGGAAAAGTTTGATGTTTTCCATATCTATGGGCATAGCATCGCTTTCCTCTAGAATTTTTATTATGGGCACGCTTGACTTGAATTTTGTCTATAAATGAATTATAAGTTTTTTATACTCTACGGCGAGATATTTCTGTGTGGAAGGTCATAAAATATGGGATTTTATTTTTTATTTTCTCTGGCAGAGAGCTGTGGCCGAAAGCTCCTCGTCCATACAGAATACCAGAAAATGAGATCAGAGAAATCGAGACTTTAGACCATGAGCTGTGTTTTTCCGAAGGTCATGATCTTCTGGACAACTATGGTGCAAAACTCTACTGGAGTTGTAGGTTGAGACTGGTGGATGAAAGAATAGAAAAGGAGTTGGCTCTGAGACAAAAGAATTTTTTCTATATTGGAGAACTGAGAAAAATTAGGGTGATTATAAAAAATCTTAGGGATAGGGCCAAAAGTCGGGCAAATTTCTATGACAGTGGTGAAATTATATCCTCTGAGACTACGAAACAGACGGATAACTATAGACTAATTCTCCGTAGAGAGAATGCCTACTACTACAATTTGTTTGAATTTTCTAAATATGATTTAGATTTCCAGAGTCTAAATACCGAAAATGAAATTAGGGAGACAACATCGAATATAGAAATATTAAATGATAAAAAAATTAAACTTGCCTTTAAAAAAAATTTGGAAAAGCATTCCGAATGCGCAAAATTTAATTTTAAAAGTAAACATTTTATCGATTGTCTAAAATTTAAGAATGAAGTTGAAAACTGTAAGACTATGGCTCTGGAGAAAATTAAAAATCTTGAGTACAAAAATAAATTTGACTGTAAAATTGAATCAATAAAAAAATATCCTGACCATATGGTTCTCTACAATAGCGAATATCAGGAGCTTAAAAATATAAAAAGAGATGAATTTATTCTTAACAAAGAGAGAGATGATGCTGTGAAAAGAAGATTGGCCGAGCTAAATACGCTAATATCTGGTCCGAGATTGTCATCAATTCAGCTGATAGATCTGAGAAAATATGAAGAACAAAAATGCAACATGCAAAAAATGGTAGAGAGTAATGTTTCTAAGTCACTACTAATTGAGGAGTGCGAAAATATGCTAAAAAAATCTAAAAGAGGAAATGAATGAGAATAGTGTTTATGGGAACGCCTGAATTTGCAGTCCCGTTTTTGAAAATACTTCTAGATAGCGGACAAAATGTCATTGGAGTCTATACAAAGAAACCAAAAAAAAGTGGAAGAGGACAAAAATTATGTGGTACTCCTATACACAATCTAGCTTTAGCTGAAAATATTCCAGTTTTCACTCCAGCTACTTTTAAAAATGGTAAAAATCTAGAGGAATTAAAAGTACTGAAACCCGATTTGATAGTGGTGGTGGCCTACGGTCTCCTTTTGCCCGGAGAACTTCTAGCTATACCGAGATACGGCTGTATAAATGTGCACCCATCGTTGCTGCCGAGATGGCGGGGCTGCGCTCCCATGGAAAGAAGTATCATGTCCGGCGATCGGGAAACTGGAATCTGTCTAATGAAAATCGACGAAGGACTAGACAGTGGAGATATAATATCATCTAGTAAAATTTCTCTGGAAATGACTACAGATATAGATTCTCTCCGCAGGGATCTAGCTTCGATGGGAATTAGAATGCTCACAGATGCCATAGAAATCATAGAGAGGGATGGCTCCATTCCAGCAACTATACAGGAGAGCGCTGGGGTAACCTTTTCCAGTAAAATAACAGACGAGGATTCTCTGGTGGACTGGCAGAAAGATGACGTCAAAACAATACATGGAAAAATAATGGCCCTCAACGATTCTCTAGGAGTCCACCTGGTGCATAGAGGCTGCAGGTTAAAATTATTGAAAAGTAGTTACACTCTAGGATCAAAGGCCGCTGAAAAGAGAGGAATAATTGTAGACAAAAATTTCTCCATCAGCTGTGTAAACGGCACACTGAAAATACTGAAACTACAGAGAGAGGGGAAAAGGCCTCTAGATCTAGAGGATTTTCTGAATGGTTACAGATTCAATGTGGGAGATAGGATAGAATAGCATTGGGCTTAGCTGCCGGAATCCGCTAGCAGAGCATTCCATTCATCCTCACTGATAATTCTAACGCCAAGTTCCTGGGCTTTTTTTAGTTTACTTCCACTGTTCTCGCCCGCAATTAAAATATCCAGACGACTAGATACAGAACTAAGAATCTTTGCACCCAACTCTTCGGCTTTGGCTTTAGCCTCGGATCTAGTCATATGTTCCAAAGTTCCAGTGAACATAAGCGTTTTCCCGTAGAGCTTGCTGCTAGAGAGCGGATCTCGGAAGGTCGAATTTTCTATAACTAGAACGTTTTTCAGTTCTTCCACCATTTTTATATTATTTTCATCATTAAAATAATCCAGCAGAGCATTTGCTGTCTTCTCGCCAATTCCATCCATCGAACAGAGTTTCGCATATTCCTCATTGTCTCTGTGTCCAAATAAATTTCTCTCTCTGACCAGCCTGAAACTTTCCAGTAGATTATCTAGAGATCGATAGTTTTTTGCTAGCAGTTTTGCCGTGATTTCTCCGATAAATCTTATTCCTAGGGCAAAGAGAAATCTATCCAGTGTGCTATGTTTTGCTAAGTCTATGTTGTGGAATAGATTTTCTAGAGATTTTTTTCCAAAGCCCTCGGAGTGCATAAGGGGAATTTGGGGATACCCAGCCGGAAGTATTTCTCTATCCTGCTGTTCAGATTTGTGCAATCTAGCTACTATTTCTTCCCTCTCCTCCAGTTTAAAAATATCCACAAACCTACGTATTCTGTTTTCACCGTAAAATTTTTCCATCTGCTTTTCCCCGAGCCCCTCTATATTGAGGGCATTTTTAGATACGAAGTGTTTCAGATTTTCAACAACCTGGGCGGGACAATTTACACCGCCGGTACATCTGACAATCGCATCATCGTCATAGGTTCTGGCTTCGCTGCCACATGCAGGGCATCTATTTGGAAAAATAAACCTTCTGCTGTCGCTCCCTCTTCTGGAAACATTAACTGACACTATCTGGGGAATGACATCGGCAGCTCTCTGAACTACAACCTCGTCTCCCTCCCTTATATCCTTTTTTTCTATCTCGTCTCTGTTATGCAGAGTGGCGTTGGAAACAATAACACCTCCCACATTAACTGGATCAAGCCTGGCTACGGGAGTCAGGACCCCCGTTCTCCCGACCTGTATGTCTATTTTTCTTAGAACAGTAACTGCCTGCCTAGCGGGAAACTTATGAGCCAGAGCCCATCGAGGATGGTGACTAACGTAGCCGAGTCTTTTCTGTAGAGCTAGATCATTGATTTTATAGACAAGGCCGTCAAGATCATAGTCCAGACTATGCCTTATCTCTCCCATGTAACCGAAGAAATCCAATATTTCGCCAATGTTTCCACATAGTTTTGTCTCCGCCGTTGTGCAAAAACCAAATTTACTAGCTATTTTTAAAAGATTTTCCTGGGTTCCGATTTCAAATTCTCCGGAAAACTCCCCTAGAGCATAGACAAAATACTTCAGATTTCTTCTGGCGGTGATTGATGTATCCAATTGTCTCAGAGAACCCGCAGCGGCATTTCTTGGATTGGCAAAAATTTTGTCGCCACTTTCCTGATTTTTTGCGTTTAATTCTAAAAAATCATTTTTGGACATGTAAATTTCTCCTCTAACCTCCAATACTTCCGGAGGATTGGCGCAATCTAGCTTCAGTGGAAACTTTCCCATTACTCTCACATTTTCCGTTATATCCTCTCCCACAAATCCATCTCCTCTAGTGGAGCCGCATTCGAATAGTCCGTTTCTATAGAGAGCTGAAAATGACAGACCATCTATTTTCGGTTCACAAAAAACGTCCAATTCTCCGTCAATAGCAAGGAATTTCCTGCATCTCTCTAGAAAATCCCCGATGTCATCTCCGGTGAAGCCATTGTTTAGAGAAATCATGGGAATTTTATGTTGAATCTTTAAAAAGTGATCTAGAACTCTATAGCCCACCCTATCTAAAATATTACCAGTATTTTGATCAGGGTATTTTTCCAGCAGCCTCCTAAATTCCAGCTTCAGCTCATCATATTCTCCATCGGTCACCAGAGGAGCATCATGGCCATAGTAGGCCTCATCCGCCGCTAAAATTTTTTTTCTCAGCTCCTCTAGTTGTTCTTTTTCCATCTGTCGGTGAATAGCTAATCCTTTTTATCTGGAGTACGGTTTGTTCTGAAACACTCCTCACAGACTGGAATAAATACGACCTCTTCCCCCTCCATCTGTATATCCTCATCGCTGCCCTTTAGTTTTTTAGTGTAGGTGGCCTCCCCGCCACAAATATTACACTGGGCGCTGAGCCTTACGACTTCATCGGCCAGTTCGACAATAATTGGATATATATTCCAGTATTTGCCATTTGCTATTCTATCCAGGCCACCAATCAGTACCGTTTTCCCCTGATCTCTTAGAAAATTTATCACATCTCCAAAGCCATCGGAATTAAAAAATTGTGCTTCATCGATAACGACCACATCGGCCTTGGTGTTGGCTATTTCTTCTATATTATCTATACTGTTTGCGGCCAAACGTTCCGCATACCCCCTCGAGGCAATAAAATTACTGTTTCTCTTATCTATATTTGGTTTGAAACATTCAAACGAACCGCCAAGATCTTTAGTTTTTTTTATTAGACTCAGGCTTTTTCCAGAAAACATACAGCCCGTGTAAAAAATCACTCTCCCTCTAGTCATAGATAGATGCCCTCTATGGGTTATTTGTTGCTAATAAAGTTACCACTACAGTACTCGTTTTAATCTGTCCGAAAGAAAATGGATTATTCCATTCTGTGTGTTGGCACTATTTTTTCCCAGTTGCATGGCCACCAGCCGATGTAGACTGTGCATTGGGAGCTGCTCCCGCTGCCGCCGTAGTTCCCGTAGCCGCTGGAGCTCCCGGGGAACCTGAAGTTGCGGTGGAAGCTGTTGCCTGGGTTGCCGCCTCCTCCTCTTCTCTTCCTCTTCCGATGATTCTGGCTAGCATCACATCTTTTCTAGAGACAGCCCTAGAGCCCTCCGGTAGATCTAAATTCGATAGTTTGACAGACTGTTTAAGTTTCATATCCTCGCAATTTATCTCTATGGTCTTTGGAATTTTAGCAATGGGGCAGATGAGCGGCAATTTCCTAACCATCACATTGAAATAGCCACCTCTCTTTAGACCGGGCGATTTATCCATGTTTTTAAATACAAGGGGAACCAGTACCCTTATTTCCTTTTTGTTCTCCAGGGATAAAAAATCTACGTGTCTTGGCCTATCAGATCTCGGATCCAGATCCACTCTATGGCAAATAACCTCCAATTTTTTACTCGAAATTTCAATTTCGAAAATCTTAGTCTCAACACCGCCTTTGAGATATTCCTTTTCGAATTCCCGAGTATTAATCTCGATAAAAATATTATCGAAACCAGCACCATAAATTACAGCTGGTAATTTGTCACTTTTTCTCAATCTTCTAGCCACGGCGCTGCCTAAACCTCTTCTGAGAGAGCTAACCAACTTTATAACCTCAACCATACCGTCTTCCTAAAAATAATTTACATTCACTAGGTGTTATTGGCCTCATTTTGGCCATTTTCCAATTCTTTCACTACAGAATTAAATTGCGACTGACTACATAGCCCCAACAGAACAGGATCTCTCGATTTTATTTCCTTGATATTCCAGTGAGTTTTGTTTCTTATGGATTCTATCATCGGAGTTGTTGTGTTTATTAACCTTCTTATTTGCCTATTGGTCATCTCGGGAAAAGATTTTAGCAGATACAATATGGCATCGGGCTTGTCTCCGCGCCTTGCAAAGGGAACATAGGTGTTATCCTTCCTGCTTTTTTTCTTGGGGATGATTTCATCGGCCACCATTTGTTTTACCTCCAGCCGCCTAGCCGAATCCTTTTCGCAGATCTCCACCATCTCCCTTGTCAATTGATTACTATCTATAGGATTAGATGGAGTTATGTCATTGGCCACATCGCCATCTGCCATACCCTGTATCTCTAATATGTGGATATCGCAGAACTCCGCTATTTGTTCAAAAGTCAGAGCTGTATTCTCTATGAGCCACATTGCAGTGGCCCTTCTCATCAACGGCACTTTGCCCGCCATATCCTAGTGATTTGGATAATAAAATTTACTCGGACTAAAGAGTACGTATATCCATATTAATTTTCAACAAATTTTATTGGGCTGGAACACAGAAAAATTTTCAAATTGATATGATCATTAAAAAAAATAAATATGGAGCAAAAAAATAAATAAAAATTACTGCGAAAAGCAACAAAATGATAAAAGCGGCAATTGATTTTTCTCATAATTTTTGCTAAATATCCTTCGACGTAATTTTTTGAGATTAACTTGCTTCTATACATTATTTTCATGCTAGTAACTGTAATTTTACTGACATTGACTGCTCTAGGCTTTACCAGGGTCAGTGTTCTAGGCTCTGAAAAGGTCTATCTACTGGTTCAGCTAGATGAACTAAAGAAAGAACTGGATCAAAAAAATACAGTTCTAATGGAGGCTCTCTGCGATAATTCGCGTCTGAAATTGTCTCTGGATGAAAGAAATGTGGAATTAAAAAGTATCTGCGATATTAAAAATGACATGATGCTACAGTTTAAAGATATTTCCACTGGGATTATAGAGGCCCAAAGGGAAAATTTTAGTAGAGAACAAAGGAAGGATCTGACTAATATTCTAGATCCTTTCAAAAGGCAAATGAGTGATTTCGATGTAAAAATTCAGCGAACCATCCAGGAAAATAATGAAACTATAACTAAAAATGAAGCGGCCCTGAGGGAACATATAGATCTGCTAGTCAAGCACACGGAAACCATTGGCACAAAGGCCGATAGTCTAGCGAGTGTTCTGCGGAATGATAAGAAAATCCAGGGAAATTGGGGGGAATTACAGCTCAAAAATCTTCTGGAATCTGTGGGCCTGACAAATGGCGTGGACTATCTGGAACAGCAATCTGTAAGAAATCAAGGTGGGGAACAATTTTTTCTAGATTTTGTGGTTAATGTTCCGGGTCATCGGAAACTAATTTTGGACTCAAAGGTTTCTCTGGTAAACTATGAAAACTATAGACTTGCGAAAGATGGTTTTGAACGTGATGAGTTTATGCGTAGGTATTGTGGAGACATAAAAAAACATATCGAAGAACTTAGAAAAAAGGAATACCATAAACTCTACGGAGTAAGTTCTTTGGATTTTGTATTTATGTTTTTGCCCCTCGAGAACGCCTATCTGGAAGCCATAGGCCATGATAGGGATCTGACCGCCATGGCCTTTAGAAATAACGTGGCCATTGTCACAGGATCCTCTCTGGTGCCTGTGCTAAGAATGGTAGAAAATTTATGGAGTACCGAAAAACAGACAAAAAATATAGAAACAATAGTTGGATTGGCTATGCGCATCTACGATAAACTTCTAAAGTTCACAGATTCTATGGAAGCCATAAAAAACAACATAGACGGCGCACAGAAATCCTATGAAAAGGCCCTGGCCTATCTGAGTCATGGGAAAGGCAATGTATTAAAAACAGCCAACGACATTAGGATACTTAGTGGCAGAGAAAAAACTACAAAAAATATTGTTACGGACTATGAAGACATTGACTACGACAGTGACCCAGCTCTGGTGCAGGAAACACACGAGAGTGAATTATTCTAACCCCGCTACCAAAAAAAAATTATCTGTTAGATGAGTGAGAAGCTAATTTTGTAAACAGTTCATCGGGAAGTTTTCTCAGAGGTCTACCCTGGGCACTAATGGCAACTAGATCAATATCACAGACAACTAGCCGAAGCTGTTGTTGACTGTAGATGTTGTGGGTCATCTTTATGGTCGGTATGGCTATGGAAATGTTTTCTATCGTTATGGTTACAATGTCCTCGAGTCTGGCCGGCCTTAGATATTTTACATTGCAATTTCTAACAACAAACATGACTTCCTGTTCCCTCAGCAGAGTGCTCTGGGCTATACCCAAACTGAGCAAAAATTCAAGTCTGGCCTCCTCACAGAAATCTAAATATCTGGAGTAGTAGACAACGCCTCCGGCATCCGTATCGCGAAAACAAACTCTCTTTGCTATCTTGAAAATCATAGTTACTGCAGTTGAAATTTAACTCTAAAGATATTTTTTATTTTGATCATGTCAAACCAACGGTGTATTTTTGCGGCCCTGTCTACTACTAATCACTGATACCCTCTAGGGGGGAGCCATCTTCTCTCCCAATTCAATAGTTCCATCTATTTTCTGATGTTCCGCCTGGACTAGGCTATTTGTATATTCACCGGAATCATAATA
>JAIRXW010000016.1 GCA_031268035.1 Rickettsiales bacterium
TTCCATAGTTTTTTTTCTTATCGTAGAATAGATTGGCCATGAGAAACCTAAAAACCAATTGACTCTCTGACTATAGCCAATGGGCTGTACAATGTCAAGGTTGGGGGGATGGCGTCCAGGGGGCCCCACCGCAGATGGCCAGAGCTGTGGAGGATAGCCGGTTTTAGAATCCTGCATCCTGGCCATTCACAATGTCACCCTGTGGCCAATTTATTTCCTACCGGGTTAGGGAATATCTATGGACCCGCGGCGCAAAATAATCTTTTTGTCACAGTGCCAACTCCACTTCGAGGAATTCACCCTTTCCGTAGAAATTATTTATCTGGCACAGTCGGATTTTTTTTGGTAGCGCTCTATTTTGGGTGTTGTAACTATAGTGCCGTTCCTCTAGATATGTTTTTTCCAATGGCGTCCCATTTTCGTCGTAAATTTCCATATAGTAGCCTCCATTACCGCTGGTGGGGGTATCCCCAACGCCGCTAGTCCAATTATAGTAGCCTCTTTTTTTCTCCTCCCAATTTACGGTGACTGTGTCGTCCACTAGTCTATAGAAAAAATGGCAGGGAGCCAGCGGCCTGAGGTTTTTACCCTCCAGCTGATAGATAGATATCTGAGATTTTGCAACATCACCCCTCAGCGTCAGAGCCCTATAGGAATATTCAAAACCCACTCTATCGTAGTCAAATTCCTGGGTCAGCAGAGTCTCGCCAAGTATCAGAAATCTTTCTCCCGCCCTGTGATTTTCTATTTCCTTTTCAGTTCCATAGAGGCCTCTGAGCAGTCCGGATACTTCGTAGGATCCGTCAATGTTCAAAATTATGTTTCTAAATTGTATTATTTCATTGCCATATAGGGCGCGATTTTTGCCATTAAGCAGCTCCGCAGTATCAGCATTTTCGAGGAGATTCGGGTCGATTCCTCCATGGAATGCCACCTTCAGTCTATTTATTTCGTCAGAGTAATAGGGTCTTGCGCTAGTGCCAAGATTAATAACTCTGCCCAGTAGAGTGTTGGTATTTATTTCCCCAATCATTGTGTAGTTTTTTCTGTTGTCGTCAGAAAAATATAGATTTGCTCCGGTCCAGTTTTCAAATTGACCATTCAGAGTAAAAAATACGTAGATTTTATCCAACATAGCTGGGCCCAGGGCAGGGATCTCCAGGATCTTCAGATATGTACTGCCCGCGTCCCCCATTATTTCTAAATTGGGGCTAGGGGACTCGTCCCTAGAATATTTATAAATTCTATTTTCAAATTCCGTTGAACTGATTCTGAGAGTATCACCTTCCAGGGTGATACTTTCTATTTTAAGCAGGTACACACCCCCATTGATATGGATTTTTACCAGATCGGAGCAGTTTAGATATAAATACTTAGTTGGAAGTACAAAACTAAATTCGACTCTCTCCAGCCATGAGGAATAGAGAGAAATTTCAGCAACATTCCTAGCCTTTTCCATGTCTAGCACCACCGGTATGGTGTATATGTCATGCTTGTCGCTCTCCGAAGAATTTCTCTCTGCGTAGACAGAGCTCGTATCGTAATTATTGTTTTTATCTATAAATATTAGACTTACCTTTCCAGGTAGATCGTTGTTGCTCCTAATATCTAATGCTATGAATTTTTTTGGTTCATCTTGGCCAAAGGCTATCAGATCATCCTCATAGATTTCCGTGGTCCTGTCGCTGTCTCTCGCGCTAGATTTGGTGGAAATAAAACTTATTCTGCCCTCGTTTTCTACGCAGTCAAAAAAATATACTTTCTGGAGTAAATAGAGAACATCTCTGACCGAAAGACTATTATTCACCACAAAGCCATCGACAAATTCATCGACATCCACCGCCTCTATGAGACTTTCGTCTATCTCCGCATCTCTAAAAAGTTGATATATCAACACATTAGCATTGGAAATTCCCGTTTTGCCGTTGAGACAGTAGTCATATTTCCAATCTACCCCATCGGACCAAATATCTGTTCTGTTTGGGAAGAATGGGTAGGGGCGTATGTCCCAGCAATATAGAAATTTATTTTCTACAAAATTACTACCCCTAAAAGCTGATTCCGTTGCCTCTATGGCCATCCTCTGGGCATAGAAATCACTGCTGCCGAGAGAGTATTTGGGTAAACTACCAATTTTCCTGAAGGGCTCGTTGCTAGAGCAATCCACCGAGCGAAACCCATACTCTGTAAACCAGATGTTTTTACTCTGGGGAATCCAGGCGCTAGCGCTACCATTTGGATTACTGTGACTGTTGTTCCACCAGTAGCTTAGATTTTTATAGGCATATTTAGGTTCTACAGCGGTTTTTGTTCCATTGGTTGTTATATAATCATAGCCCTCTCCGCCGAACCAGCCGTCCTCTATGGTTTCCTTTGTGATGGCGTCCTGGGAAGCGTCGGTCAATGGGAAAAACGCATTTATGCCAACAAAATCTATGTAATTTGATGCCCATAGCTTGTCCAGGGCAAACCAACCGCCTATGCTGTGATATTCTCTGTGGCCAGCGGCATAGCTTATTTTCACAGATCCACCGACTATGGATCTAACCATTCCCGCCAGAGCCAGAAGACTATCAACCGCCGGAAAACTGTTGTCGCTGCCCATCACCGAGGTTAGGCCCTCTAAATCGCTACCGATTAGAAAAACATCCACATAATTCTTAAGCAGATTAGCATAGTGTAAAATAAAATTATTGTAGCCGTTGGTTCCCGTAAAAAATGAAACAACACTATTCGGGTTGCCGCCCAGAAGCCTGCTGGATGGCGTCCCTTCCAGGTCCATTAGAATCCTGGGGTGGAATACGGTATTCTTGCCTCTACTCCTGAGTTCCTGAAAAAAACTAACGATGCTGGCATCGCTGCTAGAACCGCTGGAGAATCTGAAATTACCATCGGCATTTTTGCCCATCGTTGGTGTGTTGTATCTATTCCAGTTACTTCCGATACTGTAGAAATCCGGAGCTGTAAAAATTGGATAGCCGGTGTCAAAATAACTGAAGGTCACTCTCGGAGTGATGGTGCAGTTTGAAATATCTAGACTATTTCCGAAAAAGGCTGCCGGCACAGAAAACCATTGGCAGTTCACCAGTCTATTTGTCAACTGGTCTAGTGACAGCAGCGAATCGGCGATACCGCTATTGTTGTTTTTATTTAGAACATACCAAAGGCCATCACTGGTGTCGAGGGAGTCCTGGCTGAATTGTTCTCCGGCTCTATACTGGACGGTTGTGTTTAGCGCAAATTCCCCCCAGGGAGGCGCTATGTTTATCCCCTGTACGCAATTTTCTAGACTAGTTTCGTTGTCGCTATCGATTTCGTTCTTTCTGGTTACCTCAAAAAGAAAGTTCGGAATTCTGTTATTAAATTCGCTCAGAGGAAAATTTTCAAATACAATGTAACTTATGTTCCTGTAGGCCGACACATTACCGGAACCCTCCAGCGATTCTATCAGTGGATCTGGCATTTGTGTGGAGGTGCCACCATAGAATCTATGCGCGTATTCCGTCATGTCGAGCAGCGCTGTGTCGGCCCAGACATTTTCCACGCTCGCTATTTCTCCGGCGCAGATGGCTATGGCGAAGCTCAAAAAGTATAGATACTGTATACTGGTTTGGTTGATTTTTTGGCCCTTGCCTATTCTCAGAGTCGTCGTGTTATTGTTCGAAACCTCCTGGACTGTTCCGAGCCACAGCACATTCCCAGCCAATTTGTTTCTGCCATAGACAATGGGGATGATTTTGTTGTAGGTGGACGTCTGTATTGAAATTTCTGAAAGCTTACCACTTATTCTATCTTTTTTCCATTTTGTTTTGCTCTGACCATAGTTTATAAGTTCTCCCAGTGGTGATGAGTTGAACGTGTCAAGCATTTTGTCTTTTTTACTGTTTAGAGCGCTGAGAGCCTGGGTGAATATGAATGTTGTCATGACTGCAACCGAATAGGTGGTGGACTGTTAAAAAGAATACGCCAAAAATTATTACGGGGGAGTATTAGTTGTTGCCATTAGGTTTTCCCACTATCTTGCCTATCACAGTTCTTATTTTCACTTTGCCCGGCGACCCATAGAATAATTTTCCAAAGACAATAGATCCTCCATTGTCGATGGGGTATGTGTCTCTGGAGTCCCTGATGGCTTCGCAGCTAACTAATTTTTCACTGGACAACTTACCATTCTGATGCCCGAGAAACATTAGGAAGCTTGGATTTAGCAGCTCTGTCCTATCTAGACCCATAAAATAGATGGTGTCAAATAGATCGGGGCTAAGGGCACCATCTATGTTCGCAATGTCTATGCTGTCGAAGGTGTCGGATAGGTATCTGGTATTTTCAGAAACATAGGGGATAATTGCTGAACTACTGTTACTATATGTGTCAAATAGTTGCAAATGTTTGTCAAAGAGGACAAATATTAAATTTTTGTAAAGGATAAGATCATTGGGCTGATCTGGGTCCAATTGCTGTGTCTGTTCGGAACATTTATCATTGTAACATCTGAGTATTTTATGATTTATGGAGTCCAAAAAATATGCGTCATTTTCCCTGCTGACATAGAAATTCGAAATTTTTATTCCCTCCTCTAGCCCCGTAACCCTGTTCGGGCTGATAAGGTTCACATTGTCCAGGGCTATGATTTCAACTGAATATAGGATATTATTACTTTCATCCAGGTAATAGTAGTTGCCATTAAATTTTTTTATGTTGCTTACTCTTCCTGGAATTTCGAGTCTATTTGATCTACTGGTGCTGCTGTTTTTTTCGAAAAATTCTATCGTGCTTGTCCTTTTTCCAATTGTCCTAGAAACCAACAGGCGCCCATCCTCTAGCGGTTCAACATCGCTAGTATCGCGAAGTTTGTCGTTGCCCTCTGAAAAAGTAAATTTTCGTCTAGCGATATCTAGATAGCCGCTAGAACCGTCGCAACTGTCGAATAGGTGGAGCTTCCCGTGGCTATACTTGATACTCCCCGGAAAGCAAAAATTTTTACTCTCTATGATATATAATATTTCCCCATCAAACTTCATAAGAAGTACGCGCCTTGCATAGATTTCCAAAACTGCCAAAATTGGGCTCGGCAGGCCGTCGAGGCCCTCCACCAGGACCACTCTATCCATAGAGCCTATCAGATATTCATCGGTTCCACCGAAAGATTTTTTTACTGCGGCCACCCTGGTCCGATCGTAGGTTATCCTAGTTTCGCCCAGGGTGGATAAAAACTTTTCAAGCAAATGTGTTTCTGTGTCAGCTTCGAAAATACCTCTAACAACATAGCGGCGGTCACTGACTATAATTTTGTTGGTTTCCAGCGGAATGTTCAAAAATTTTTCTAGAGCAGATCTAGTCACCTGAATTGTCACATCATCTACATTGTACTTTGATAGAAATTTTTCCAGACGCTCCCCCGTGTTTTCTGTCGTTTCTCCGGGTGTGGCAGCGGCTTCGTTGGTAACAATTATATTGTAAAAACTCACATTTGAATATTTTTCTCGGAGATATTTTGTCAGTCGAAGATTGTCCAGATAGCTGGGATCCTCCAGGGTGAACAGATTAAAAATTACGAAATCGTTTGCATCCAAGTTTTTCAAATTTCCCAGATCCCCATTAAAAATTCTAGAATCTGATGATTTGGCCAGAAGATCGAAATTTTTTCTAAAATCACTTACCCGAGAACCTATCACACACCTTCTGGTCAGCAGAATAACCGCTAGAAACAGGGTGGTTAGAGTGAACAGCGTCAGGATAAAATTAGCCTCTCTGCGCATCTCTGCCTCCAATTATTTTTATCTCCAGCTCGAGGTCTATGCCCATCAAATCTTTAGCTCTATGTCTAGCCAGGTCTATCAGATTTTCTAGATTTGTTGCCGTGGATTTTCCGTGATTTATCAAAAAATTGGCATGTTTTTCTGAAAACATAGCCCCACTAAAGTCAACCCCCCGGAGCCCAATCTGCTCTATAACTTTCCAGGCCGGTACATCCGGAGGATTTTTAAAGGTGGAGCCACAGGTCTTCTCTCCCCCAGGCTGTGTTCTTAGTTTTTCTCCGAGCATTTTTCTGAAGATCTTCTCGGATTCATCTCTATTGGTAAATTTACTTGCATCAAAGGTGGCCCTTAGGAAAATAAAATTCTCTGGCAACCCATTTTTTCTATAGCCAAAATTACACTCACTGGCGCCGATAGTCCGCACGTTGCCCACTGGATCCACAACCTCTATGCTGATCAAAATATCCTTTAGTTCTGAGCCGTAGCAGCCAGCATTCATTCTGCAGGCGCCACCTACGGTTCCCGGGATGCAACCCAGAAATTCGAAACCCCCTAGGTTCAGGCCTTTGGCAAAATTAAAAAGTTTGGCATTCGCTAGGCCACATTCGGCGACTATGGAGCCATTGGAAAATGTAACATCTCTGAGTTTTCGTGTGACTAGGACTACACCCTCGACACCGCCATCTCTGATCAGCAGGTTAGTTCCCCCGCCTATGACCGTGATTTTCTGTTTCCCACCATTTATCTCTAGAAAATTCAACAGATCATCTTTATTTTCCGGCATAAAAAACAGCTGGGCGGCTCCGCCACAGCCAAAATTTGTATAGTTTGCTAGACTTCTGTTATTTTCCATGGTTGGTTGGGTGTCCACTGAATTCCGCATACTAAAAATTCAAAAGAAGGCCAATGGCGGCAGCAAATTCTTCGCCCGATTCCTTTTCATCATCTATTTCAAATTTGTATTGGTAATCAATGAACTGCAGATAAAGGGTCAAATTCTTAGCGATCTTCCTTTTAAGCTCATAATTTGTAGTTTTTATTGTATTTCCGTTATATTCGCTGTTAAAAAACACAGCACCTATTCCAAAGGAACCAATTTCGTAGCTTGCGCCAAATGTTGTGTATCCGCCCCCAATTGTTTCCTCCAGGTTAAGTTTTTGGGAAAGATCTTCCTCTATACTTGTAATGTTTTGGCCATAGGATCCAGCAATGGTCAGGCCAAAATAGCTCAAACTAAGTCCAACCTCCCAGGATTGAAATTCTGCCGCCAGGGAAGAACTCTTTTTCTCATATTTTTTCCCTTTGAATGGGATTATCCAGGTTGGGGTTCTAGAATTAAATTCAAATGCTATCGATGCCGCCAGAGAAATATCCAATATATTTCCAATGTAGTTCAGAGCCGCTGATGTGACACAGCCAAGGTCTTTGAGTTCGGTTTTTTCGGATTTGCTAATTAATTTTCCAAAAACCGCATTTTTAGAGAGTGTATCTGAGATATTTGGCGTTATACTTAGCCCCAGCTGAAAACCAAAAAACTCTGGTGAATAGTAACTTATTTTATCTAAATATCTGGTGGAATTCCAAGCCCCCTCCATAGATTGGCCGTTTGTAAAGCCAAAATTTTGATTCATTAGTGTGGTCGGTTCGAAGAGGGCATTTCCATAGCCCGTTGGAAACTCCACATGCTTCGCGAAACTACTGCCGGTCGCATTCGGACTAATCGAAAGTGGGAGGGCTCCAATTTTTAGATTTTCCGTCGCATCCCGGGTCGTTCCAATCTCTATTTTTCCCAGGTAGCCAACGATGAATAGATAGTAGGTTGTTTCTCTGGGGTACTGGCCGCTAAGATCATGCCTAATGTCAAGTCCGTACTTCAGAACACCACCGGCCACATGGTAGAGACGTAGATCTAGAGATAGATCACTCTCAAATTTAAATAGACTGTAACTGTTGCTATGAAAAAATTTTGAATCCAGATCACCTCCAATCTCCATAACATAGTTTCCAGCGAAATTTGAATTTTTTATGTAGGAGTGGTTGCTCGTCGTTTGGTATGCCAAACATACGCCCGGCAGGGTGGCGAGAACAAAAAACAGCAGGCTTCTCCGAGATTTTTGACTTAAATTCAACGAATGTTACTAAATAATAGTAAAAGTAGTGGACACTATAAATTTCCTGGAGAGAAAAATCAATGGCGTGATTTTCAATTTCATTCATTCTATATATCTCTTTTCTATAGGGAAACTAGGAATAGTGGCGACAGCCAGCTCCAGGATATAGGCCCTAGGCGTACCGGAGACCCACAGACTATCACTAAATTTTACATAAATATATAACGCCAGTGGTCTCTCTGTAAAAATTCAAATGTCCTTGCTAATTAAATTGGCTAATTATACGCTTTCCACAGCGTGCTGTTATTTGACATGGTTGTCAGTTTTCCGTGAAATTAAAAATTGTGTGGTTGTTCTCTATGGTTATGATAAGTTCATTTTTATCTGGGAAATCTGTTTTTGCTCTGGATCCCAGAGTCGGTTCGTCCATTAGTGGTTTTAGGGTTCTAGAGAAAGAAATAATTCATAATAATGGCAGGGAGGATAGGATTTTCGTCTTTGAACATATGGGAACGGGGGCCAGAGTTCTCTATGTTAACAACATAGACCCCCATAGATTTTTTGGAATAGTGTTCTCTGCTCCAGCACTTGATAGTACCGGAGTGGTGCATATTCTTGAGCATTCTGTGCTCTCTTCTTCCCATAAATATAAGGGTGTCGATCTGTTTTTCGATCTGGCAAAATTTACTCCGGCAACTTTTCTAAATGCCTACACAAAGGAGGGACAGGTTTGCTATCTTTTCCAGACTCTGAATAACAGCGATTTTACGAATCTAATGGATGTGTATATTAATGCCGCTCTTTTCCCCGAGCTTTCGGAGGATACTTTCAAAAGAGAGGGCTGGAATTTAGAGGCCGATGGAGATGGTAATCTGAGCTATAATGGGGTAGTCTTTAACGAGATGAAGACCGCCTACTCTGATCCCCAGGAGCATTTCTGGGTGGAGTCTTTCAAAAATTTGTTTCCCGGATTAGAATTTGACTATGGCGGGCTGCCTAATCACATTATAGACCTGACCCATGAAAATCTACTGAAATACCATAGAGATACTCATAATCCCTCGAATTCTCTGACAATTATCTACGGCCGGGGGAATATAAAGAAAGAACTTGGTCTGCTGAATAGCAATTTTAAAAAATTCGAAAGGAGAGAGCCGCTCAGGCCTAACTTTGAGGATAGGCTACTCTCTTCCCCGGTGAAGAAAGTTCTGGCCTATCCGGCTGCTAAAGATGAAGAGCATTCCTATTTGGTTTTTTCCTATGTGTTGGGAGATGTGGGAGATGTGGTTGCTAACTCTAAGGCTGACTCTCTGGCTTTTTTGCTGGCAGGCTATGAGGAGGCGCCTCTGAAGAGAGAAATTGTGAAAAGTGGATTGGCTACGGACGTTGGTGTTAACATCGACTCTGGAAAAAATAAGACAGCTCTTTTCATTGTGTTCGAGGGTGTGGAAAAGAAAAATGAAGGCAAAATCGAATTTGCCCTGGAAAAAGTTCTTAGAGAGGTGGCGGATTTTGGTTTTGGGGAGATGGCGGAGGAGGCCGCTCTGTCCATGCAAAAGTATAGGATTAGAAACGAGAGTAGGTTCAAATTTGCCTTCAGTAGAAATGATGAGAATATTTTCTCTATAAATGATGCCTACATGCTAGGAAAGGACTACAAATTGTTTCTGGATGGGGAGAGAAGGGGGGCCGAGTTTGAAAAAATTACTGGGGACAGGAATTTCTGGAGAACTTTTCTGAGGAAGAATCTTCTGGAGAATAGGCAGCGGGCTGAAATAACCTTCCGTCCCGATGATCGTATGTTCGATCGACAGAATGAAGAAATAAATTCTAAGCTTGCTGTTCTAAAGAAAAATATGAGTGGTCCGGAACTGGAGCAACTTAGGCTGGAAACCGAAAGATTCCGAAAAGCCTCTGCTGCGGAGATAGAGACAAATTTTCCAAGAATTTCTCTGAGGGACTGGAAGGATGAAAAATTAACCAGCAGAGTGAAAAGGGAGAATTTTGAGGAGGTAAAATTACTCCACAGTGATACAAAGAAAAATGGCAATGGCCTGGCCCAGATTGCCTTTGCCTTCAACATAAATATTCCCCACGAGATTCTGCCCGCTGTGGGCATCTACAGCCTGTTGTTTGACAAACTTGGCTCTGGAACGAAGAGCAACGCGGACCTGTATCTCGAACAGACTAGGATCCTTGGTCACCGCATTGACAGGAGCATTCTGCTGAAACCTACCTACGGGGGCGAGGGCATTGTGAGTCGCTTTATTGTCAAAGTTAGGGGTTTCGACGATGCGCTGGGGGAGAAATCCTTTGAACTGTTGAATGAAAACCTGTTCGGGCTCGACTACGATGGGCAGAAAAATGAGATTAGGAATATATTGGATCGGGCGCTGCAGGAGATAGAAATGGATCTAAAAAGAGATGGATATTTCCTATTTTCCGATGTGTCCGAAAGAAGTATAACAAATTCCTATCTTGGCGGTGAAAAATATTATTTATATCTGAAGGATTTACTGGAAGATTGGGATGCAGGCTTCAGAAAACTATTGGCAGATTTGAACTATGTGAGAAGCAATCTTTTTGTGAGAAAAAATCTGGTGGTTGGTGTTGTCGGCAGCAAAAGAGTTCTTGGGGAGAGTAGGAAATATATAAAGAGTTTGCCCCGGGGCTTTTCGAAGGGACAGGCCCGTGACTTTACTCTGAAGAAGCTAAATCAGGCTAGAATCGTGCCGGCTAGAAACTATAGAAATTATCTAAGATGTGATTCGAGAGGAAAAACCTGGGAATTACATTTTCTGCCGGCGCTTCTAACTTGGAACTATTTGTATCCGGAGGTTAGAAAAAAGAGGGGCGCCTATGGGTCAAAACTCAGTATGGAGTATGACCAAATGATGTTCTATAGCTATTCGGATCCAAACGTAGCTAATACCTTTGATGTGTTTAGGGGTGCTGGCGAGTTTCTCCGAAACCTCACAATGTCCGTCAGAGACTTCGAGGGGGTTAAGATAAAGGCGCTGGCTGTGTATCTCCACCCTAGAACGGATCTTGATAGTGGCATGAAAATTCTAGAGGACTATCTGATAGGAAGAACTGACAAAAATATTGAGAATGAGTACAGAACCATAAGAAATCTAAAGCTAGATGACGTGAAGATTCTTGGTGACTATATCGACCAATGTGTCGGCGATTCTCAGATTGCAACGGAAGGTCCCAGAGAGGGTATAGAGAGTAACAAAAATCTTTTTGATGAGATTAAATAGCCTATATCATCCTAGAATGTTCTGTTGGCTGCTTCCCATTAGGGATGGATTTCTGGATCTGAATTGTGGAATAATAGGGAGATTGCTATGAAACAATATCTTGAATTACTTAGAAATGTTTTGGGAAATGGCGTTCGGAAGGACGATCGGACTGGCGTGGGAACTCTGTCGATATTCGGCACACAGAGTAGATATGATTTAAATGATGGCTTTCCGCTGGTGACCACAAAAAAGATGCATTTGAAGTCTATAATATATGAATTACTCTGGTTTCTGAGGGGCGACACCAATTTGGGCTATCTGAAGGAACATGGTGTAAAAATATGGGACGAGTGGGCCGATGAAAATGGAGATCTGGGGCCAGTCTACGGCAAACAATGGCGCAATTTTGGCGGTGTTGACCAGATATCGGAGGTGATCAGTACTCTAAAAACCAATCCAAATTCCAGAAGAATTCTGGTGTCCGCCTGGAATCCTCCCGAGGTGAACAGAATGCGTCTCCCTCCGTGCCACACGCTGTTTCAGTTTTTTGTCCTCAACAATAAGCTCAGCTGTCAAATGTACCAGAGATCGGCGGATTGTTTCCTTGGAGTTCCCTTTAACATAGCTTCCTACGCTCTGCTGACGATGATGATGGCCCAGGTCTGTGGCATGCAGCTGGGAGAATTTATCCACAGTACAGGGGACACCCACATATATTTAAATCACCTAGAGCAGGTTAGACTGCAGCTAGGAAGAGAGCCCCATCCTCTGCCGAAAATGATTTTAAATCCAAAAGTGAAGGACATATTTTCCTTTGGCTACGAAGATTTCAATCTAGCCGACTACAGATGTCATCCTTCGATCTCGGGGGAAGTGGCCGTCTGAGACCGGTTTCCAGGGGCGACGGGAGGAGGCGCCGTCATGTTTTAGCTAGTCCATCGATCTAGAGAAATAGGCTTTACTGATATAAAGTTACTCATGAATATGAGTAGCTGATATTTTTGCCAAATAATGAATAAAATAAGTTTGTGCCTATTGATTTCTAAAAAATTCGGTTTATCATGCACGTCATCTGTAACCATTGGGACTTTTTATGAATAAAAAATTAATTTTATTATCAACTATTCTATTGTTAGCTGGCTGTGCCGAGAACTATGAACCCGTTTCTTCTGCGGGCCAGAGTGAAATTGAAAAGCCTAGTGAGGAAAAGGCGGAGAAGGGAAATAAGGTGTTTTTCGCCTTCAATAGTGCTGTTCTTAGCAAAGTTGCGAAGAGTACACTAGATCAGCTGGCTTCTAAACTAGTCAAAGAAAAAACTTCTACCACTGTAGTGGAGGGCCACTGTGATGAGAGGGGCACAAGGGAATATAACCTAGCTCTCGGTCAGAGAAGGGCCAATGCTGTTAAAAAATATCTGATTTCTAAAGGAGTAGCCTCCAAAAGAATTGGAACTAAGAGTTTTGGTAAGGAAAAACCCGCTGTTTTTGGGAAGGGTGAAGCCATATGGTCCCAGAATAGAAGGGGCGTGATCGTTGTTAGCGGCGAGTAGAAGAGATCACTGATCTGGCGGAAGAGATCGCGCACTGTTTAGGTGTGCTGTCTTTTTCTATGTTCCCCCTGGTCCTTCTGGGGGAGGGTGTGGTTGGCTGTAGTGCTACTGGCCTAGTCCTGAGGTAGCTATGGGTTAGCCCGGTGGGTGCGCAGCCATCTATTATCGTTGGTCCCGAAAGGGTTTCGCCGGAGAGTGGTGTTGATGAATTGAGTTTAGGGTAACTATGTGGAAAAGATTCCTCAGCGACAATTACGTTGTCTCTATATCTGAAGTTGGCATAGAGAGTAGAAAGATTGGGCCCATGACTAGAGTGCTCCATTTCTTCTTCTCTCTCTGGGTGGCGTTTTCTACTCTGTTCTTTTTCCATCGAGTGAGAAAGCGGGCGAGGTGGTCCATGGAAATCTATGAGTTGAAGATTGTTAATGCTGAGCTAAATGAAAAGGTGGCGGATCTTGATCTGGCTGTCAATGAGCTGAGGAGGTATTTTCGTACTCTAAACTACTATGATAGATTCAGGAAATTTGATATGGATGGAGCCGGCAGAACAATTGATGATAGTATGTTGGGTGTTGCCAATCTTTCCACCGGTGCCAGCAACTACAGCAGAGCAAAACCCATTTTAGCTAATATAGCCAAGAATCTTTCCCTGCTAAATGGGGAGATGGAGTTGCGAGTTGAGAGTCTAGGTGCTATTCTGAAACTCGTTCGACTGAACGAAGGCGCCCCTTCTGGGGAAGTTTCTGAACTGAAAGCTGGAGATAGTAAAATGACCTCCAGAGTTGTCTACAATATAGGACGTCTTGGGGCTCTAGAGAGTCGTCTAGATTCGGCTCCGATAACGATGCCCATGCAGGATTGTAGAATATCTAGCCACTATGGGATGCGTCTAGATCCTTTCAGTAAAAAAATGAAACTTCACAATGGAATTGATCTGGTGGGGCCGTACAGATCGAATGTTCTTGCCCCTGCTGGAGGGCGAGTGGTTGCCATTCGCTCGAGTAAGGAGATGGGGAATGTTGTGTCTTTGGACCATGGGAATGGCATAATTACTACCTATGGTCATCTATATAGGGCCCATGTCACCGTTGGTCAACGGGTGGAGAGAGGAGAGGCCATAGCCACCCAGGGCGCTAGTGGTCTGAGGTCTACCGGGGCCCATGTGCACTATGAGATTAATGTGCGCAATGCCAGCCAGGATCCAAATAATTTTATTCGGGTGGGCAAGTTGTTGGATATTAGCGCAGGAGAAAAATCTAAAAAAAGTGAGGCTATTGTCTACTAGATATAGATTGTTCCCGCTCTGTATTTTTTTGAGAACCTTCCTGGAGGAGGATAAACGGACTAGTTATTTTTCTAAGAATGTTGCTTATTTTTTAAGTCCAATTATAACATGAAGGGTATATTTTAATTATTTTAGTTGGAGAAGTGGAGATTGTTATGTCGTTGATTAAAAATCTTACAAGGGATACCACGCCCTCGCTGGTGTCTGGGGGAACAGTTTTTTTTGGAGATATAAAGAACTGTAATAATATTGAAATAGAGGGACACATCGAGGGCAATGTTGCATCTGATGTTGTGACCATTCGCGAAAACGGTCTACTGAAGGGAGATGTGGTGGCCAAGGTATTCAATATTAAGGGTACATTCGAGGGGAAGGTCTATAGCGAAAAAATAAACATTTCTGATACGGCCGTTATCCTTGGTGTTCTGGAATATAAATTTTTAGCTGTCGACTATGGGGCTAATGTGAACTGCGAATTAAAAAGAGTTGCGAGCGACAAAGCAAAACAGGAGCCACAAAAATTGGAGCCAAAAAAGTAAATAGAGGATGTTGAGTCTATTTAATACTCTGACCAGCAGAGTGGAGAAATTCGAACCCCTGGGAAAATCTAAACCCGTCGGGCTCTATGCCTGTGGTCCCACGGTCTATGATAGGGCCCATGTAGGCCACGGAAGGGTGACCGTTGTGGTGGATACACTTGTGAGGTTGCTGAGGGTACTCTATGGCGATGTTGTCTATGTCAGAAATATTACAGATGTCGATGATAAAATAAATGCCAGAGCCCAGCAGGAAAAAGTATCCATAGGCGATCTAACCGGTAGAGTGATACTTCTCCATGAAAATGATATGCTCTATCTTAGGAATCTCGGACCAACCCATGAGCCCAGAGTCACAGAACATATAGCCTGCATTATAGAGACCATAGACAGAATAGTGAGAAATGGGCATGGGTATGTGAAAAATGGCCATGTGTTTTTCAGTGTCAGCAGCTATGGAGATTATGGAATCCTGTCCCATGTGGATGGGGGCAAATTATTGAATGCAGTTAGAATTGAAGATAACCCAGATAAACGGAATCCATTGGATTTTGTTCTCTGGAAGCCCAGCTCGGCTGATGATGACCAATCCATTAGATTCTCTAGCCCCTGGGGCGTTGGTAGGCCGGGCTGGCACATTGAATGTTCTGCGATGAGCCAACAATATCTAGGGAGTGATTTTGATATACATTGTGGAGGAATGGATCTAAAATTTCCCCACCACGAAAACGAAATTGCCCAGAGCAGATGCGCCTTTCCGGGTAGTAATTTTGCTAATTTTTGGTTTCATGTGGGATTTTTGATGGTGGATGGGAAAAAAATGTCAAAATCTCTGGGAAATTTTGTGACCATTGATGAGCTTAGAATGAATAATTTGTCAGGCTGTGTTGTCAGACTAGCCGTGGCTAGAAACCACTACAGGAAACCCCTAAATTTTGATCTGAATCTAATCAGGGAGTCGGAGAATTTGCTCAGGGGTCTCCATAGGAATTTAGAGGACACCGGAGAGGGCCACCCGGTTCCGGAGGAAATTATAGATGATCTCTGCGACGATCTTAACATTCCAAAGACTATCGCCACTCTCGGTAAATTTAAAAAAAACAGGGAATTCGCTAAACTTCGGGGAGCTTTAGAATTTCTTGGACTGTTTGATAAAAATCTATGCCCCCAGATAAAATGAGCCTGGAGCCAGGGCTTGGGAAAGTTATTTCCGGTCTGGCGGATAGGTTAGTGGGGAAATTACAGTGTGGGAGAGTCTATGGACAGGAAGAAATTTCAGAAAAATATTGAGGATTTTATCTGTGAGAATTGTGGACGATTTGTTCGGGGCAATGGCTTTACAAATCATTGTCCCGACTGTCTTTTTTCTAAACATGTCGACATTAATCCTGGAGATAGGGCCTGCAGTTGCTGTGGCCTGATGCGACCCGTTTCTCTCGAATGTAAAAACGGTAACTTTGTTGTGGTCCATGAGTGTCTTCGGTGTCATTTCAGAAGAAACAACAGAGTATTGGAAACCGATAACATTGAGGAACTTATTAGAAAATTAGCTTTCTCCTAGGCTAAGGAAGCACGCACCAGGCTAGTCACTGGCGCCGTTCCATGGCGATTTTTCTGAGTTCCTGGGGCAATTTCTCAACGGCATAGCGAAAGGCGATTCTAGGCATTATATCTCTTTTGGCCATCAGATAGTCGAATATTTCGTCTGGATGGGCCTCACTGGCAACCTTCAGAAGCCAACCGTAGCCCTTCTGGACCATATCGTCTCTATCCTGCAGCAGTGCCTCGGCTATGGAGAGAATGTCCGACAGAAATTTTCCCCTGCGAGCTGGTATTATCAGAGAAACTGCCGACGCCCTTTTTTGCCATCGATTTTTAGATCTCGTCCATGATTTCAGTCTCTCTATGAATTCCGGGTACATCTCTATAAACGCTCCCACACTGTGATTACACAGTGAATCACAGTTTGCCCAGTTGCTAACAAATTGGGCTATCCAATATTCCAGCGTGTAGAAATCGTCGGGTGTGTAGGATTTTCTCAGAGCATAGGCCAATTCACAGGCCAGTTCGCATTTTTCTAGGCGACCTGATTTCCACAGTTCTTCGCAGAGAGAGAACACCTCACTTTTGGGCCTCCCCTTTAGAGCTACCAGGATATTCTTTCCTATCTTTTTGACTCTGGCGCTGTCTACTCCGTAGGGGTGTATTTCCTCTCTGAAAAAACGCCCCATGCTGTTCTTTCTTTCTTCGGAGGAGAAGGCTAGTAGATCTTTCTCCAGGGTGTCTACCAGATCCATAACTTCAGGCACTTTTGTTGAGTTTTTAGGAGGAGAATCTAGCCACTAGCAGTTAAATTACAATAAATAAAAATACGATGGTCATTGTTTGCTGTTGTGACTGGACCCCGGCAGGAGAAAAATAATTTTTCCCGTGGAATCGATTCTGTGGGGGCGTCCAGAAAATAAGCTCCAGATTGACTTATGCGAATCTATGCCATAGATTGTTCATATTCCAATGGGTCGTAGCCAAGTGGTAAGGCAACAGGTTTTGATCCTGTCAGGCGAAGGTTCGAATCCTTCCGACCCAGCCAAATTTACTGCAACTAATCTGGAGATCAAAGAGTCTTATTCTAGTGAGAGATATTTTATATAAAGTCTTCGCCCAGATAAAATCTTTTAACATCTGGATTATTAATTATTTCGTCTCTGTTTCCAGAGGTCAGGATTTTCCCGTCGTAGACAACATAGGCTCTGTCGACAATGGCCAGTGTTTCTCTTATGCTGTGGTCCGTTATTAGAATACCTATGCCCATATTCTTTAGCTTCAGAATGATTCCAGTTATTTCTCTGATGGCTATAGGGTCTATGCCAGCAAATGGTTCGTCTAGAAGTATAAACAGAGGGTTCGAGGCTAGAGTTCTGGCTATCTCTACGCGTCTTCGCTCCCCTCCGGACAGAGAGGCCGCAATAGAATTTTTCAAATGGGAAAGGGAAAAATCATCGAGGAGCTGTTCCAGTCTTCTGGCCCTCTCCTTTCTATCTGGCTGGAAAATTTCTAGAATAGAGTAAATATTCATATACACAGTCATTCCCCTAAAAATCGAAGCCTCCTGGGGTAGATAGGCCAGACCCAGTCGCGCCCTTTTGTACATGGGAAAATTGGATACATCACTGTCGTTCAATAGAATTTGGCCGCCGTCAGCCCCTATAAGGCCTATGGTCATGTAAAATATAGTTGTTTTGCCGGCTCCATTTGGTCCCAGTAGTCCAACCACTTCTCCCTGTTTGACCTCTAGGGTTACGTCCTGCACTATTGCTTTTCCGCCATAGTTTTTTACCAGATGGTTAATCTTTAGAGTGTTCTCCGTCATCTTTTTTATTTTCCAATTCGTTGATGTTATCCATGATTATTAGTATTCCCCTATCCACTTCGTTTTCTCTGTCCCTCTCGCTAGGTACACTAATTTCCTCCGTATTAGTGTCGTAAATTGCCCTATCTGCAAATATAATCGTGTTCTTCTCTTTCAGCACAACGTTATCACTGATGACTAGAATTGAGTTTATAAAATCATAGTTTCCTCTGTCCCCACTGATTTTAACGCCTCTGGGGTTTGTGGCCACAAGGCCGGTCATATCCATAGAGTTCGGATTAATTTTACCATCAATATTTATATAGTGCACCGTTAGAGTTTTTTTAACAAAAATTTTTAGCCCCTTATTTTCTATGCTAATGTTCCCATTGAAAACCATTATATTTTCGTTTTTTTTGATTCTGATTTCATCTGCTCTAATCGTTGTGGTGTTTCCCACTCTGAACTCCTCCGAAAAGCAATCCCAACCGGGGCTTAGAACAATGGCCAATAGCAGTGGGACAGCTAGATACCTACAGTTCCAGTGATTTACGTATTTCATCGGCGATTACCTGCGATGGCGAACTATTGGCTTTGTAACCTAGATTTTTTAGAATTTCCAGATTATTTTCAACCTGTCTGTCTCTAGATTTTTCATCCTCTATAAGTTCTATGGCGCTTTTCTCTATGTTTTTTATCGTGCATCTACGAAGAATTAGTTCTGGAATTATTTCTCGACCAGCTAGGATATTTACTAGATTTACATAAATTTTGCCAGATTTTATTTTCAGTAGTAGGCTAGCCAGAATATTTGTTAGAAAGTTAAATTTATACACAATAACAAGTGGTACGGCGTGGGCCGCTATTTCCAAAGTATTTGTTCCGGATTTCGCCAGGGCCAGTAGAGTTTTCTCTAAAATATTTTCTTTCTCCTCCTGTTCGGCCACCACATCTATATAGTCAATATTTCTAGCTTCCAGATATTTTTTCACCGGAGCGGTTGTGTCTTCGGTGGTGAAGACACTGTAGTGAAAATTATATTTTTTTCTGAGGTTTTTTGTGACTTCAACCATTAGCGGCAGTATGCGATTCACCTCTCCGATCCTGCTACCCGGAGTTAGCAGGATGGTTTTACCGGTTCTATGGGCTAGAAGCCCAGTGTTCTCATCCCCGCGAGACGTATCCTCGGAGGGTTTTTTTTCGAAAATTGGATGGCCTACAAAAATTGTTTTTAGGCCATATTTTTCAAAATAGGGCGGTTCAAAGGGCAATATGCAGAATAGCCCATTGTAAATTTTGGCGATTTTTTTCGCCCTTCCCGCCCTGTAGAACCAAACACTGGGTGCCACCAGATGAAAAATTTTTATTCTATTTTTTCCGGCCAGTTTCCTGATTTTCTTTGCGATTCTGAAACAGAAATCCGGTGAATCTATTGTCAATATGGCGTCCTGGGATGTTTCCACAGCAAATTTTGCAATTTTTTCTATGATCTTCATAATTTTAAATAGTCTGGGCAATATTTCAAAAAACCCCATCACAGAGGTATCTGCTATGGGGAAAAGGCTCTTTTGCCCACTTTTTTCCTCCATCAGAGACCCTCCGGCCACGCTTATTTCAAATATATTTTTGTCCAGTTGCTCTATGATCTTCGAGCCCAGAAGATCCCCAGATTTTTCACCGGCTATCAGAAGTATTTTTTTCTTCATAGTTGGGTAAGGTTTTTAATTTCTCTATCCGAATGTATCTGCACATTCAGCACAAAACTTATGGATATTAGAGAAGACACAGTCACACTCCCCCCGTAGGAGAACAGGATCAGAGGAGTGCCGACAACCGGCAGCAGACCGATTATCATACCTATATTTATGAAAAAATGGCAGAAAAAGTTTACAAGTACACCGGCAACTATGGTTTTTCCAAACGTATTATTACATCTAATTATAGTGTGGATAAACATAGAAAACAGCAGGAGGTAGAGGAAAATCACAAGAACACCGCCCATGAAGCCAAATTCTTCGCAGAACACGGTGAATATGAAGTCGGTGTGTCTTTCGGGCAGGAATTCCAATTGCCCCTGGGTTCCCTTGATGAAGCCTTTTCCCCAAAAACCGCCGGATCCTATGGCTATTTTTGATTGCATTATGTTGTAGCCGCTATTTAGAGGATCACTATCCGGATCCAGAAATACCATAATTCTTTGTTTTTGATAATCACGGAGAGCAAATTGCCATAGGACGGGCGCCGCAAGAAGGATTAAAAATAAACAGATAAAGAATTTTTTAACCTGCACTCCCACGAAGAACATAATAGATACGCCCACTGCCATTAAAATTAGTGCAGTGCCGAGATTCGGCTGCCTTAGAATCAGACCACAGGGAACCAATATCAGCATAATTGGCACTAGCAATGTTTTGTTTTCCTGAATGTTCTTAAGGTCCGTCTGGAAAAAATATCTGGCCAGAGCCAAGATGGTAAAAATTTTTATAAATTCTGATGGCTGTATTTTTGTAAAACCTAGGTTCAGCCATCTAGTGGCCCCCATCGATCTGTAGCCAGAAATTTCAACTATCACCAATAGAATTAGTCCAAAGGCGTAGATTCTATAGGAGTTTTTAAACCAAAAATTTATATCCGTTACGGCTATAATCAAACAGAGGGGGAAAGAAATGATAAAATGAATGATCTGTCTCAGAGCCCAGGGCCGCATACTTCCATTCCCAACGGAGTAAAGCATAGCAACCCCAAAGGAAAATATAGTGCAGACCGTTAATATCATATTCACATTAATTTTTGGAATTTTATCTGCCCAAAAAACTCTAAGTGTATTGTAGCTCATTTCAGTGTGACTCCTCTAGTTTTCATCATATTTGTCAAATACTGCTGTATTCTGCCTCTGTTATATCCCAGGCAAAGACTATAGGCCGTCTTGCCATCACTATCCTCGATATCCATTTTTGCTCCATTTTTTAATAGTTCATAGGCGATATTTTCATGGTTTTTTACTATAGCAAGCATCAAAGGTGTTCTTCCCGAAGAATTTTGGCTGTCAATAGCGGAACCACTCTCTATCAATAGTTTCACCAGATCGATGTTGCCGGTATTGACAGCCACATGCAGGGGGGTGTTTAGATCTCTGCCCTGTTTGTTTATACTGGCCCCGCTATAGATTAGATAGCGCACTATGTAATAACTGCCGTTTTCTATGGAAAATTCCAAAACAGTTCTATCGCTGTCAACGAAAAAATCCGAATTACCGACGCTCTCGATGATACCCCGGAGCGCCGCCAGATCGTTGGCGACTATGGCCTTTTTAGCCGTGTCCTGGATATCCTCCAGGCTGGTAATGTTTGGGATGTGCGCGTTGGATTCAGATCTTTTGAACGTCAGTAATTCTTCCGGGATATCGCTAGTGCGAAAATTTTTTATATTTTTAGTGGAGGCATAGAGCACGGGTATGTCTTTGTTGTTGGCTATATCGGATTTTTTGAGATTTATTTTCTCGCTTTCTCTGAGCAAATTTGAATATTGCTCTGAAAATAAAAAATCCTCCGAAACACCGCTGTCCGTTATATTATATATTTTTTCTAAAATCCCCTCATCCTTCGTTTCATTTTTTTTTGGTTTTCTCTTTCTAACCACTGGTGTTTCGCCATTTTTATCATCAAAATTTGCTGTTCCCTCCTGTTTTTTCCCAGTTCTAATTATTTCTTTATCAGATTCAGATTTTTTTTCTCCCTGTTTTTTTTCGAGCCTGTCCAGTTCGGGGGTCAGAGAACCATCCTTTGTTTTCATACCTGCGTCCGTCTGATTTTGTTCAGTTTTATCCATATCGTTGTTGTCCTCACCGTCTATGCTTGGGGGGTTAGCCAATTCTGCATCTGGAGCGTTTCGTCTGTATTTGCGTCTGGTTTTACCTTTGTCCTTTGGGCTCTTATCTTTTTCGCTGTTTTCGTCGGTTTTTTTAATTTGCTCTTCGGCCAGCGGCACTATATTTTTGTAGCCCTCGTCATCTGTTCTGTTTCTCCTCATATGTTTGCCGGGCTTCTGCTCTGTCTTTTCGATTTCTCCTTCTCCGATTTTCTTTTCTTCGGCCGAATCTTCGTCCTTCGGCTCTTTAACTTTCTTTTCTTCGGCTAAATCCCCATCCTTCGGCTCTGTTTTCTCTTCGGTTGTTTCTGGGATGTTTTTTGGATATTCGCTGTCCTCCTCTAGACTAGGGCCCGTCCCATTTTCTCCGTCAGGAGAGTTATCCAGATCGGGTTCGTTTTTTTCCAAAGTATTCCTGGGAATTTCAGGTTTATTGTCCACAGTGACATCGGTGGCTGTCTGTCCGGTTTCCCCCGTGTTTTTAGTTTTTTCCGCTCCGGTTTCAGTTTGGGAATTTTCCGATTCCCCGTCTCCATTTGTTTTTTCTGGGTTGGTTTCTATTCCATCGTTCGTGTTCGATTTTTTGATGTCCTGGTCTGCGCTGGGAGCTCCCTCTTCAGTTTCATCTGTATTTTCGAGCAGAGGTTCAAAATCCTCATCCCTGAGGCCACTTTTCGGATCTCTCAGAGTCTCTTCATTAAAAATTTTATTTTTAAACTCCTGGCGCTTTTTTTCATCCTCTGTGTTTGATCCAAAGACTATACTGGCTACTCCATAATTAAGCAAAGTAAGCAAAATAACTAGGACTCGGTTCCAGTAAACCATGGGCTCATTGTAATTTACAACACGTTATATACATTTTTAGAAATAAAATCAAGTTCCCCAGTCTATGAATTTTCCGATGTCCAGTATCATAATAGCCATGAGTACTTTACTGTCGAGATTGTTTGGCCTACTCAGGGATATATGTTTTGCCAAATATATTGGAACCGGTTCAGCATCAGATATTTTTTTTGTCGCCTACAGAATTCCAAATTTTTTTCGCATTGTGTTTGCCGAGGGAGCATTTAGTGCCGCCTTTGTGCCAATTCTATCCAGCTATATGATGGACAGAGACAAATTAAAAACTTCCCAATTCCTAAAAAATATGTTTTCTCTGCTTTTCTACTCTGTTCTTGTCTTCACTCTGCTGGCCGAATTACTTATGCCGCAAATCATGGCTCTCTTTGCCTCGGGCTTTTCTGGGAATTCCGAAAAATATAGGTTGGCAGTGGCGCTAGCCAGAATAACTTTCCCCTACCTAATTTTCATATCCCTCGCGAGTTTTATGGCCGGGATTCTGCACGCCCACGAAAGATTTTTTATGGTGGCTATAAATCCTCTTTTACTAAATTTAATATTCATCATCTCTTCTCTACTGTCCTCTGTATTTTCCTGGGACATTCTAACTGTGTTATCTGTGGCTGTTCTAGCGGGTGGTGCTCTGCAATTTATTTCCCTGTATCTGGCTGTGCTTGGTCGAAATATCCTGATTTATCCGACAAAAATAAAATTGGACCAGATGACAGGAAAATTTGTGCGAAATTTTTCCTCGGCTCTCCTGAGCAGTGGCGTTGATCAGCTGAATTCAATAGTTTCCTCCATAATTCTTTCCAGGACAGTGGGAGCAATATCCCATGTCTACTATGCGGACAGGATAATTCAACTGCCCATATCTCTGATAGGGACTGCGCTGGGGGTCGGCATATTGCCTCTGCTGTCGAAGAAAATAAAACAGAATGCCGATGATATATTTGAAATTCAGGAAAATGCGCTGCTGGTGGCGTTATTTTTGGGTTTACCTCTTATGATTTGCCTGTATAAAATGTCCTACCTATTTGTGCCCATTCTGTTCGAAAGAGGTGAGTTTTCCAGGGTTTCGTCGTTGGCTGTGGTGAGATGCATAAAAATATATGCCTACGCCCTTCCGCCATTTATACTGTCCAAGATACTTCAGAGCCTATTTTTTTCTATGGGGGATACGAAAACGCCAATGATTTCGGCACTTTTGTCCCTGGTCTCCAATGTCACAGTGGCTCCAATTCTGGCAAAATACTTTGGCTATGAGGGAGTGATAGTCTCCTCGGTGTTGGCGGCCTACTTAGATTTTGCTTCACTGCTGATAATTCTTCTGGCCAAAAAACGGTTGGTTCTTTCGGAAAAATTTTTACCCAATGTCGCTAAGATTTTCTACGCTCTAATTTTTATGTCTCTGACTCTGGGAGCCTGCGACAAATTTATACCTCTGGGCCAATTCATTGCTCCGGGATTTATGAAGCTTTTCTTGGCTGGTGTTCTGTCGGCTTCAGTGTATATGGGAATTTCCTATATAACAGGAATACTCAATCCTAAAAAATATGCTCCAACTGGTCCGTAGGTTAGTTGCCATTCCTAGCTACAGCGGCAACTCAGAGGCAATGGTCAGCTGTCTTGACCTATGCAGAAGGTTTCTACCAAAAAATCTGGGCATCTACGGAAAGGAATTTGTGAACAGTGGCCATCGATCTCTAGTGCTTTCGAATGTTGATGGGTTGAAATTTGATGTCATTAGCCCGGGTCACATTGATGTGGTCCCATCTAAAACATATGAAATGAAAATCGACGGAGGGAAAATATTTGGGCGCGGTGTATTTGATATGAAAAGTTTTGTTGCTAGCAGTTTGATCAATCTGTGGCATGTGGCCACCCAGAGTGGCGGTAATATCAGATATGCCGTGGTGATAACTTCGGATGAGGAAATAGGCGGGAGAGATGGGATGGGCCATCTAGTTAGAGATTTAGGTCTAGAAACTCAATTAGTTTTGGACAGCGACAGCGGCAAAAACATACACAATGTGGTCCAGGAAAATCTTGGTGCCATCACTATAAAACTTCACGGGGAGGAAGATTCTATAAATAGAACAGTTAGAAATATTAAAAACAAATTTGCCGATAACCACTGTGAAAGTTACGGCAGCGAGGTGGACGTTAATTTTGCTAGCGACTCCATAGAGACGGACATTGGCGACTGCCTGGAGCCCGCTGTAACATTTGATGTGCTTATGCTCAATGACTACAGGAAACACAATATTTTCAACAGGCCCCACTGCCTCTATAGAGAAATTTCCGAAAAAAATGGGGTGGTCCTAGAATACGTGACTAGCAGCGGCACAAATGATTCCAGATATTTTTTCGACTGCAGCGAAACCAGCATAATTAGCCATCAGGCTAGCGGCGGAGGCAATCACCAGGAGAACGAATGGCTGGATGTGGAATCATTGTATAGATTCAATAGAATCCAAAGAGAATTTTTAATGGCGCTTGGCGGATCCCATTCTCTAGCATTATTTTGATAATTTTTTTATTTCCCTCAGATATCTGTCAATTTGTTCTGTGTTTATCTCCAACTGAGCCTTCTGGGCAAAATTTTCGGTAAACTTTACTATTATATAGAGAGGCACACTATTTGCGCCAACTTTATTCAGAACGGCCGAAGTATTTATAGCATCTATGGTGGTGTTTTCACTTTTATTGTCTATTCTAAGTACAAATTTTGTAGATATGCCATTGCCCCAGGCATCCGTGACTAGGTCACAGACACCGTTTCTAATGGTGAAGAGGCCATTGAAATTGTTGAATAGAGTGCCGCTGTCATTAAAAATAATCTCTCTGGGGTTGAGCCCAAGCAGGGTTTTGTCTACGTAAACCCTGGATAATTTTTTCCTCAGATCATCGAGGCCGAGTTTTTTTATGAATAGAGATTTACCAAGGAATTTAAATTGCATATCCAGCGAAGCATCGAAAACAACCTCTGATGGGCCAGTTCCCTTAAGTAGTCCACCTACACCTAGAGTCCCTCTGAGATCCCAGTCGCTGCCCTCATCACCCTCTGTGAATAGCCCTATGATTTCTTCTATGTTGTAGGTGGTTTCGGTGAGAACTAGATTTAGTGATTTAGTATCTCTAAGATCCACTATACCCCTGAGTTCCGTTGTGCCTCCGAGGCCATAGAATTTAAAGTTTTTAATGGCGAAAACTCCATCTTCGATGGTGCTGGAAAAAAATAAATTATTAAGTTGGGCGTTATTTATTAGAATGTTTTCGACCACAATATTAATTTTTCCATCGATTTCATCAAACTTTGGAATAGAAAATAATTTATTTATCCAGTATTTGGATTGGTTATCTGGGTTGCTGGGCGTCTTCAGAATTAGATTTCTATATTTTTCCACATCGAACACCTGGCTGATCAGATCCCCTCTCGATTCTAAACTATTGATCCTGAGATCTATACCCACAATGGGGTTTCTTCCTGCTATGTTCAGCAGAATCCTTCCAGAAATTCCTCTGATGGTATTAAAATCTATGTTTTCTATATTGTATAGATTTATATAGCCAGGGGAATAGTTAACTCTTGTTCTAATGTTAGTGGCGTCAAATTTGTCGCCGTAGCTAAGTTTTTCAATGTGGAGTTCTGCGAATATGTTATTGGCAAAATTGTTTAGCCACAGGAACTTTTCCTTCATTGTGAGAACATTTTTCTTTTCGCCGACGGCCAGATTAATTTCATCTATGTTCGCCGTATAGGCGAGGTAAATGTCGCTTCCTCCGAATGAATATTCCACAGAACCGGTTATTTTTGTTCTATCATCTCCGGCCTCGTAGTCCGCTAAATATATGGTATCATCATGCACAAATACACTGGATTTTATGGTAAAATCTTTTAGTTCCCAGATATTTGGAATACTGAAAAAATCAGCGATATGGTCGAAATTTTTACCGGCTATTCGCAGGTCGCTCACAAAAAAACCATCTATTTCCCGTTGGTTTTCCACAACGACTTCCATATCGTTGAGACCCATGGTAAAATTATTTATTTTGTAACTGCCGTCAATTATTTTGAAATCAAAGGTGGAATTCGTCAGGTTGATATTGCCTTTTTTGAGATTTTTCACACCTATTTTTATGTCACTATTTCTTAGATTTTCGGTTTTTGTATTTCCTAGGAGACTAAATAGTTCCTCGCTCCTCAGAACTTTGAAAATTGATATTTTATCCTGATCCACAGCGGTCTTCGGCCTGAGAATATTTAGAGTGATCCCATCCAAATTCAGATTATTTATAAACACACTCAGTTCATTTTCATCCTCAATTTTTCGGAAACTGCCCCGCATGTTTATATCCTCACTGTTCAGTGTAAAATTTTTCACCTGGTAGGATAATTTATTTTTTTCTCCCTCCATAGAAAACTGAAGACCCTTTTTGTAGTCGACGAGAGATCGATATTTAGAATTTTCCGGCAGAATCCACTGGAAGAAATTATTGAATCCCGTCGTGTTTATCTGTAGTTTATAGTTTGCCGTGAGGTCGTCAAAATTTTCTCTGAGTATATCTCCTCCGGTGTATTCAAAACTAATATTATCTAGTAATTCGCTAGAAATATTGAAATTCAGCGCTTGATTATTTCCCTCGTTTCCAAAGGTGAGAACAATATTCCCCGCCACATTATTCAGAATGAAATTTGCCTCGATTTTTTTATTTTTTGAGGTGGTTAATTTTCCAGAGATGGCGTGTATCTCTTTATACACAACGGTGTCAGACATGCTGACATTAATTCCAGAAAATGCTATGTTTTTCCCGGTGAAATTAATGCTGTTGTCCTCCGTGGTTGCCAATAGATCCAGCAGCATAAGTCTTGCTCTGCTATTATCCACATTTATGACCCTATCCTCTATCACCTCCACTTCTCTGTAGCCGCTCCTTGTGTCGCCATTCCCAGTGAATATGGTTTTAAGTTTATCTTTGAAGCCAAGAACTTCATTTTCTTCGAGTTTCACCAGCTTTTTTACGGTTTCTTTCTCTATATAGAAATCCTCTAGAGGGTCACTCTGGACGCTGACTTCAACGCCACTGACTGCTATGCCGGTGGCATTAATTTTCCCTCTGAAAAAGGCGGCGAAACCCAGTCTAACCTCAACCCTTCTGATGGCAGCATCTATCGACTGGCCTCTGTAGTGTATAGCTGCCAAATTAACATTGTTTATTATCAGCTTTACACTGGGGAAAACCGAGAGTTCAATTTTGCCATCTATAGAGAATCGCATATTTCTGTCGCGTAGAAAATAATTTTCTCTCTGTTCTTCTATTTTCTGCTGAAGCAAAATATTTATTTTATTTTTAGTTTCCCCGACGTCTAGGCGATTTTTAGCCACAACCAAAAGCGCGACGTAGGACGACACACACAATCCCAAAAAAACAAATACAATTTTCTTCATCTCGGGCATTCCTAGCCAATGGGGCCCAGAATAATATAGTGCTGATAAATGTAAATATTATAATTATTGATGCACAAATTTATAACATTACTGTGTAAAATAAAGGAAATTTATCTCGCGTGCTGAGGACTTTGGCAGCGGACCTGTCTACCACTGGAAAATACTAGCACAACGGCCAAAAATCTCCCCATCTGAGATATTTTACCATTCTCGGGTCCCGGGGATTAGAAATTTATATAGCAGATAAATTCAGATAGAAAATCCCATTTTTCTCCATGTTTCCAGAGATCTTCTGACTAACTCTGAAATCATTTCTTAAATTTTAGAATAAAATCCCCCCTAGAATTTTCTAGATTTATTTTTTTTCTAGGAATTGTTCTATCTAAGTTTTTGCCCCCCAATCATTTTCCTCCCAGCGTGTTATTTTTATTCGACGAACTCTTACCGCCCAGTGATTGGTTGTTATTATTTATTGATTGGTCGGGCGCCACGTCGGTGATTGTCACTCCTTTAAAGACGTTCAGAGGCGAATTCTCAGGAGGCTGCTCTGTTTTTGCTTCTACTGCTTCGGAGTAGTTGAAGTTCTCAAGTTTTTTTCTCTTATTTTCATCTTCTTTTCCTTCGTTCCATTCTTCTTCGTAGTATTCCATAACTCCTTCTTTATTTTTTATGGCGTGTATTCCCTTTCCATGCATTACCCCTTCCTTGAATTCTCCATCGTAGAAATCTCCATTCTCAAAGGTAAGTTTTCCTTTTCCTTCCCTCGCGTCACACACAAAGTCTCCTTCGTAGACATCTCCATTCGCATAGGTAAGTTTTCCTTTTCCTTCGAACTCCCGCATCCCATTCTCGAAATTTCCTTCGAAGACATTTCCATTCTTAAAGGTAAGTTTTCCTTTTCCTTCTTCCTTGCCATTGGCAAAGTCTCCCACGTAGTCACTTCCGTCCCTATAGGTAAGTTTTCCTTCTCCTTCAGGTTTTCCGTCCACTAAGTCTCCTACGTAGACATTCCCATTTCCATAGGTAAGTTTTCCTTTTCCTTTAGGTTTTCCGTCCACTAAGTCTCCTTCGTAACTAGTTCCGTCCCTATAGGTAAATGTTCCTTTTTCGTTAGGCTTCCCCTCCTTGAATTCTCCTTTGCAGACATCTCCATTCGCATAGATAATTTTTCCTCTTCCTTCAGGCGCCCCATTCACAAAGTTTCCTACGTAGACATCTCCTTTCTTATCTCCATTCGCATAGATAATTTTTCCTCTTCCTTCAGGTTTTCCATCCACTAAGTCTCCTACGTAGACATCTCCATTTGCATAGGTAAATTTTTCTTTTCCTTTAAATTCTAGGTTTACCGTTATTTCTTCCGAAATCTCCTCTAGACTCTTTCTTTCGTTTGGATTTGGGTTAAGCATATTCTTTATTGCAGAGCCAAAAATACCACTAAGTTCCTTTGGCTCTATGGATTTTATTTTTTTTTCAAGAAATTTTTCTAATGTGTCGGGCATAAGTTGAAGTGTATAAGATGACAAAAATCCTCCTAAGTCTGTTCTTTCCAAATTCAGTTCTTTTAATAGTTCATACACTATCGTAGTTTCTCCGGTGAGGGTCTCTAGGAAGACAAGTCCTAGAGCCCAAACATCGGCTTTTTGGGATCACGGGTTTCTCCGTTTGTGTAGTCAGTGGTTATTATCTCTGGTGACATATAGTATGGAGTACCATATTGCCCGGTTACCTCTGTTTCTTTTCCAACAAAACCATAGTCGATAATTTTTGGGTTTCCCCCGCTATCTATTACAATATTGCCAGGCTTAATGTCTTCATGGGAGATGCCAAGTTCATCATGCATGCATTTGTAACCATCTAGCAGATCCGTTAAAAACTTGGTTTTGTCCTGGAAGGGGAGAGCGTCTGAGTTTTCTAGAACTTTTTCTAGATCATACTCCCCTGCCTTTTCCATCATAACAATTTCCTTATCAACGTATAAAATTTTTGTTAGGGAATCAGGAATTCCTTTATCTTTTGTGGCTTCATAAAATATTTTATCACCCTCTTCAGTTTTTCTATTTTTTTTCGCTTTTTTGACGACAAATTCGCCACTGGACGTTTTTACTTTATACGCAACATTGCAGCCCCCTTCGCCTAGGCGCTCAACTTTGTCTGTTTCGCTAGCCCATCCATTTTTGACTAAATATTTTTTAACATTAAGTAAATTATCTGTCATATAAATCCAAATTTCTTTAAAAAATTAACAATAGCCCCCGTATAACTTCAATGGAATTTATCCATAATGTGCAAAATATGAGACTTATTGCTCTATAAGAGAGATAATCATCATTAATAATAAAAAGTCAAGGAGTTTTTTTATGGATTATCGAATAGATAGATAATTAAAACAGATCGCACTCTATTCTAGGCCCGGAGTCTTTTCTGGGCTAGTATATGCCACTAATCGGAGTGGCAAATTTATCCCGTGGACTATGAACTTCTACAAATTCCATATTTTTCTTGACTTATTAAAAATATTCTTGCAGACTGCAACAATCAGCGTTGGTGGTGTTTCTAGGGAAACCTACCACCTCTTTTATTTGGTTGCTGCCATAATTTTGTTCAGATTGATGAAGAATAGTGAAGGTATTAGGATTGTTCTGAAGGCGTTTGATGTGGGTATTTTGAATCGCGCTGTGCAGGAAATAGTTGGAACTGTGAAAAGGACCGGTGCCAAAATGGCTGGCCCCATTCCTCTGCCAATGCACAAAAGAAAATTTACGGTTATCAGATCGCCCCATATCTATAAGAGGAGTATGGAGCAGTACGAAATAAGATCTCTGAAAAGGTTACTGATAATAATGCCCTCGCCCCAGACGGTGGAGGCATTGATGAAATTGAACCTTTCTGCTGGAGTGGATATTAAGATTTCTCTTAATGGAGGAGGGGAATAATGTTAGCGGTTATTGGGAAAAAGTTAGGGATGACTCGACTATATCTTGAGGGAGGACTGGCTGTGCCGGTGACCCTGGTACGAGTCTACGATAGTCTTATAAGTGACTTCAAAACCTATGCCGATAGGAATTTTAACCATGTGACTCTCTCCTATGGGAAGGATAAAAAAACTGAAAATAGAATTGGTAAGGCCGTGCTTGGGTTCTACAAAAAAAAAGAGCTCGAGGCCTACGATAGTATGAAAACCTTCAAGGTGGAAAAGGGTGAAGAATTTTCTGTGGGGAGTTTTTGGGGCATTGATCATCTGGTGCAAAATGCCAAAGTGGACGTTACCGGTGTGTCCAAAGGGAAAGGTTTTGCCGGTGTTGTGAAAAAGTTTGGTTTTAGAGGTCAATTGGCGCAGCATGGTAGTTCTCTATCCCACAGATCTCTCGGAGGCACAGGCTCCAGAAGAAGAGAGGGAAAGGTTTTCAGGGGCAAAAAGATGGCTGGGCGTATGGGTTCAGAAAAAGTTACGATTAAGAATCTAGAAATAGTTAGGATTGAAAGTGAAAATTCTGTTCTGTGTCTAAAGGGTGCTGTGCCCGGCTCTAGAGGAATGAAACTTATAATCAGAAGTTCAATCATATAGGATTCGTGATGCAGCAATTGTTGGTACTAAATTTAGATAGTCTGGAGGAAACCTGGAGCGGCTTTGAGACCGTTGATCTGGATTCTTCGGAGGGGGAGAGGTGCGTTCCCATGGTGGTTAAATGGCAAATGGCGAAAGCTAGATCTGGCACCGCCAAAACCAAGCTAATGTCCGAGATATCTGGCTCCACAAGAAAGATAGTTAGACAGAAGGGCAGTGGTGGCGCAAGACATGGCTCTGTGCGGGCTGTGCAATTTGTCGGAGGGCGAACTTGCTTTGGCCCACAGCCAAGGGATTTCAGTTTTTCGCTCCCGAAGAAGGTTGTTGCTCGCGCGAAAAAGTTTGTTCTCAGGGAGAAAGTTAGAAATAGAAAAGTAGTGCTGATTGAGGGGATGGATGCCCTGAAATTGAGTACGGGGGAGCTCGAAAGAAAGCTTCGGAGCAAAAATATAGAGAGGGCTCTGGTTGTGTTTGACGAGGACTACAGAAATTTTACCCTTTCTCTGAGGAACCTTTTTAATTTTAAAAGTTTACCGAATAGCGCGCTCAATGTGTTGGATATACTGAGTTTTGACTATTTACTTCTCGATAGGAAACTTTTAAATAACCTGGAAGAGGTGATGCTATGAGTTTTGGACGTGTCTACGACATTATAGTTTCCGCCCTGGTCACAGAGAAAACAAATCTGCAGATGGCGGACAACAAGATTGTGCTGGAGGTCTTGACCAGTGCCACAAAGAATGATGTGAAAAAGGCCGTGGAAACGGTTTTTGGTTTTGAGGTTGAGAAGGTTAATATTGCCACGGTTGCCGGAAAAGTTAAGAAATTTAAAGGGGTGGAGGGCTGTAGAGGACCTAAAAAGAAGGCCGTGGTTAGCTTCAAAAAAGGACAGCAGCTGGACCTGACAAAGCTGGAGGTGAAATAGAGAAAAATGGCGATGAGGAATTTTAGACCTATCACAAAATCTATGAGAGGTCTTAAGCTGATTGATAGAACTGGTCTCTGGGATGCTGGTCCTGTGAAAATGCTGACACAGCAGAAGAACAGTAAGGCGGGGCGCAATAACCATGGGCACATAACTGTTCGTAGGCGCGGCAGTGGGCACAAACAGACCTATAGAACTATAGATTTTAGAAGAAATAGATACGATATGGCGGCCTCCATTGAAAGAATCGAATACGATCCAAATAGAAGTGCCTTCATAGCTCTGTTGAAATATGCCGATGATGTTATGTCCTACATAATAGCCCCGGAGGGAATTAGAGTGGGAGACGTGGTGTCATCGTCGAGAAAATTATTAGACATAAAACCTGGGAATGCTATGCCCCTGGCCGTTATGCCTATAGGTACCTTTATACATAATATTGAAAATAAACCTGGCGCCGGTGGAAAGGTGACGAGAAGTGCTGGAAATTTTGCTCAGCTAGCCGGAAAAGATGAGGGCTATGCCATAGTTAGGCTGCAATCGGGCGAGACAAAAAAATTTCCACTGGATTGTTTGGCCACGGTTGGGCCAGTTAGCAATTCGGATAAGAAAAATGAAAAGTTGGGTAAGGCTGGTAGAAACAGATGGTTGGGCAAAAGACCTAGTGTCAGAGGGGAATCTATGAACCCCGTCGACCATCCCCATGGTGGTAGAACCAGAGGCGGTAGAAACCCAGTTTCTCCCACAGGGGTTTGTGCTAGAGGTGGTAGAACTCGCAGAGTAAACAATCCTACCAATAGATTTATAGTGAAAAGTCGCCATAAGAAATAGAGGGTAACATATGAAAAGATCAGTTTGGAAAATCCCCTTTGTGGATGGGTATCTAATTAAAAAGGCCAAAATAGCTTCGCTGGACCCCAAAAAGCCGGTGATAAAGACCTGGTCGAGGAGATCAACGATTCTACCTCAGTTTGTGGGGTTGAGTTTCACTGTCCATAATGGTAAAAAATTTATTCCGGTTTTGGTGTCAGAGGATATGGTGGGACATAAGTTTGGTGAATTTGCTCCCACGAGAACATTTCGGGCCCATAGTGGTAATAGGAAAGTAAAAACAAAGGAGACTAAATAATGGTGAAATTAGGCGTGAGGGGAGAGTCTACGGGTGAAGAGGAAAAATATGCGCAGGCTTACCTAAAGAATCTGAGAGGTGGTATGACGAAATTGGGGAAACTCACAAAAAGTATTCAGGGATTGCCAGTGGGTAAGGCAATGACCCAATTGAGTTTTTGCAATCTCAGACTGGCCTCCCCCATAAAAAATTTATTGAAATCCGCTATAACCAATGCGGAAAATAACCATGGGATGGACATGGACAAACTGGTAATTCATCGAATGGATATGGGCAGAGCTTTCACCATGAAAAGGTCTAGAGCCAGAGCGAAAGGCAGAGGGTCCAGAATTCATAAACCATTTTGTCATCTAAGAATTATTCTAGCTGAAAAGGAGGAGAAGTAATATGGGGCAAAAAGTAGATCCAGTTTGTTTTAGATTGTCTTTGAATAATAATTGGACATCCATCTGGTGTAACGACCATAAAAAATACAAGGATAATTTCATAAAAGATCTGCGTATATGGGATTATATCCTAAAAAACTTCAAAAATTGTGCCATTTCGAGGGTAACCACCGAGAGAACTAACGATCGTCTCGTTGTCCTGATAAAAACGGCGAAGCCGGGAGTTATCATAGGGAAAAGAGGGGCTGACATAGAAAAAATCAGGAAACATATCCAGCAGAACATAAAAGAAAAGGATGTGCTGGTTAAGATAGTGGAGGTGGAAAAACCTGATTTGGATGCCTGGCTGATCGGACAAAATATAGCTAAACAGATAGAAAATAGGGCGGCTTTCAAGAGGGTTGTGAAAAAAGCGATCCAGAATGTTATGAAATACGGTGCTCTGGGGGTAAAAATTAAGGTGGCTGGTCGGCTCAATGGTGTTGACATAGCGAGAACGGAGACCTACCGAGAGGGATCGATTCCTCTTCACACTCTGAGAGCCAATGTGAGCTATTCCCACACAGAGGCTAGATGTAGCTATGGTATGATCGGCATTAGAGTTTGGGTCTATAAAAAATAGAGCCAGTGTCCCGGAGACAAAACTGGAGACAAAGCCGGAAATAAAATCAATGAGGATCGATTCCTCTTCACACTCTGAGAGCCAATGGAAGCTGTTCCCACAGAGAGGCTAGATGTAGCTATGGTATGATTGGCACTGGAGTTTGGCTCTATAAAAAATAGAGCCAGTGTCCCGGATACAAAACTGGAAATAAAATCAAGGTTTAAAAATAAGGTGTTGGTCGGTCCAATGGTGTTGACATAGCGAGAACGGAGACCTACCGAGAGGGATCGATTCCTCTTCACACTCTGAGAGCCAATGGAAGCTATTCCCACAGAGAGGCTAGATGTAGCTATGGTATGATTGGCACTGGAGTTTGGGTCTATAAAAATGTAGAGCGGGGAATAGAGAAGTAGATATCTTTGTTTTATAGTATCTTTCCAGTGTTTTGATTGATTTTTTGCGTAGGTACGTAATATTTTGTAATAAAAAATGGTTTGACTATGTGCTAATATCCTTTTACCGTGTATTCTAGTTAAGAACATGCTGGGAAAAAAGTTATGTACGGACACCACGTGGTTAAAGACGAGCGAACTGAGGTGAACATCCTAAAGGGTTACAATTATTTGAAAAAGAGCGATACCGCTAGGGTGCATCCTACTGCTCTGGTGGATCCCACTGCTAAACTCGGAGAGAATGTGACCATAGGTCCCTATTGCGTGGTGGGTCCAAATGTTGTTCTGGGTGACGACTGTGAGCTGAAACCCCATGTGGTCATAGAACCCCGAGTCAGAATCGGATCCAATAATAAAATTTTCTCCTTTGCGGTTCTGGGGCAAGATCCACAGGACTTGAAGTATGGGGGCGAAAAATCATCTCTGGAGATAGGTGATGATAACATCATAAGAGAACACTGCACGATACATCCCGGCACAAAGGGGGGCGGCATGATCACAAGGATTGGGAACAAAAATCTATTTATGGTCAACACCCACATAGCCCATGACTGTAGTGTGGGCAACAACTGCATTTTTGCCAACAATGTAACGCTCGGAGGTCATGTGGAGATAGGTGACTATGTGGTGATTGGTGGTCTGTCGGCTGTGCATCAGAAAACTAGAGTAGGAAAACACGCTATGATCGGCGGTCTGTCAGCTGTTGTTAATGATGTGATACCCTACGGGGTTGTGGTGGAACCAAGGGAGGCTGGTCTCAGAGGTATAAATGTTCTGGGGCTTGGTAGAAGAGGATTCTCCAAAAAAGAAATTAATAGTCTGAGAAATTTCTATAGAGATGTTTTTTGTTCCGAGAGTGGAAATTTATTCGAGCTACTAGAGAGTTTCCATGAAAAATATAAGGATTCAAATGCTGTTCTTGATGTGATAGCGTTCATGTCAGGAAATTCTGAAAGACATTTTGTTACCAAAATTAAATCAAATGACTAGACTTGGTCTACTGGCTGGCTCTGGGAAACTTCCACTGGAAGTGGTCAGGCACTGCGTAGAGAGTGATATCGAGCTTTTCTGTGTTCTACTGAGGCCCTACGCCAGAGCCGGCGACTATGCGGGTCTGAACTATGTGGAACTGGAAATTGGCCAGGTGGGTAAAATAATGAATTTTTTTAGAAAAAATAATGCCACCCAATTGGTTCTTGCGGGGGCCATAGAAAAACCGTCTCTGGGACTTCTAAAAATGGATGCCGAGGGATTTAGCCTAGCTAAAAATCTTCTAAAGGGCAAAATAATTGGTGATAACTCTATGCTGGAAATAGTCATTAGTTTTTTAGAAAAGCGAGGTTTCCAGATTTTAGAGCTAGATTGTCTAGTGGGGAATATGAAATTGGATGCGGGGCCAAACAATGGTATAAAATGTAAATCGGAACATCTGGAAGACATAGAGATTGGCCGTAGCGTCATAGAAAAACTAAGTGAATTTGATCTGGGCCAGGCCGTAGTTGTCCAGCGGAAAACCGTGATCGGCGTGGAATGCTGTGAAGGCACAGCGGGTCTGATTGAAAGAACTGGTGGGATCAGGCTTTCAGATAATTATGGTTCTGTGCTGGTGAAAATTGGAAAAATTGGCCAAACGAGAAAGGCGGATCTGCCGTCGATTGGGCCAGATACCATGGAACAACTCCACCGAGGTAATTTTGCTGGTGCAGCTATTGATTGTAATAACTGCCTAATTATTTCCCGTAATAGGACGGTAGAAATGGCAACTAAATACAACTTATTCTTGTATGGGGTAAACGTGAAAACACTAGAAAACACTGTATAAATAGGGCCCCGCCCAATGACGTGACCCTCATAAAGGAGGCAGTGGCATAGTAGACTATGGATTGTATTAATCAATACACTTACAGCAAAAAATATAAAAATTGTGAAGATGGTTTCCGGAGGAATTTTTTGAATTTTTTGTACAGAGCCTTTTGATAAATTAAATTTCAAAACTGAGAGGTATGAACTATTTTTGTGGAAAAAATTATTGGTTCAGAGGCGAATTTTCCACTAAAAATCTGGGATAATATTTAGTCGGGGAACACAAATGGATTTGTTTTTCAAAAATTTTGTTAGAATATTCCGTCAAATCTTAATTTTATCTGGATGGCCCAGTTCATACATCTACGAAATCACAGTGAATATTCGCTCTGTAGCGGGATGATAAGACTAAAGGATTTTGTACCCAATCTTAGGTCCGATGGCATACCTGCAGCAGCGATAACCGATAGTCACAATATGTTTGGAGTTCTGGAGTATTCGTCGGCTGCTATGAAGGAAGGAATCCAACCTATAATTGGCTGTGAAGTTATTCTGGATGGAAGCGAATTTTTGTTAGAAGAATCCGATTTCGGGGGCACCCGTAGAGGGGAGGAAAATTTCTGCAAAATGGTTCTTCTGGCGAAGACAGATCAGGGCGTTCTTAATCTGATGTCTCTTGTTAGCCAGAGTTATCTCAGCAGAGAAGATGATGTGGCGCCCCACATAGGCCTCGAAGAGCTTGCTGCTAAAAAGGATGGGCTTATAGCGCTCTCTGGAGGTTCAGAGGGTGTTCTAGGGAAAATGATTCTGCAGAACAAGCATCATAGAGTGGCTAGAACGGTTGGATATTTCCTGAATTTATTTGGTGAAGATTTCTATATGGAAATTCTTAGACATGGGCTCGAAAGTGAAATAAATTCAGAGCATGATTTTATAAATATTGCCTACGACTATGGCATACCCCTGGTGGCCACAAATGACTGCTACTTCTATTCTAAAGATCTATTCGAAGCACAGGACGCCTTGTCCTGTATAGCTGGAGTCAGATATGTGTCGGAAACCAATAGACCCAGATTAACTAGAGAACACTATTTCAAATCTGAAACCGAAATGCGGGAATTATTCATTGATATTCCCGAGGCCATTGAAAACACTGTGAAAATAACTAACAAAATTTCCGCCACAGTCCATGGCCATAGGCCTATGTTGCCGCACTTCGATTTGCCAGAGGGCGTAAGCGAGGCAGAGGAGATCCTGAGGGCTGCCAAAGCTGGTCTGGAGAAGCGCCTAGAGCGGAAATTTATTGTGGACTGTGTGCCCGAAAAAGACTGGGAATTTATCAGAAAACAGTATTTTGACCGACTCCAATTTGAATTGGATGTGATAACAAATATGGATTTTGCTGGGTATTTTTTAATTGTGGCCGATTTTATAGTTTGGAGCAAAACCCACGGTGTTCCGGTGGGGCCCGGCAGAGGGTCCGGTGTTGGCTCTCTGGTGGGCTGGTCTCTGCGCATAACCGAACTTGATCCAATAAAGTTCGGGTTGTTTTTTGAAAGATTTTTGAACCCCGAGAGAATATCTATGCCGGACTTTGACGTGGATTTTTGCCAAAGAGGTAGATCTAAAACCATAGAATATGTGCAGAATAAATATGGAAAGGACAAAGTGGCGCAGATCATAACCTTCGGTAAGCTCCAGTCGAGGGCCGTTATAAAGGACGTTGGTCGAGTGCTCGGGATGGGCTACGGCGATGTGGACAGAATTAGTAAAATGATTCCATTCAGTGCAAGCCTAGGGGAGGCGCTATCTCTAGACCAGGATTTGCGAGTAAAAAGACAGAGTGATCCGGATATGTCTAAGCTATTTGACATAGCGATAAGCCTGGAGGGGCTGAATAGACATTCCTCCATCCACGCTGCGGGCATTGTCATAGGTGCTAAATCTTTGGAGAAGATTTGCCCTCTGTATTTCGATAAATATGCTGAAATGCCTGTGGTTCAGTACGACAAAAAATATTGCGAGGAAGCCGGCCTAGTAAAATTTGATTTTCTGGGCCTCAAGACTCTCACGGTGATAAATGACACTGTAAATTTTGTCGAGCAGATAGAGGGTATCAAAATCGACATAGACAACATAGATCTATGCGACAGGGACACCTATGATCTGCTAAAGAGAGCGGACGCGCTGGGAGTATTCCAGATAGAATCGACCGGCATGATGGGGGTTCTGAAACAGATTAGGCCAGATAATATAGAGGATATCATGGCTCTGCTGTCACTCTACAGACCTGGTCCAATGGATAATATTCCAATGTACATCCGTAGAAAACATGGCCTGGAAAAAACAGACTATAGACACCCCAAAATGGAACCTGTTCTCAGGGGCACCTACGGCATAATAATATACCAGGAGCAGGTCATGGACATAGCGAAAACGCTAGCTGGCTATACGCTAGGTGCTGCCGATACTCTCAGGAAAGCCATGGGCAAAAAAATTAGAGAGGAAATGGAACGCCAGAGAAGTGTGTTCATAGAGGGATGCGCGACCAATAGCGGGATAGACTCCGTCTGCAGTGGAGAAATTTTTGATATTCTAGCTAAATTCGCCGAATATGGTTTTAACAAATCCCATGCGGCAGCCTATGCCATCATAAGCTATCAAACCGCCTACCTCAAAGCCCACTACCCCGTGGAATTTCTAACATCTACTCTAAATATGGAAATCATAGATACGGATAAAATAAACTACTATCTACAGGATATAAAAAAACACAGAATCACAATACTACCTCCAGATGTTAATGCTTCGGATACTTTTTTCAGAGTGGAATTGACAGAGCCAGAGGTGGGGAAAAATAAAAGTAAAGTCTATTATCATGGGGGTAAAGAGTTAGCTATAAGGTATGGTCTACGGGCCATCAAGGGTGTTGGCCAGGAGATTACAGAGGATCTTATAGCCGAAAGATCAAAGAATGGGGCCTTCAGAGATATATTTGATTTTTGCGGGAGAATGGGTGCACGGGTTGTGAATAAAAAAACTATGGAATCTCTAGCCAAATCCGGGAGCTTCGATGGTGTGGAAAACAACAGAAGACGAATTCATGATTCCTGGGAGACATTGGCTAGCTATGCAAAAGTAACTGAAGACGAAAGAAACAGTCCGCAGATTGGCCTATTTGACCGTTTAGAAAATAGGGAGGGATTACTACCAAGACTACAAAATGTTGGCGACTGGATTGGCTATGAGCGATTCCAGATGGAGTTCGAGGCCTTTGGTTTTTATCTAAAAAACCATCCTCTAGATATGATAAAGACAGAACTTGGGCTGAAGGGCATAACATTTTTTGATGAGATAGAAGAGATCACTGGCGACAACTTTCTAATTAAAATGGCTGGTGTTGTGATAACGACCTCTATAAGATCTAGTGATAGGGGTAGATACGCGTTTCTAACGATCTCTGATCCCACTGGGCTCGCAGAATTGTCTCTCTTCAGTGGTGATCTGCTAGGCCAGCACAGCAATCTACTCGATGACAGAGTGCACAATCATCTTGTCTTTGAATGCATCGTCCATAGGGACGATTCTGGTTCGAGGATAAGTATCAGGGACCTTTGGCCCCTTGATCAGTATTTAAAAAATACAAAGGCCGGAGTATTGAAAGTTAAAAAATTAAAAAATACTGGAGATTTTTTTCTAAAAAATCGGGCTAGCCACAGTGATAAAAACACAGTGAAGGGAGCTAAAGATTCTGAAGATTTTTCGAGAAGGAAAAACAATTTCATTAGGAAGATAAATATACATATTTTTGATGAAAGTTGTGTTGAAAGCCTATTTTCAGTTATAGAGGGAACCAAGAATATTCTCGAAACAGAGCACACGGACATTAATATAGTTGTGAATGGCGAAATTGTGAAGTTGCCAAATGAATTTCATATCACCGAAACGGAAATTTCTGAAATTAGAAAAATTCCCGGTGTTGAAGGACTGGAGATGCTGAGATAGGAATATGAATTGCTATCACGACAGCTAAATATTGTCAAAATGACGTTTCCAGAGATTAGGCTGAAGAAACCGTCGCCTTTGTGGTCTCGGATAAAAATAATTATTTCTCAGCGCTCAGTTTATCTTCGGCTGGTCCAGTGCCAATTCTCTGATGATTTTTCGAGGAATAAAATCCAGGAGCGTTATTCTATACTTTATGTTCAAATTATTTAGTATTTTTAAATTTTGGCCAGGGGAAAGTTTATTTGCTTTCTGCATTGCTTGGTTTAGAGTGTCCTCTAAATTTTTTTTATTCTTTTTATCTAAATTCTCCAGGAGATCAGAGTAACTGTATTCTATGGTTTGGCCAACTTTTTTTCCCAGAAGTTTCCTAGCTATAGGATCATTTTTGACTATTTTCATGAAGAAACGATGGTTTGTTTGACTTTGATTCTCGCCAGCCCCATCCACTGAGACTTCCATAGAATAATACACTATGTCACCCTCTCTAGCAATTTTTCTATGGTCTATTTCCCCCTTCTTTTTTCTCTCAGAGTAGCTTTTTTCTAGAGTCTTTACCTTTAGAAATATACTGATCGCGCTATCGATTTTTTTTTCGGTGATGTTTTCCTTTTTCTGACGTTCTATGTCCGGTTTGAGTTGTTTTTTAAGCGCAACTTCCTGCACGGGGGTTTCCTTTACCCTCTCCTCTTTGTCCGGGGGGATTTTTTGTTTGTCAATTTTTTGTTTGTCAAATTTTTCTCCAATTTTAAAAATTTTAAATCTTTTTTTAGTTCCTTCCAGCACAGAGTTTAGTTTCCTTTTATCTATGAGTTTTGTGTTTGGCTTCACAACGCTGTAAAGCAAAATAACTCCCGCGACTAACATTAGGAGTATTTTTAGGTATTTTTTATTCAAAATAACGTTTATAAATCTAAAGAATTTGTCCATATATTCCTAGTCCAACTCTCCATTCAATCGCACTATTTTGTCCAGGAGACACTCATTATTATTTTTATTTTTGCTTTCAGAGTCCATTTGCTTGAGTTCCTTTAGACTTCTAAGTATCTCAATTCGGGCCATTCTTCTATTTTTCTTCTGTTCCTCCGTGTCCCCCTCATAGTTGTAATTTAGATCTTTCGCCAGTAACATTTTTACTATTATATCTGGACTAGCGACAATTCCATTCTCATCATTCTCCGAGTGGGCTATGTTATCCACAAATTCCATACCGTCTATAACCCTTCCCCAGATTGTATACTGGCCATCTAGATGTTCGAAGTACTTGCCCGTGACTATGAAAAATTGGCTATTGGCACTATCTAAATCGTTGGCTCTAGCCATTGAGAGAGTCCCTCTTATGTGTTTCATATCATTTATCTCGGCATGCATCTTTCCAAACCTACTGCCGCCCAGTCCCGTGCCTGTCGGGTCCCCTGTCTGGGCCATGAATCCCTCTATGACTCTGTGGAATTTAAGACCATTATAGAAACCCTCTCGAACTAGCAAACTTATTCTCTGTACGTGCCCAATGGCCTTGTCGGGAAACATTTCTATGACGACAATTCCATCCTTCAGTTCCATAAGTAGAATATTATCCAGTTCAATGCTATCGGGAATTGTTTTTTCCTCCTCGCTCAATTCTTCACTCTCCTCCATTTCAGGAATTGTTCCGGTTTCACTAGTCTCGGGGGAAGACTCTGAGTCTTTTAGTTCGTCGGAAATTGTACCCGCTTCAGTTTTTTCTACATTCGCCAAACTTCCCATTGTTTCTCCGACCAATAGAACAACCAGGCTGCCACAGAGAAAAAGCGTTCTACCAAACATGTTCCTGGCCAACCTAGCTTTTTGTGTCCTGTTCATTTTTATTTTCCTCCATGATTTTGACAAAGAGAGAGGTCGAATCCAATTTGGCGCCGCCCTCTGTGGGTTCCTCTCTTATTTTTTTCCCCTCCACCAAATCTTTAATTTCCTGGCCGCCCAGGGTTTCATATTTCAGTAGAGCCTCGGCCACAATAACTAGGTTTTCTCTATTTTTAACTATTATTTCGTTGGCAGTTTTTTTGCAGCCGAGAAGTATATTTTTTATCTCGCGATCTATAAACTCCAGAGTTTCATCCGAAGAAGCCTCAAAGCCGCGCCAATTGCTGTTTTCTAGTTTTTCAATGACATGGATAGGTCCAATGTTATCACTCATACCAAAACGAGCCACCATATTTTTAGCCACGTTAGTTGCCATTTCGAAGTCACTCTCGGCTCCGGCGGTAATTTTGCCAGCACCAAATATAATTTCCTCGGCGGCTCTTCCGCCCATGGCTATGGTAATATCGTCCATCAGTTTGATTTTAGTGGCAGAGGTGAGTCTTCCGTCATCGTCGGGAAGTCTGGAAACGTAGCCTCCAACCCTTCCTCTAGATATAATAGTTGCCTTATATATCGGATTGGAATTTTCGCAATTTATAGCGACAATTGCGTGACCGGCCTCGTGGTAGGCTATCAATTTAGTTTCCTCTTCTTTTTTTATTCTGCTTTGGTTTCTAATGCCCATCACTACTCTCTCCTTAGCTTCCTCTATTTCACTGTTTGTTATTACCTTTTTATTGATCCTTGCAGCCAGCAGACCAGCCTCGTTAATTATATTGGCCAATTCAGCACCACTGAAGCCGGTGGTGGATTTCGCTATTGATTTTATGTCAACATTTGGTGCCATCTTCATTTTTTTAGCATGTATCTTTAGAATTTTTTCTCTTCCTTCCACGTCGGGCATTTCTATAGTGATCTGTCTATCAAATCTGCCGGGGCGCAGAAGGGCTTTGTCCAGTACATCTTCTCTGTTAGTTGCACCGATGACTATAATTCCTTCGTTGGCTTCAAAACCATCCATTTCTACCAGAAGCTGATTAAGGGTTTGGTTTCTCTCATCGGCGCCGCCACCTAAATATCCACTTCTACGTTCGCCAACGGCATCGATTTCATCTATAAAAATCAAACAAGGGGCATTTTTTTTGGCTTCGGAGAACATGTCTCGCACCCGGCTTGCGCCAACTCCCACAAACACCTCTATAAAATCTGACCCAGAAATCGAATAGAACGGAACCCCCGCCTCCCCAGCAACAGCCTTTGCCAGAAGGGTTTTTCCTGTGCCAGGGGCACCCATCAGCAGACAGCCGCGGGGTATTCGGGCGCCGATGGTTGTATATTTTTCAGGGTCTTTCAAAAAATCAACCAATTCTTTAAGCTCATCTCTAGCCTCGTCAACACCGGCCACATCATCGAAAGTTACTTTATTTTTTGTCTGCGCCAACCTTGCCCTAGATTTTACAAAGCCGAAGGGATTGCGGTCTCCGTAACCCATCGCCTTTTTTTCAAAGGTGAATAGCCATATCAGCAGTAGCAGCCCAAACCCATTCAGCAGAATATTTCCAATGGCGTATCTTATCTGGGGCGGCCGAGAAATTTTTATCTCTACCCTTTCGGATCTTATATTTTCCACCATATTATTATAGTCAATTACATGAGGAACATAGGTATTGAAAGTATCACCATTTTTTAAGACTCCATATATTTCTTCCCCCTTTATCTCTATAGATTTGATTCTATTGTCCTGGATCTTATCTAGAAATTCAGAGTATATAATCCTGCTATGTTTGACGCCGGCTTTATCATTGGGGGTCAAAAAATTGCCTAGAATGACGTATAGAAAAGACGGTACGAACACCCACCAAAAAAAGCCACCTGATATTTTTTTCATTTGCCAGAACAATAGTTAATAAACCCATGCGATCTTGCCATTGGGCAGTAACGGACTGGTGGTACAGTATATTGAACTCATTTAAAAAATCAACAATAGGCGAAGTCTGGGCCAGGTTCTGTGCACAAAAATTCCAGAGAGAATCTGATAATTCTAGAGATAAGATTCGAACTGCGTGCAGGGCAAGGAATTATTTATTTGGATCTATCTGGGAGATATTATCGGAACCATAATCTATAGAAAACTCCGAATTTTTGTTATTTCCTGATTGTTGTTCTCGGTGGAGAAGATTGTTTGATTTTTTCAAAAAACTCTGTATAATAGAAACAATACGGGGCATTAGGTAGTGAAATGCGGGCTGATAGGAAGGATCTAGGTGATAAACCAAGAGATGGTATTGCCGGAGTCATTGGTGTTGCTAAGGTCGTTAAGAAAGCTGAGGCAAAATGGAATGAGGCCGTGGATGGTCTCAGGGGTAGCAAGATTAAAGCTGAGGGGGATTCCGAAGCAAAGGAGATATCTCTAGGAAACTTTAGGGACCGTCTGTCCAGCGGAGGTTATAAAAATAGTGAGAAACATAGACCAGACACCGAAAATATGTCCAAAAAGATCTTTCTAGAGAGGGTCGAAAAAGAAAGAAAGAAATTATCTGCTGCGGTTTTCAAAAAAGAAAGTTTTCTGAAACTCCAAAAAACAAAGGTCCAACGGCTCTCCGAAGAGAGAGATGCAGCGGTTGGTGAGGAAAATAAAAAAAAGAAACATATATGATAGTTATAGGGTTATTACTTATTTTAACGGTGCTTCTCTACGGCATTCTGTTTAGTAGTTTTGGTTTTCCAATGGGGCTCGACCGGAGAAACTATGAGGAAACTACTGGGAGTTCTTCAGGAGATTTCCCCCATGGTGGTGAAGAGGGTCAGCATATGAAAAAAGCCATTGCCGACGATGAAAAAGATCAAAAATTATCTGGCGAAAATCAGGTAGGAGGGATCCATGATAGCTATGCAGCTTGGCCTCTGGCTAGAGACAAAAAAACAAAACTAACTGAAAATAGAATAATATTTGATGAAACTCTATTTATGAAATTGGGTGAATCTATGATAGTAGCCGTGCTGGAAGCTTTTTCCAGCAAAAGACTAGATATTCTAGAGAACCTGCTAGCTGATGATTTTTTTAGGGCCATGGCTGAGAAAATAGAATCTCTGGATGAACACGTGTTCTATAGAACCGTGGTTGTATCCTTCGATGAAAAGATCCTGGAGAGGAAAACAGAACATAGGGTGGTGGAGATGGGGGAGCGCCTTACTCTCAGAGTGACTATGAATCAAATTAACTATGTTGAAAATGAAGATGGGACCATACTCAGTGGTTCAAAAAGTACTATAGAAAAAATTTCGGAGGTTTGGACATTTGTTTTTCCTGGGTCCCAAAAAGGTCGGCAATGTTGGCTTGTTGAATCTGCCAGCGGGCAACTATGACATTTTAAGTATTTTTCTCGCTCTGGCGATTTCGCTTTGTTTTTTTGGGTCCCTGGGGGCAGGGGGGGCCGTGCGTAAAAAATTTTTTTCTGTAAAAAACAACGGAATTATTTTTGAAAGAGTGGACTACAGTAATCTTGAGGGTTGGGGGCAGGACGATTATCTCGGGGCTCTCGACGGACTGCTTCAGTCCTGTGGTAAAATAGTATCTAGAGGGAGAGGAGAGATTTCCTTTCCCCAGTTGGGCCTTGGGGCTAAAAACAGTGATTTCTTTGGTATTTGCAAAATAGCTGAACTGATGAAGAGAGGAAAATACGATAATGATCATGCACGAATATTTTTTGAAACCTATTTTGTGCCCTACAGAGTTATCGATCTAAAGTCGACGAAATCGCTATTTACCGGGTACTACATACCAAAAATATTAGCTAAAAAATCTAAGGACCATATATTTAGGTATCCCATATATAAAAAACCACCGGATCTTGTGAATGGGATAAGATACTATAGTAGAGAACAAATATATGGGGGAGCCCTAGATAACAAAAATTTAGAAATACTGTACACAGATGATCCTATAGAATTATATTTTATGCATATACAGGGATCCGGGATGGTGAAATTGGCCGACGAAAATAGGTTGGTATACGTTGGCTATGGTGGGAAAAATAATTGTAACTATTCTGCACCAAACATGACTGTAAATGGTAGAGGAATAAAAATGAATAAACAGGAGTTAAAAAAAAATATAGAGGAGACCATGAAATTGCTTAGTCTAAATGAATCCTATGTATTTTTCAGATTCCTAAACAATAATGAATTCACGGGAGCTTTTGGGACTAAACTGATTCCCGAAAGAACCATGGCTGTCGATAGCAGATACATACCACTTGGATTTCCACTGTGGCTGAGCACGGAACATACAAAAAAATTCTCAAAGAAAAAATTCAACAGACTTATGTTCGCCAATGACGTTGGAGCTGCCATACGGGGTGTGAATAGAGGGGATATATTTTTTGGTTTTGGCAAAAAGGGAGAAGAAGATTCCGTGGGCCAATATGCGGGGGGTCAATATTTTTTGCTGATTCCAATCAATATGGCTAAAAAACTATGACGGATGAGCAGGACATTTGGCTAGAGGAGATTAGAGATTGCAAAATGCTCAAAAAAAAGCCTCAAGGAGTCAAAAAACCTCCAAGGGGGGAGATTATTCCTAGAAAAAATTTCTATGACGATGGAGGAATATCCCAAGACAGCGAATTCATAGATGAACATGGCCTCTTACCCTATTCGCTAGGGAAAAACAAAAGCCTTGGAATAGATAGCGGGACCGATAGAAAGCTTAGAACTGGAAAAATAAAAATTGACATGAGGATCGATTTTCATGGTCTAACTCTAGATAGGGCATTAGATTCTCTCATCCTAGGTCTAACCAATGCCCACGAGAGGGGGCTGAGGTGTGTGCTGCTAGTGACTGGTAAGGGTAAAAATACAAAGGCCGACAGAATCAGTATAAAATCAAAAATTAGTGAATGGCTAAAAATAGCCTCTCTATCTTCTATGATAGTAAAGTATGTGGATGCTATACCTAGACATGGTGGTACCGGAGCTCTCTATGTTTTCCTCCGAAGAGGCAGAGATTTCCCCCGGAAGAAGCAGGAATTAATGTAGCATTCTTCAAAATTGTTGGCACACCACAGTAGCTAGAAAAAATCTCCCCAGCACACTTCTAAAAATTTTTAAGAAATTCCTGGAAACTACCTTCTATCCACACTTTCTAGAGTAACTGGCGGAGGCTAGAACACAGGGCCTCACCTACTAATCACTGATACCCTCTAGGGGGGAGCCATCTTCTCTCCCAATTCAATAGTTCCATCTATTTTCTGATGTTCCGCCTGGACTAGGCTATTTGTATATTCACCGGAATCATAATA
>JAIRXW010000002.1 GCA_031268035.1 Rickettsiales bacterium
AATCTAATCCTGAAAAAAGATTTTATAGATCTAATCCTGAGAAAAGATTTTATAAATCTAATCCTGAAAAAAATACTTTTTTTCAGGATTAGATCTGTTTGGGGGCTTTGGGGTTAGATTTATCTAAAAACTTCTTCTCTAATTGAAAAAAATATTTTCTTTCTGGAGATTAGATTTACCTGGAAATTTCCTATTTAGTTTTTTTAAGATTAAGTTTGTCTAAAAACTTCTTCTCTAATTGAAAAAAATATTTTCTTTCTGGAGATTAGATTTATTTGGGGGAGTTCTTCTTTGGTTCTTTTTAAAACATTTTTTTTAGGAGATTAGATTAATCTGGGAACTTTAGAATTAGGTTTATCTAAAAACTTCTTCTCTAATTGAAAAAAATATTTTCTTTCTGGAGATTAGATTTATTTGGGGAGTTCCCATTTAGTTTTTTTTTTAAAAAAAAATTCGGCTATTCGTCCTCCGCAGCTCCGGAAAAAAACATTTTTCCCGGGAAAAATTCTAAAAACAATTGCGAATAGTCCTCAAACTTCATTGTTTTTTTGATAATACCGTGTATAATAGGACCACCAAGATATTTTAGTGGGATACTATGCTATTTTTACAACTGGTGGGAGAGGCTGGAATTTCTATGAAATCCAATAAGCTCAGGTCCTTTTTGACAATTCTTGGAATTCTTATAGGAATTTGCGCCGTGGTTCTCATGGTGGCCGTGGGCCAGACAGTTAGAAATGAAATAAATAAAGAACTGGAATCCCTTGGGGGCAACAGACTTATAGTGCTAGCGGGCTCGGGGAAAAGAGGCGGAGTCGCAGAACGTGGCAGCAGACTGCCAATGAAATATCAGGATTATCTGGCCATTAGAGGGATAAAAAATGTTAAATATTCCTCACCAATTGTGTACCTTGGAGGAGCAAGAGTAATCTACGGGGCAAATAACTGGGCCACAACTGTCATAGGAACAACTCCGGAATATTTTATGATCCAAAACTATGAGCTAGAAAGTGGCACTATTTTTAGCGAACAGGATGTTACGGACGGCATACCCTATGTTGTCATTGGCCAGGCAGTTGTTGAGGCATTGTTCGACGAAGGAGAAAACCCAATTGGGGCAACCCTAAGGATAAGGGGGAGGCCATTTACGGTCATAGGTACTCTAGCAGAAAAAGGCGGTGGACAGAACAACCCAGATGATGTGATAATAGCTCCTCTCTTCAGCGTTAAACGGCGACTGACAAATAATAGAGTACCGAATTCCATAGGAGGAATCGATGTGATCACCGACGATGAGGAAACGCTGTCTCGAGTTTCCGATAGAATTACAGCTCTCCTACAGGAAAGACATAAAATAGCAAGTAATGAATATGACGATTTTGAAATTAGAAACATGAAAGAGATTGCTAATAAGGTCAGCCAGGTGGGCTTCATACTCTCTGTGCTCCTCATATCCATAGCCTCCATCTCCCTTCTGGTTGGAAGCATAGGAATCATGAATATGATGCTGGTCTCCGTAACGGAAAGAACGAGGGAAATAGGGATAAGAAAAGCTCTGGGGGCGAAAAGCAAGGATATAATGATACAGTTTTTGCTTGAATCGGTGCTGTTGTCTATGGTTGGTAGTTTTGTCGGGATGATTTTTGGAATAGTGCTGTCCCAGATAGGAGGTATGATTTTTAAGAGGAGCGTGCCCATAAGTGCAAGCACGATAATTGTATCTATGGTCATTGCAATTGCTGTGGGCATAGTGTCCGGCATGGTACCGGCCATGAAGGCTACAAAATTAGATCCTACGGAGGCTCTAAGATACCAATGAAGATGCAGAATAATCTAGAAAAAACTTTCCTAGATTTGACAAAGGCAAAGTTATTAGTATTGTCCTGAAATGTAACCTTTAACAAAAAAAATTATTCCTATGGAAAGGCTTGTAAAGAGACCCTGGGGCACCTTCGAAGTGATACTCGAAGAGAAAAATTATGTGCTAAAGAGACTTGTTGTCCATTCGGGATCCATGTTGTCTCTCCAGTCCCATGAGCATAGAAATGAGCACTGGGTGGTGGTCGAAGGTGAGGGAGTTATCACCATCGGAGAAAAACAAATAATTATGAAATATAATGACTATGTGTGCATACCGGCTGGCACTAAACACAGAGCAGCCAATGAAACCAAAGAAGATCTCGTGCTGATCGAGGTTCAAACTGGCGATCTTCTCAGCGAAAATGACATAGTAAGGTACGAAGATATCTATGGGAGAAGCTGAAAAAAATTTGATTTTCAAAACCAAAAAGTATACATTCAGGCAGTTTACGATGGATAATTTTGCTGATTTTTGCGCTCTGAATCAAAATGCCGAAGTTATGCGCTATGTGAATCATAATAATGGAAAACCAAAGACCTATAGGGAATGTGTCGAAAAATATAGTGACATAGCCTATTCTCAGGATAAATTTGGCTATAGCTATTGGGCCGTGTGTGATGGCATCACCAGGGACTTGATTGGCCAATGTGGCGCCCTGAGAACATGGGCAACAGATTCAAATACGTTTTGCTATGCCTTTAAAAAAAAATACTGGGGAAAGGGTGTCGGAACAGATGTTTGCGGCACGGTTATGTCCTATCTATTTGAAAATTTTCCAACGATAGATACACTAACAACGACGGCATTCAGTGAAAACGTAGCTTCCGTAAAAATATTGAAAAAAATTGGTTTTGAATACCTCTATACCGGAAAAGAATATGGCAGGGATCTAGAATTTTTTGAAATTGCAAGAAGTAGCTATGTTAAAAAAGGTATTAGGGCTATTAGTTAGAATCATATACATAGCCACTCTAGCAGTCATAGGCACGCTCTATGGCCTATTTGTCTACTACAGCAGAAGCCTACCAAGACATTCAAAACTGGAGGATTATCAGCCCCCTATAACTAGTCGAGTGTACAGCAGTGATGGCCTACTGCTCAGAGAATATGCGGAGGAGAAAAGACTTTTTGTATCCATAGAGAATATACCGGATATTGTCAAACAGGCATTCATATCCGCCGAAGATAAAAATTTCTACAGAAACAGTGGCTTGGATCTCGGCTCTCTTTTTTCAGCGTTCATATATAATGCCTATAATTACTATAAAAATAGGAGCACAAATTTCAGGGGCGGCTCAACCATAACTCAACAGGTTGTTAAAAATATGCTTCTGACGAAAGAGAAAACTATACAGCGAAAGATCAAAGAGGCGATATTGGCCATAAGAATTACAAGGGATTTTGAAAAGGATAAAATTTTGGAAATATACCTAAATCATATCTTTCTTGGAAATAATTCCTATGGTGTGGCCGCTGCGGCGCTGACATATTTTGATAAATCTCTAGATGAGCTGACCCTGGAGGATGCGGCACTTCTCGCCTCTCTGCCAAAATCTCCGGGAAAAATAAATCCAATAAAAAACTATTCGAAAGCTCTGGAACGAAGAAATTGGGTTCTACAGAGAATGAAAAAAGATGACTTTATAGATGAGAAAAAATTCGAACTGGCTGTGAATGAGCCTATAAAACTTAGAAAATATACAAAAAAATATGAATATTTCAACTTTGGAGCCTTTGTGGAAGAGGTAAAAAAAAATATGCTCGAGAAATTCACCGAAGACGATCTGATGAAAAAGGGTCTGATGATTTCCACGACAATTGAACCAAATATCCAAGTAGCCCTGGACGAAGCTCTAAAGAACGGTCTGGAAAAATACGATCGAAGACATGGGTACAGAGGGGCGTTGAATAATATTCATACCACTGATGATGCCAATTTTCAATCTAATTGGCCTAGAGAATTAAAAAATTTAGAAATAAAGGAATACCGCCGAAATAACTGGGAAATAGCTGTGGTGCTGGCCCTGAACAGAGAAGGACAGCAGGTCATCATAGGTATGCTCCACAGTCCAGATGCAAAAACCTATGATTTTGATACATTATCCACTGTGGGTGGCATAGTTGTGAGGACAAGCTATATGGCTATTAAAAATATAAAGTGGGCCATGGAGCCATCCGCTCTGGAGACCAGAGAAATAGACGGCGCAGGGAATGAAAAAAAAATTCTAAAGGAAGCTCAGAGTATAGCGGATTTAAATTTGCATGTGGGCGATGTGATATTTGTTGAAAATTCTGACAATAACAGTGGATATTTTCTGCGGCAAACCCCTCTAGTCAATGGTGGTGCCGTTGCCATAGATCCCCACAGCGGCAGGATTTTAGGTATGGTTGGTGGTTACATAGATTCGGAAAGAAATTTCAATCGAGTAACCCAGGCAAACAGACAGCCGGGATCAGCAATAAAACCAATAGTTTATCTTGCGGCTATCGAAAATAACTACAAACTCTCGGACACAATTATGGACGACGAAATAGTGCTGAGCCAGGGACCAAATTTGCCAACCTATAGACCACGTAATTTTGATGGCAAATTCCACGGTCTTGTTACGCTCAGAAAAGCTATACAAAATTCCTACAATGTGGCAACCGTGAGGTTGGCAAGTCAGGTGGGTCTTAATAAAATTGTAAAAACCATCCAGAGATTTGGTATAAACAGTAAACCTAAAAGACTATATTCTGTTGCCCTGGGGTCTCTGGAAACGCATCTCATTAGTCTAACTAGGTCCTATGCCATGATTATAAATGGCGGCAAATATATAGATATCACAACAATCGAAAAAGTGCAGGATAAATATGGTAGAGTTATCTTCAGAGGAGATGGCAGAATGTGCAGAGAATGTGTCGTCACCGAAGAAGATGCAAATAATGTGGAAGTCCCATTTCTAGAGGACAGTAGGCCCAGCATAACCGACAGTAGAAGTGCCTATCAGATAACATATCTTATGGAGGGAGTAGTCAAATATGGCACAGCCAGATATGTGAGAGAAATAGGAAAAATTGTGGGCGGTAAAACCGGTACCAGTAACGATTTTAGAGACGCATGGTTTATAGGGTGTACCCCAGATCTAGTCATAGGCGCCTATGTGGGCTTTGATGATAATAGAACTCTGGGAGAAAATGAAATCGGCTCGAAGGTGGCGGCGCCAATATTTGTCGAGGCCATGAGAGAAATTCTTAAAAATGAGCAGTCTGTGCCCTTCAGAATTCCCGAAGGTATCACATTTAGGAAAATAGATATGAGCACGGGTAAAAAACCCACATTAGCCACACCTAAAAATAACATAGTCCTAGAGGCCTTTAAGACAGATAGCGTAGATTCTACAAACTATGATAACTATGAAGAAAATTCCAACATCGAACAACTAAAGGAATTGGGTCTCTATATAGATGATGAGTCGCATCCAGAAGAACAGAACAGCCAGAATAATCAGCAGAATAATCAGAATAGCGCCAATGAACTTCGGGACAACGGTAACCAAACAAACACAAATGACATTGACAGTAGAAACTTAGACAATAGAACTAAAAATAAAGATCCCAGAGGAAATAATGAAGATATGATCAATATAAATTTCTGAAATGATAGTTCTAGGTGTTGATCCGGGTCTTATAAAAACCGGCTATGGAATAATTAGAGCCGAGGGCTGCAATCTGCTCTACCTTGCTAGCGGTACAATATTTACAAATACGAAGATGCCAATGGAAAATAGACTGAGGGATATTTTTAATGCCCTCAGCCACCTATTGACTGTCCATCGGCCGGACTATCTCTCCATCGAGGACACATTTGTAAATAAAAACCCCCTAAGCTCGCTGAAACTTGGCCAGGCAAGGGGTACGGCCATACTCTGTGCTGGTTTGAGCGGTATAGAGGTTTTTGAGTACAAGCCGAACACTATAAAAAAAAGTGTCACTGGAATTGGGAAGGCAACCAAAGATCAGGTGGGTGCTATGATCAAATATATATTTCCAATGGCAAAGCTAAAAACAGAAGACGAAGCAGACGCTCTGGCTATAGCTATATGCCATGCAAATAATTTCAGAGGCGCCGGGCATAAATTGAAATGATGCAAAATATAATTACCAAAATTTTTAACCGTTAAAACTATTGAATATAGTGCAAAAAATATGGCTATTGAATATTATAAAGTTATGTGACTATCCACACCAAATCCCCCCTTGACACTTCTCCAAAAAAGCTCTATACTGAAGTATATATTTTTAACTGCTATCTAGATATACCCTATGACCACAGAAAATCCAGATACCTCCCCCGAAGAAAAGCTAGAACTACTAAAGCCCTGCTCTGATTTTATCTTTAAACGTCTCTTTGG
>JAIRXW010000022.1 GCA_031268035.1 Rickettsiales bacterium
AGAGCATTTATAGAATCTTCGAGTGTTTTCCCCCTCGCCATAGATTTCCAAAAAATGCTAGAGAACACTGAAACACTTATTTCTCATACTAGAGTATTGGATGAGTTAGAAGAAAAAGCGCGGGATAGCAAATTGAATGCGCTAGAAAAAAAAGTGGGGGGTAACAAATCGTTTTTGAGTACAGGGAATCTTAGCAGAGCAAAAAAAGAAAAGGAAATTGAAAAAAAGTTTTTAAGTATAGCGGATCTTGACGAAGTATCCGGGAACTCTAGATCTGTAAAAAATTATGATTTTTATGATGGGGAAAGTATCTTTAAGAAAGAAGGAGAAGACAGGCGTTCTAAGCTCATAGGTAATAACAATGATGAAGAAAAATCGGTAGAAAAATCGAGAGAAGAATTAAGAGTGATGGCGCAGGTTATACGAGAAGGAAAGAAAAGTGAAGAATACAAAACTATACCTGGCCTGGATAAAAAGATGATTGGTAGTGTTGTCAGCGCATTCGCAGTGGGGAAGGCTCTCCGTGACAAGGATCCTAATTGGAGACAGAATAAAGGCATTCTGAATTTGGATGAAGTTCCCAGTGAATACAATCTAAGTTTAGCCCAAATAAAGCCTAAAGATAATGGTCCAGAAATCAGTATAGCAGATATCGACAGCCAGAAAAGCTTGCCAGACAATAATAAAAATGTGGGGAAGTCCATGGATGGAGTCAAAGCATAGGTGGGATGGAATAGATTTTTTGATCTGTTGAATTCATTTTTTTCTTGATTAAACCAGAGGAATTTTCAGAATTTATCTATAGAGATGAAGTTACTGACCATGTATCCTGTTGTCTTTGGGGAGAATTTTCCTCTGGTGCTGCTGGGGTGTTTTTGCTGTTCATTTGTTCTATCCGCTCTGGGGGTTAGGCTACTGATCCATTTCCTAGGGAAACTTGGTAAATTCCAGCCCATAAGAATAGAGGGACCAGAATCTCATCAGAATAAGGTAGGTATTCCAACGATGGCCGGCATCGCCGTTAGTCTATCTATGGCGCTGAACATTCTCCTGTTCTGTGATATAAAATCACCACCAACCATGGTGGCTCTGTATCTAATAGCGGTGTTCTCCGCCATCGGCCTGGCGGACGATGCAATTAAAGTGTTCTATGGCGATACCAGAGGGTTCAGGGGTAGCAAAAAACTAATTTTGCAACTGTTTTTCACGGCCCTAGGATTGATCTATTTGGGCTATAGAAATCCCGAATACATTAGAGCAGAACTCCTGGTGCCGCTTTCCAATTCGAGAATATCTCTAGCCTCGCTGACCCCACTATTCTGGATGTTGATAATATGTGGTTCGGCCAATGCAACAAATATGACGGATGGTCTGGATGGCCTTTTGGCGGTTCCCGTGATTGTGATTTCGGCCACTTTTATGGTGATGCTGATGGCTCCAGGCAGCAGAGAATATTTCTATTCAGCTCTAGACCCAGATATGATGTCCGATCTCGTGGTAATTTTACTGTCAATGCTAGCTTCCTTCGCCGGATTTTTCATTTACAATGCCCACCCGGCCAAAATATTCCTCGGGGACGTGGGCAGCCTCATGGTAGGTGCTCTTCTCTGCTATATCGCCATTCTAATGGGGGTAGAACTTTTCTATGCTCTATCGGCCCTACTGTTTATATTTGAGATACTTTCCACAATGCTACAGGTGGGATATTTCAAAATAACCCATGGCAAAAAATTATTTAAAATGTCTCCATTCCACCACCATCTGGAAAAATCTGGAATGGCAGAAAAAGATATTGTGACCAGTCTCTGGCTTTTTAATGTGCTGTGCTCTTTTCTTGCCCTGGTGCTTTTCCACTTTACCTCGGGGAAGTCCTGAAAACTATCCGCAGAACTTTGAATTTTTAGTGGGCACTTCAAATTTTCCTATGGTAGTACACTGTAACTCCACTGTAGCTACAGTTGATTTTTGTCTTAGCCAGGAGTGGAAAAGTTTCTGTGTTTTTTAGGTCCCTTATGCAGGACACTATTAGGGTGCCGGGTTTCAGTTCATTTGTCAGCTTTTCCTCCAACTCTAAATACAGGTTTTCGGCCTCATGCATGGGATAGTGCATAAACACTATGTCTGGAGAGGGGGAGGAATAGTCAATTTTTAGAAAATTATCGTTTATAAATTCTATTTTATTAGTTAGCCCCGTTTGGGATTCAAATTTTTCCCTAATTTGGACCGATGTGTCAAAGAGTGTTTCCACTATCTCTATTCCAATAATTTTTTTTAATTTTGGCAGCAGCAGTGCAGCGCCAATTACTACTTTTCCTGTTCCGGAACCAAGGTCGTAGAACACACTTGCCCTCTTAAAATCATCGGAAATCTTTGGCTCTTCAAATATATGCGCCAATTCCAGAAAAGGCATTTCTCCGTATATCAGATATTTTATATCTTTTGGGTCCATTTGTGCTCTGCCTCTGTGGGATATTAAATGTCCATTAATTCCATCGTCGAACATATTTTTAAATATTTCCTCGTTATTTTTTAGATTTATTTCAAATTCTGGGCTCATTTCAGATTCCAATCTGTTTTTCACTGGTTGGAAATTTTAATGTTTATTAAAAAATAATCAACAAAAATATATAACTTCAATATTTTTTGTCAGAGTGCCAAAATGCAATGAATCGACTGACCACTAACTAACCTGCAAAAAGCCTGTTGATTATTAAATCATTTTTTAGTAGCCTGGAGGGCACATTAATAGCGATAGGCTCCACCTATGGACAGGTCAAAATTACCAAATGTGCTGACGGCCGCAAGGATTGTGCTGATTCCTATTATAGTGATCTCGTTCTATGTTCCCTGGAAGGTAACAAATCTTGTGGTGGCTACGCTATTCATGCTGGCCAGCATCACGGATTATTTTGATGGCTATTTTGCCAGACTGTACAGTGCACAGTCGAAATTTGGCAAATGTTTTGACCCCATAGCCGATAAACTCATAACTATCGTGTCACTTTTCATGATTGTTAGTTTTAACGACAGTGTTTTTATAGTTATTCCCTCCATAATTATAGTGTGTAGGGAAATTTTGGTGTCGGGGCTGAGAGAATTTCTAGGGTCCATTAACGTTAATCTTTCGGTCACAAAACTAGCCAAATATAAAACGGCCCTACAGATGGTGGCCATAACAACCCTTCTGCTGGCCAGTAAAAATTCTTCCCACAGCTACGAAACCATCATGGATTTTTTTGAGGTGGAACCATTTATGAGAATATTTTTTCTTGGCTTCATTGAGGGAATAGGAATAATTTTTCTGAACACAGCTGCCCTGACCACGGTGATTACGGGATATATATACGTGAAATCCAGTCTAAAAAATATGCAATGAATATAATATGCGACAATGGAATACTTCTCACTCTGGAGAAATACAACGATCGATGTTCCAAAGTAATAATATTTAGCAAGAATAATGGCCTAGTCCAGGCTTTTCTCAGAACTCCACGAAAGTCGAGCCCCCACCAGGTCTATGATTTTCTAAGTTTTAGGTGCAGATGTGTAGATAATTATAACTACAGAGATCTGGAAATAAACACTATAAGAAGTTACCTAAAAAGTGTATTTGCCGACCGACTTTCTCTGAGTATTCTCAATTCTGCGGTATCAATAGTGAATTTAACTCTGGGAGGAAGGGGCACTGGGGACAACGTCTACAGACTGTTTCAAAATCTGGTTTTTCTGACGGAATTTAGGGGGGCAAACCTGCTGCCCCACTATTTGGATTTTTTACTCAATATCCTGGAATTTTTTGGCATTAATTTGAATGCGAGTAGATGCTATGTCAGTGGCCTAGAGGGTGATGTATATTACATTTCACCCGTGACTGGAAATTGTGTCAGCAGAGAAGTCGGGGAAAAATATAAACAGAAACTATTTGTAATTCCAAAATCATTTGGTGGCTATTCGGAGGATCTAGAGGATTTGTCCGCGGCAATAAATATAGCACATCATTTTATATATAGGATATTATTTGAAAATGATATGATCCGGGGGGTAGAAATAGTTGAAATGTTTAAAAAAATTCTGCTGAAGGAGGCAGAAAAGTATTACTCTGGGAATCCATAGAATCTACCGGGAGCTGTGTTTATTTTGACTATGTGATTGTGGCTGCGGAGAACTAGGGAACACCACTGTCTGCGGCTGGGCTGTGATTGTTTTCGGGTATGCCCGGGCAAAAATCATAAAATATAACATTATTAGCAAATATTCGGATAGAAATAAACAATTTTACTTGAATTTTGTTTATGGGAAAATACTATTATTTCTGAATAAATTCTAAAAGTATGAATTATGGCTAGTGGTGAGAAAGTTTCAGTTTTCCTAAGAAACACTGCGGTAATCACTCTAGCATTTTTGTGCAGCCTGGGTGTTGTCTTTATTCTGGCGGGACTTATAACTATCCTTTCTGTAAGGGGAACAAGATTTGTTAAAAGTATAATAATTGGCCAGGATCTCGAGGGTCTTCTGCGTATAATTGTTATGGAAATGTCCACACAGTGGAGATATGTGCTGAGGAATCCAAGAAATTTTATCAAATATAAGGCCTACTTTCTAAAAATTATTTTTTCATCCCTGGTGCCGTTAGCACTGTATATATTTCTGCTGTGGAAGTACAGAGAGGTTATAGCGGATTGGAGGCCCTTTAAAGCTCCAGAAAGTCAGCATGGTAATGCCCACTGGGCTACTCCGGGGGAAATGAAAAAGGCTGGTCTGTTTCTGAAAAAGGGTATGTTACTTGGAGACTACAAAGGAAAATATCTTGTGGAGTATGGTTTCCAGCATGTGCTGCTCTTCGCTCCTACTGGTTCAGGAAAGGGTGTTGGATTTGTGATTCCAAATCTGCTTTTCTGGGAAGAATCCGTTATAGTTCATGACATAAAACTGGAAAACTACGAGCTCACCAGCGGCTATAGATTCAAGCATATGAAGCAGAAGGTTTTTCTCTGGAATCCGGCCGATCAGCAGGGCATAACTCACTGCTATAATCCCGTAGACTGGATGTCAAGAGACGTTGGAGCTATGGTGGACGATGTGCAGAAAATAGCAAAGTTTCTACTGGCCAAAGAGGATTTCTGGGAAAATGAGGCCAGAGCTCTGTTGACGGGGCTTTTGCTGTACATATTGGCCGACAAGGAGAGAAAAAAAAGCCTTGGGGAGCTGCTGAGACTAGTCAGAAGCGAAGATTTGTCCTACACGCTGGCCGTTGTGCTGGATACCATGGGTGGGGATATACACCCCATAGCCTATATGAACCTGGGAGCCTATCTAAATAAACCTGATAAGGAGAGGGGCTCGGTTACATCTGTAGCCTCCTCGTCGCTAGAGCTGTGGTCCAATCCCTTTGTGGATGCGGCCACCTCTAAAAGCCATTTCAACATAGGAAAATTCAGAACAGAGGCGCACACTCTCTTTGTGGGGATATCGCCTAACAACATAAGCAGACTTAGGCCTCTGCTACAGATATTCTACCAGCAGGCTGCCACCATATTCACCAATAAAATGCCGAGGAAAGACGAGAAGGTTGGAGTTATGATGCTTCTGGATGAGTTTCCAACCCTCGGTGAAATGCAGGAGATAAAGGTGGGCATAGCCTATTACCGGGGCTACAGAGTAAAGGTGTTTCTAATAGTGCAGGACACTGACCAGTTGAAAGATATATATAAGGATGCCGGGATGAACTCCTTTCTTTCGAACTGCACCTACAGAATAACCTATGCGGCTAACAACATAACTACGGCTAAAATGATATCGGATCTGCTGGGTAATAAAACCATTGTCAGCGAGAGTGGAAGTAAACCAAAATATTTGGATCTTAACCCCGGCGCCAGAAATGTTTCTGTGAGCAAAAATAGCAGAAATCTGCTTATGCCCCAGGAGATTATAACTCTGCCGAGAGACGAAGAAATAATTCTTATGGAATCGAAAAATCCTGTGAGATGCAAAAAAATTTTTTACTATAAGGACAAATTTTTCACGGAAAGACTTATAGAGAAAACATTTGTTCCGAAACAGGAGCCGTACATAGCCAAGACTAAACCAAAGCCAAAACCTGAGGCTGAAACCTAGAGTTAGGACAGGTTGAAAAATGATTATAAATACATATTTGTTACACAATTTATATATGGTAGTTAACTATGGAAGAAACAGATAAAATTAGAGGTCTAGAGAGTACCACGGCCAGGGAGAGACTAAAAATCTATGGACCCAATAGATTGCCAGAGCCAAAAAATAAACACATATTTCTAATGTTTCTTAGTCAGTTCTGTGATCCCCTGATATATATCCTGCTCTTTGGAGCCTGTTTCTCCTTTTTTCTAGGAGAATATTCAGAGGGAGTATTTATTTTTTCAATCCTGGCAACCAATTCTCTGATAGGCTGTTTCCAAGAATACTATGCGCAAAAATCTGTAAACTCTCTAAAAAGCATGGTAAAATCGAGGGTGATTGTCGTGAGAGACGGGGCAGAAAAAGAAATAGATTCTGACGAATTGGTAGTTGGCGATCTAGTTATAATTAGGAGCGGCTCAAAAATTCCCGCGGACATTGTTCTTCTGGAGAGTGAAAACTTGGAAATCAACGAATCGATGCTTACCGGGGAATCCGCCGGAGTGATAAAACATGCTGGCTATGTGCAGAAAAAAAATTGCCAAATCCATGAAAAATTTAATGAAGTTTTTGCGGGAACTATAGTTAACAGGGGATTTCTAAGGGGCATCGTTGCGAGCACGGGTGCCAATACGGAGATGGGGAAAATAGCTTCAAAAATTACCCAGAGAGCAGAGGTTGAAACACCCCTGACTGTAAGAATGAAAGAATTTTCCAAATTTTTCTCTCTGGTGGTCCTGGTATCTGTTCTAATTGTAGCCATTGCCATCATAGCGAGAGGTGATGATGTGAGAAATGTTCTCACAATGGCCATAAGTCTCGCGGTGGGGGCTATTCCCGAAGCACTTCCTATAACTATAACCATAATTCTCGCCATTGGCGTACTGAATATGGCAAAGAAAAATGTCATAGTCAAAAATCTCTCTGCCGTAGAGGCGCTTGGGTCCTGCACAATTATAGCTTCTGATAAGACCGGGACACTGACTAAAAATGAAATGCGTGTGGCGGGCGTTTTTGATGAAAATGGCAATAAAATTGGCGACCGCACTAGAAAAAATGGATTATTTTCTACACTAGGAAAAAAAGACTACAAAAATTTCTCTCGGGAAGATCATGTGCTTCTGACTAGTCTGATGGCCAATGAGGCCGGAGAAAACGGGGGTAAGTTTTTCGGAGACATGGTCGATATCGCCTTTTTGAAATACGTTGAAACCATGGGCTATGACTTCAGGAAAATTTTAGCGGATTTTGAAAGAACCAGAATGCTCTATTACACATCGGAGGCCAAGTATTCTGCTGCCTTCAGTGAGATGGATGATTTTACCTTTGTTTTTGCCAAGGGGGCCCCCGAAACAATTTTGGCTATGTGCAAAAATGGTCCGACTAGTGCCACAACCAAAAAACTACGGGAACTATCTGATGAGGGTATAAGGGTGCTGGCCCTAGCCCTGGGCAGAACGGGGAAAAAATTGGATCACAGCTATGATTCTTCCGATCTCAAGAATATGGAGTTTCTAGCCCTTGTGTCCCTGCTGGATCCTCTGAGAGACGAGGCCAGGCTATCTATAGAAAAATGTCAGAAAGCCGGCATTAGAGTTGTGATGATAACCGGGGATAGCCCAAGAACAGCCTTTAGTATAGCCAAAAATCTTGGTTTTGTTGGGGATATGGACGAAGTTAAATCCGGAGAAGACATTAGAGAGGCTCTGGGCAGAGGCGAAGATGCCCTTGATCTCCTAACCCTAAATGCTAAAGTCTATTCTAGGGTCGAGCCCCTACAGAAGCTAGAAATAGTGCGCTCCTATATGAGAAATGGGAATTTTGTTGCCGTGACCGGGGATGGCATTAATGACGCCCCCTCACTCAAGAATGCCAACATTGGCATAGCTATGGGCAAGTCGGGAACTGACATAGCCCGAGAAAGCGCAGATGTGGTTCTTCTGGACGACAATCTTGTTTCGATAGTCAATGGCGTAGAGGAGGGGAGGATCGTCTACAACAATATAAGGAAACTTATCTTTTTTGTTGTATCCTGTAATATTCCGGAGATTATTGTCTATATTCTGGCAATAATTTTGAATCTGCCAATTCCCTTCAACGCAGTGCAGCTGCTCTGGCTTAATGTTATCACCGAAGGCATACAGAATATATTTCTAGCCTTTGAAAGAGAGGAGGGGGACGAAATGAATAAAAAACCGAGAAGTGCGAGAGAACCAATATTCGATAGTGTTATGCTTAGGCGTTGCCTCTGTTCAATTGGCGCCATGAGTTTACTATTCATAGTCCAGTACTATTTTTCCATCAGATTATTTGCTCTAACCCAAACTAGAGCTTCGAGTATGCTTATGCTGCTATTTGTGTTCATGCAGAATTTTCAGGTATTCAATAGCAGATCTGAGAATAAATCCATTTTTAGACAGGATTTATTTGGCAATAAAAAACTGATTATTGGTGTGCTGATGGCCACAACTTTACATTTGGTAGCCTCTAGACTAGATACAATCACTAAAATACTAAGGATAGAACCACTAAAATTTGGAGAAATATTACTGGTGTTCGCCTACGCATCCATCATCATAGTGGTGAATGAGGTGGAAAAATTTTTGAGAAATAAAAAAAATAGAGAAGTACTAGAGGAAAGGCCGAATTTACTATTTTAAAACAAATAAAAATCTGTGCTAGGGGGTGTTTGCCCGATGGTATTGGATGTGCTTAGAAATAGGGCAGAGCAAAACAAATCTAACTAAACACTCTATTACTAACGTCCCAGAGAGAGCCAATTCTTCTGTTTTTGTTAGAAGTCGCAGCTCGATGATGGGCTGGTGGCGTCTAGCTGCTTCTATTTTGCCATCCTAGGGGTTTTAAAATCATTCTAGAAGTTAGATTGTTTTGATGTCTCTTTTCCTAGGAAATTTCCTATATTCTGGTTCGCATTCTTTATTTTGGACAATAACAATAATTCTTCCTGATCTGATTTCAGATAGCCTATTTTTTCGGCAAAATTTTTTGCCAAATCTATTATTGTTTTTTTCACTGTAGCCTTTAGACGCTCAAAAAAAGTTTCTTGGCTTTTTAGCCGTATGTATAATTTTTTAAGTTCTTTGAATCTCAAGTTATTACCCAGAGAAATTTCTTCTCTAAGCGACTCACGCTTTTCTTCCAATTCTTTTTCATTTTTCTCTAATTTTTTTAAAATTTCTTCTTCTTTTTCTTTTCCTGTTTGTTCTTTTTCGATTTCTAAATTATCCAGAAACTCGTTGAATTCTCCATTTAATTTGTTTGACAGACGTCTCTCTCTTTCTTCTTTGAAGGCGAGAATCGTAGATTTGTTTAGAATATCATTTTTCCTATTTCCTGCCCGCGAATTGGCGATCAATTTCAGTGCTGTTTCGCTTTCACCATATTTCTGCGGTAAAGAATCTGGCATTATAAATTTTTCATTTCCTTGCTTTTCAAATCCATCTGTGACTGCCTGTAGAGCCTGTAGAGTGCTAAGGCTTCCGTTTTTTTCCTTTTTCTCTTCAGTCCATTTACATATTTCCTCGATAAACGCCTGTACGAAGAACTTGCAATTATTTTCGGATTTCTGAATTCCAAGATCTCCCCTGGATTTTCTCTTATCCTGTAAAAAATAAGCCCCGTTTTTTGTTTTTGCTAATCTAAGCCCAGAGGTATTTTCTCTTGATTTCAGTTCTTCGAGCCTTTCGGAGGCCTCTTTTTCTTCCGGCGTTAGGTTCAATTCTTCTAGAGCTCTGTCATCATATCTTAATTTTCTTGCCTCTTCTACTCTTTCAAAAATCCCAGCTTTCTTATACTCTTGTTCTGCCCTATTTAAATTCTCAGAAGCCTCATCATATTCTTTTTTTATTTTTTCAGAATAAACTTCCCACTCTTCCTCATTATTTATCGACTGGGCCGTGGCTGGATACCTCAGGATGCAGTTGTTTTTGCCCCCGTATGCTTCGGTGATTACCCCATCAGCGTAGTTCGAGTAGGAATCTAAAACAAATATTTCGGTGTTGCCATTAATTTCATTTTTTATAAACATTGTAGTGTGGCGATTTTCATGTAGCACAACTATTCCCGCTGGAGCTTCGGCTACGTCTTTTGCTCTGTCGTCACCTAGAAAGGTAATTGGCAGATCCTTTATTGAATCCGGAAGCCTATCCTTTAGGTTTTTGACCAACTCCTCCATAAGTTTTTTCGTAGTAATTACGGGTTGTTTAAAGGAATCATTTTCTAAAAATCCCTTTTCTTTTAAATAATCTATCTCCTCTCTAGAAAGAGAATCCGTTTTCTTCAGCCTTCCTTCAACAATTTCAAATATATCTTCTCCTTCCATAAAATTTCCCGCTGAGATGGTTGCCTGTCGGGCAGAATAATAACTATAAATAGTAAATCAAGTCATTATAAAAATAAATATTTTTTAGCCAGTATGGAGAATATAATGCCAAACCAAGACGGCTAATCCCCTAGGGGAGAGGACGCTCTGAAATTTTAGAGAAAAAGAGTTTTTAGATCCGATGTTTCAGAGGGCCGATTCTCCCCCTGTCATGTTAATGACGAGCTTTTTTCCTGATTCGCCACCTTATTAGGCAACGATGCATTAGAAGATGAAATATTCTCCCCTGTGTTTTTAACCTTCGCGAAGGCTTTGATAACAAGATTACTATTTGAAATAGAGGCCACTATTTTTTTATTTGCTTCCATTTTTCCCAATGCAGCATTTAGATGTTCAGATAAGGTTTCCTGGTACTTTAGCCGGTCACCTAATTCTTTAAGAGTTTTGTTTTTCAAATTATTGCCTATAGAAATTTTGTTTATAAAAAATTTTCGTGCTGCTTTCTCTTTTTCTTTTTTTTCTTCTTCTCTTTCTTCTTTTGATTTCATTGTACTGTTTTCTAGAGCAGTCTTAGACTTTTCGAATTCTTTTTCCAATTTATCTAATTCAGCTGACAGAAGTTCCTCTCTTTTTTTCTTAAAGGGGAGAATCACAGATGTATCTAAGGTATCAGTTATATTATTTTCTCTCAGCAGTTTCTCGGCCAATTTCAGTGATTCTTCACTTTCACCATACTTCAGAAGATAATGTGGCATTATGTAGTTTTTCTTTCCGTATTCTTTAAATTTATCCGTGATTTCTTTCAAAGCCCCTAGAGTGCTGAGGTTTCTGTTTTTGCTCTTTTCTTCTAAAACCTTTCTGCATATTTCTTCGGTGAACTTTAGTATAAAAAATCCACAAACTCCTGAAGCTTTCTGAATTCCAAGATCGTGCCTAGATTTCTCTTTGCCCTCTTTCGTAGTATATTTTTCCTCTAATAATTCCAATTTTGTTAATTCCAGTTTAGGACCGCATGCTGCCTTTAGTGGGGCCTCTAGCCTTCCTAAGGCTTCTTTTTCTTCATCCGTTATAGAGTAGGATCGACTACTTTGGTTGTTCTCTACTAATTCTTCAAGAAACTCTTTATCATATCCATACTCTTTCGCTGCTTCTACCAAATTTTCAAAAGCCTCATCATATTTTTCTTTTGCTTCTTTTAAAATAACGGCTCGCTCTTCCTCATTATTTATCGACTGGCCCGTGACTGGATGCCTCAGGATGCAATTTTTTTTATTCTTGTAGGCATCGGTAATTCTACTCCCAACTTCGTTACTCCAGGAATCTAATATGAATATTTCGGTCTCAGTGCCGCTAATTTCATTTTTTATAAACATTGTAGTATGGCGATCTCCATATAACACAACTATTCCCGCTGGAGCGCCAGCTATGTCTTCTTCTTCGCTCAGCTCATCCAAAAAGGTAATTGGCAGATCCTCTATTAAAGCCGGGAGCCCTCTCTTTAGGTTTTCGATCGGTTCCCTTATAACTTTGTCACGATTATATTCAGGGTCAAATCCTTTTGTTTTTAAATAATTCATATCTTCTTTAGTGAGGAAACCTACTGTCTTCAGTTTTCCTTCTTTGACTTCAAATATATCTTCTTTTTCTTCTTCTTCCATAAAATTTTCAGCTAGGTTGGTTATCCGCTGAGAGAATAATAATTCTTGACATTAAGTCAAGTCATTATAAAAATAAATATTTTTTAGCCAGGATGGAGAATATAATGCCAAACCAAGACGGCTAATCCCCTAGGGGAAAGGATGTTTTGAAAGATGTTTTGAAATCTTGAATAGAGAGTTTTCGGGAGACGGCCGATCTCTCGGGTGAATGGGGCGTTCTGAAATTTTAGAGGAAAAGAGTTTTTAGATACGATGTTTTAGAGGAGGGGCCGATTCTCCTCTGGCCGGGAGAATCAAAACACAGTGGAGATGGAAGCTCACATACTAGTGTTCTGATCCTGTTCCATCCACTAAAAGTTCTTCAAATTTACACGCTAGTGTTCTGATCCTGCCCCATCCACTAAAAATTCTCTAAGTCTGCCGAGAGCCACGGCCCGATGGTTGGTGGTGTTCTTGGCTGATTTTCCTTCTACCACGAGGACTCTGAAATCATTCTAGGGGGCGGGTTGTTTTGATGTCTCTTTTCCCAGTAAACCTTCTAATTTTTGGTTCGCATTCCCAATATTGGACAACAATGAACTAGAAGATATAGAGTTTTCCTGTTGAATAGGTTCTTTTTCCAAAGATTCTGTGAGCCCGTTGGATTTTTGCACATCTTTTTCCTCTTCCTTCAGCCGTTTGTATAATTTTTTAAGTTTTTTATTTCTCAAATTATTACCTGGAGCAATTTCTTCTCTAAGCGACCTATGCTCTTTTTCTAATTTTTCTTCATTTTCCTCTAATCTTTCTCTAATTTTTTTTTCTTTTTCTTCTTCTTTTTCTTTTTTTTCATTATCTGCTTTTGTTTCTTCTTTGTTTAAATCATCCAGAAACTCATTGAATTCTCCATTCAATTTGTTTGACAGACGTCTCTCTCTTTCTTCTTTGAAGGCGAGAATCACAGATTTGTTTAGAATATCATTTTTTTTATCTTCTTTCCACAAATCAGCGGTCAATTTCAGTGTTGTTTCACTTTCACCATATTCCCGTAGCAAAAAATCTGGCATTATAAATTTTTCATTTTCTTGCTTTTCAAATCCATCTGTGATCGCCTGTAGAGTCTGTAGAGTGCTAAGGCCTCCGTTTTCTTTCTTTTCCTCTTCAATTCTTTTACATATTTTCTCAATAAACGCCAGTACGAAGAACTGGCAATTGTTTGGAGATTCCTGAATTCCAAGAACGTACCTAGATTTATTTTTGTTCTGTGAAAAATAGCTTCCTTTTTCCACGGTGTGCACGTTATTTATAAGTATGTTTTCTTCTAATTCCAGGTCTTTGAGCTCTTTAAGGGCCTTTTTTTCTTCCGACGTTAGGTTTAATGCTTCTAGAGCTTTTCTATCATATTTTAATTTTTCTGCCTCTTCTACTCTTTCAAGAATCCCAGCTTCTTTATACCTTTTTTTCGCTTCACCCAAACTTTTAAGAGTCTCCTCCAATTCTTTCTTTGCTTTTTCTAAAGCAACGGTCCATTCTTTTTCATTATTTATCGACTGGCCCGTGACTGGATACATTACGATGCAGTTGTTTTTATGCTTCTTGTAGGCGTCGGTGATTTCGTCCTTAGTTTTGTTTGAGTAGGAATCTAACACGAATATTTCGGTGTTATCGTTAATTTCATTTTTTATAAACATTGTAGTGTGACCCAGTTTATATAGTACAACTATTCCCGGTGAGGCGTTAGCTATGCTTTGTTTTTCACCCTTTTTTCCACACATAACAAGGTTAATTGGCAGGTCCTTTACCGAATTCGGAAGATTATCCTTTAGGTCTTTGATCAACTCCTCCAAAAGTTTTTCCGTAGTAATTACGGGTTGGTTAAAGGCATCTTTCATTAAAAATCCCTTTTCTGCTAAATAATTCTTCTCCTTTTTAGTGATATAATCTGTTGTAACCAGTTTTCCTTTAACAATTTCGAATATATCTTCTTCCTTTTCTTCCTCTTCTTCCTCTTCTTCCTCTTCTTCTTCCATAAAATTTTCCGCTGAGATGGTTGCCTATCGGGTAGGATAATAACTATAAATATTAAGTCAAGTCATTATAAAAATAAATATTTTTTAGCCAGGATGGAGAATATAATGCCAAACCAAGATGGCTAATCCCCTAGGGGAGAGGATGTTCTGAAATTTTAGAGGAAAAGAGTTTTTAGATCCGATGTTTTGGGGGGGCTGATTCTCCCCCTGTCATGTTAATGACGAGCTTTTTTCCTGATTCGCCACTTTATTAGGCAGCGATGTATTGGAAGATGAAATATTCTCCCCTGTGTTTTTAACCTTCGCGAAGGTTTCGATAGCAAGATTGTTATTTGAAGTAGAAGCCGCTACCTTTTTATTTGCTTCCATTTTTCTCAATGCAGCATTTAGATGCCCAGGTAAAGTTTCTTGGTACTTTGCCTGTGTATACGATTCTTTAAGTTTTTTGTTTCTCAAATTATTGCCTATAGAAATTTTACTTATAAGTGACTCACGCTCTTTTTCCAATTTTTTTTTGTTTTCCTCTTGTTTTTTAGAAATTTCCTTTTCCTTTTCTTCCTCTGTTTTTCCTTTTTCGGTTTTCAAACTATTCCGAAACTCTTCTAATTCTTTTCCCAATTCGTCTAATCTGTCTCCCAGACGTTTCTCTCTTTCTTTTTTGAAGGCGAGAATCATGGCGGGGCTCACGAAATCAGTTTTATTATTTTTTTTCTGCCATTCAATGGTCAGATCCAGTGCTGTTTTGCTTTCGCTAAGTTCCATTAAAAAATTTGGCATTATAAAATTTTTACTTCCTTGCTTCTTATCTCCTCGCTTTTCAAATCCATCTGTGACTGCCTGTAGAGCCTGTAGAGTGCTAAAGCTTCCGTTTTCTTTATTTTTTTTCTCTTTAACCCTTTTACATATTTCTTTAGTGAATTCTAGTGCGAAGAATGAACAATTATTCTTAGATTGCTGAATTCCAAGATCGTGCTTAGATTTGTTTCCATCATATTCGTCTATAAAATAATTTCCCTCTTGTGAATAATAAGTACCTACTGTCGAGTGTACTGTTAATTGCAATTTAGCCTGATTCGCTTCTTGTCTCAAAGGTTTGTACTCTTTAAAGGCTTTTTGTTCTTCCGGTGTTAGCCTTAATTTTTCTAGAGCTTCTTCATTAGATCTTACTTTGAACGCCTTTTCTAATCTTTTAAGAGTATCCACACTGTACGATTCTTTTGTTTTATTAAACTTTTCAAGAGTCTCATTACATTCTTTTTCTTCACTTTCTAAAGCTTTGGTCCACTCTTCTTCATTTTTTATTGACCGGGCGGTAGCTGGATATATTACGGTGCAGTCATCTCTACTCTCGTAGGCATCAATGATTCTCTTATCAATCTCGTTAAAGGTGGGATCTATCACGAATATTTCGGTTCTAGTGCCAATTTTATTTTTTATAAACATTGTACAGTGGGTGTTTTCAAGTAAAATTATTCCTACTGGAGCGTCGGCTACGTCTTTTGCTATCTTCCCGCTATCCAGAAATGTAATTGGTAGATCATCTATTTCTTTCGGAAGCTCCCTCTGTAGACTCCTAACTGACTCCGCTATGAATTTTTTCGTAGCTGGGCTATCAGAGCCATCATATTGTATGAATCCTTTTTTAAATAAATAATTCCTTTCCTCTTCAGTAAAAGAATCTTTTTTCTTCAGTTCTCCTCCAACAATTTCGAATATATCTCCTTCCATAAAATTTTCCGCTGAGATAGTTGCCTGTCGGGTAGGATAATAACTATAAATATTAAGTCAAGTCATTATAAAAATAAATATTTTTTAGCCAGGATGGAGAATATAATGCCAAACCAAGACGGCCAATCTCTCGGGGAAAGGATGTTCTGAAATTTTAGAGGAAAAGAGTTTTTAGATACGATGTTTTAGGGGAGGGGCTGATTCTCCTCTGGCCGGGAGAATCAAAACACAGTGGAGATGGAAGCTCACATACTAGTGTTCTGATCCCATCTTATCCACTAAAAATTCTTTAAATTTACATACTAGCTACTAGTGTTCCAATTCTGTTTTGCCCATTAAAAGTTCTTCAAATTTACACGCTAGCGTTCTGATCCTGTTCCATCCACTAAAAATTCTCTAAGTTTGCCGAGAGCCACAGCTTGATGGTTGGTGGTGTTCTTGGCTGATTTTCCTTCTACCACGAGGACTCTGAAATCATTCTAGGGGGCAGATTGTTTCGATGTCTCTTTTTCCAGTAAACCTTCTAATTTTTGGTTCGCATTCCCAATATTGGACAACAATGAACTAGAAGATATAGAGTTTTCCTGTTGAATAGGTTCTTTTTCCAAAGATTCTGTGAGCCCGTTAGATTTTTGTACATCTTTTTCCTCTTCCTTCAGCCGTTTGTATAATTTTTTAAAATGTTTTCTTCTTAAATTATTACTTGTGGAAATTTCTCTTATAAGCGACCCACGCTTTTGTTTCAATTTTTTTTTGTTTTCCTCTTGTTTTTTAGAAACTTCCTTTTCTTTTTCTTCCTCTGTTTTTCCTTTTTCGGTTTTTAAACTATTCCGAAATTCTTCTAATTCTTTTTCCAATTCGTTTAATCTGCCTTCCAGACGTTTCTCTCTTTCTTCTTTGAAGGCGAGAATCATGGCGGTGCTCACGAAATCAGTTTTATTATTATTTTTCTGCCATTCAATGGCCAGGTTCAGTGCTGTTTCGCTTTCGCCAAGTTCTATTAAAAAATTCGGCATCATAAAATTTTCACTTCCTTGCTTTTCAAATCCATCTGTGACTGCCCGTAGAGCCTGTAGAGTGCTGAGGCTTTTATCTCCTTTTTTTTTATCTTTAATCTTTTCACATATTTTCTCGACAAACTCCAGTGCGAAGAACTTGCAACCACTTGAAGCTTTCTGGATTCCAGTGTGGTACCTATATTTTCTTTCGCCCTGTGAAATATAGATTCCGTCTGTTTTCAGACGGGATAATTCACGGCTGAGTGTTTGTTCTTTTGATTCCAGGTCTTTGAGCTCTTCAAGGGCCGCTTTTTCTCTCGGCGTTAGGTTCAATTCTTCTGGAGCTTTTCTACCATATCTTAATTCTTCTGCCCTTTTTACTTTTTCAAGAATCCCAGCTTCTTTATACCTTTTTTTCGCTTCACCCAAACTTTTAAGAGTCTCCTCATGTTCTTTTTTTGTTTTTTCAAAAGTTTTGGCCCACTCTTCCTCCCTTTTTATCGACTCGGCCGTAGCTGGATACCTTATGATGCAGTTTTTGTCTTTTCCGTAGGCACTATCGATCATCTCATTAGGAGAACTTGAGAGGGAATCTAAAACAAATATTTCGGTGTTACTGTTAATTTTGTTTTTTATAAACGCTGTAGTATGGAAGGCATTATATAGCACAACTATTCCTGCTGGAGCGTTAACTATGTCCTCTGCTTTGTCTCTATACTCTAGAAAAGTAATTGGCAGATCTTCTATTGAAGCCGGAAGCTCCCTCTGCAGGTTCTTGACCGACTCCTCTAAAAATTCTCTTCCCTCAGAAAAAATATAACTATCTTGAAAACTACAACCTTCTAAAAATCCTTTTTCTTTTAAATAACTCTTCTCCTCTATAGTGATAGAATCTGTTGTAACCAGTTTTCCTTTAACAATTTCGAATATATCTTCTTCCATAAAATTTTCCGCTGAGATGGTTGCCTGTCGGGTAGGATAATAACTATAAATATTAAGTCAAGTCATTATAAAAATAAATATTTTTTAGCCAGGATGGAGAATATAATGCCAAACCAAGACGGCCAATCTCTCGGGGGAGAGGACGCTCTGAAATCTTAAAGAGAGAGTTTTCGGGAGACGGCCAATCTCTCGGGGAAAGGATGTTCTGAAATTTTAGGGAAAAAGAGTTTTTAAATCTGGCCCCCAGATAGGGCCGATTCTCCTCTGCCCGGGAGAATCAAAACACAGTGGAGATGGAAGCTCACATACTAGTGTTCCAATTCTGTTCCGCCCATTAAAAGTTCTTCAAATTTACACGCTAGTGTTCTGATCCTGTCCCATCCACTAAAAATTCTCTAAGTTTGCCGAGAGCCACGGCCCGATGGTTGGTTGACATTCTCAGCTGACTGTCCATTTCACCATAGGTAATTTTAAAGTTATCGGGCATAAAACAGGAACAATAGCCGAAGCCATTCGTGCCCCTTGGAGGATAGCAAAAATATCCATCTACTTTGCCGTCAAATATGTATTCTTTTTGCCCTCCCAAACCATCTGCCTGGACTAGGGCCACCACAGTTATAAAAAAAGCCCTCCCACTTCTGTCTCCGAGTTTATCCCGGATAAGTTTTGCTGCATTTTCAAAACCCCCATTGTTCTGGGCAAATCTGCCGGAAAAAATTCCTGGGAAGCCATTCAGAGCTTCTAGGCAAAACCCCGAATCATCGGCAATGGTCGTGAGCCCTGTTTTTCTGAAGCCAAATCTTGCCTTGAGCAGAGCGTTATCTTCGAAGGTTTTTCCGGATTCCTTTGGAGATTTCAGATGATAATCCTCTAGAGATTTCAATTCTATACCTATGTCTCCGAGTAAAATTGATATTTCTCTGATCTTATCTTCGTTCGATGAGGCCAAAAACATTTTTTTCTGCATGCACTCTGCCAAATGTAAACTAATGGGTCAGAGGGTGCCACAATAATTTTTTATGTAAACACTCTGGCGAGTTTGGTGTATTTCTACGTGCGAATAAAAACAATACTTAGATAGAATGTTCAATGTTTTTAAGTTTAGTTTTGTTGACTAATAGGTAATTAGCCTATATTTTTTTTCGGAAAATAAATTTTGGTTTAGGTGGAAATGACACGGGTGGTTATAGTGATTCCGGCGAGATATGCTTCTACTAGGTTTCCGGGTAAACCTCTGGTGAATATTCGTGGGAAACCAATGCTAAGGAGGACCTATGATGTGGCTAGAATAGCTAGTGACGAAATGGACTGTCGAGTGATAGTCGCCACAGAGGATGAAAGAATCATGAATTTTTGTGCAGCCGAAAACATAGAATGTATGATGACGAGCAGCACCTGCAAAACCGGAACCGACAGAGTGTACGAAGTCGTTAGGAATCTGGAATATAGGCCTGAGTTCATAGTAAATCTTCAGGGGGACGCCCCGCTGACGCCGCCCTGGTTTATAGCGAGAATGGTAGAGAAATTCTTTGAGATCAAAGATAGAGACAATCATATACTGTTGACCGTTGGCTCTCCCGTTGGCTGGAGAGAATTGGATAGTCTCAGAGAGGGGAAGGAAATAACTCCCTTCTCTGGCACAACATTGGTGATAAACCATAGGACATCCGAGGCCCTGTGGTTCTCTAAAAACATAATTCCAGCCATAGCTGGTGAAAGTAGGCTCAGGGAGATTGATAAATTTTCTCCAGTTATTATGCATATAGGTCTCTATGGCTATAGCTATGATATGCTTATGAAGTTCGCAAATCTGGAAGAGGGCCACTATGAAAAAATTGAAAATTTAGAACAACTGAGGGCACTGGAGAATGGCTACAAAATAAATGTTGTCATTGTTGGCCGTGGGGAAAGACCAAATTCTTTTGGGGTAGATACTCCGGAAGATATAGAGAGAGCAGAGGCCCTCATAGATGAATTTGGTGAGTTCCAGGAGAGGGAGGAAAAATTCTGATGGTGTGGTTGTCTTCTGGATTCCCCCCATTTATTTCTAGGGGAGAGGAGACTATTGTTGGGTGGCTGTTGTGAGTACAAAACTACTGGTTATCAGGCATGGCAACACCTTTGATGCGGGGCAAACGCCGGTTAGGGTGGGACTAGGAACGGATATGCCGTTGTCCAGCAGCGGAAGAGAGCAGGCAATTACGCTAGGCAGATACTTAAAAATATCCGGGCTGAGGCCAGTTGCGGCCTTTAGCAGTGAACTGATAAGGACCCAGGAGACTGCCGAACTTGCCTTTAGAGAGGCCGACATCAGTTGCAGAATAGAGAGGATGGAAATTTTCAATGAGATTGACTATGGACCTGATGAGGGGAAAACGGAGGAGGAGGTTATAGAAAGAATTGGAGCAGAGGCCTTAGAGCTATGGAACAAATCTGGCATTGTGCCGGATGGCTGGCTATTCGATGTTGGGGCCGCAGTGAAAAATTGGAAGGACTTTGCGGCGGTCTCAGAAAGTAAGTATAGAGATGGAGTCATAATGGTCTTCAGCAGCAATGGAATCGCTAGATTTGCCCCGCACCTGACTGGCGACTTTGAAAAATTCTCTGAAAAATTTAAAATTAAAATGTCCACGGGAGCCCTTAGTATTTTTGAAAAAAATCCTGGGGAAGAGTATTGGAGCGTGGTTGCCTGGAATCTAAGGCCAAAGGACTATGTCCATCTGTAGTGGTAATTTTGGTGAATATGTCTAGAGTTCTATGAAAAGATATTTTTATGTGTTTCTAATGCTAATTAATCTAACTACAGCCAGAGCTGAGAAAATCATCTATGATAATCTTCAGGAAATATTAAGTGGGGCAGATGTGATTATTCTGGACGCCCAGGGTGTTTTCTGGGATGGGAAAATTTTTACGAGAATTCAAGGGAATTGATGGGCGATATGGTTAGTGGTGGCAAATTGGTCTATGCATTATCTAACACGGCTCAACTTTCTTCCGAATCGGTTGAAAATTATAAAAAAAAGAAGGCGGCGGAATTTTTCCGGGTGTGCACTATCACCGTCTGGTGACATCGGGGGACTATGTGAGATCCATTCTCAGGAGAGGCAAACTAAAGTTTAGAGGCAGGACAAGTCTTAAATATGTGTATACTATGGGTATTATCAACAAATCCCTATTTAAGGGGACTAAATATGTCCTAGTGGACAGTCCAGAGAAGGCTGATTTTGTCTACCTATCTGTCCCGAAACTCAATGAGGAACAATTTAGCCGTTGCCCCCACAGGGAAGATCTGAGGGAGAGTATTCCCCGTGGCCACGGAAGCTCCGGCAGAACCTGGAATAGTCTCACAGTTGATCCATTCATGGCCGAACCGAAGGAGTTTAAAAAACTTGGATTACCAATGCTTTCCGCGAGCCCCGATCTCACTGTCGAAGCGGCGGTCAGAGGGAGCACAGAAAAATTTTTTGTGCTGAGACAGGGCTCTATAGCTCAGGCATACAGGGGAAATGGGAGGAGAAGTTTTAGAATTTGGGAAGCCCGATAGGGGTGTCTACGAAATAATTTTCAATGATATCGAAAGTAGAGGCATTAGGATAGATAAAAGCAGAATATTTATGGTTGGGGATACTATAGGTACCGATATTCTTGGGGCGCAGAACGTTGGCATAGAATCATGCCTCTGCACCGAAACCGGAGTCACTGCCAATGAGGTAAACAGGTTGCTGAAAGGACAGATCGGCGAGTCCAGTGAAGAGGGACTAAATTTTTCCGGAGAGGAAGAAAGAATTGCGAAATTCAAAATTGCTGTGCTAGAAAAGCTAATGAAAGACGGAGGCGCAGAGGTAACCTGCCTGCTAAAGGGTCTTTCTGTGGACTACAAAAGATAGAAATCAGGTTACAAACAGAGTTTCTCTGTCCGTGATGGGCAGTGCCTAGCCAGCAGTGGAGAGAGTATAGAATAGCATATATCCATTGGGAAATGGTATATATTTCTCCCGTTTCTCTACATTTCTTCGCTAGAATCCTGGCATTCCTCCAGATTTAGCACCTTGATTTCCCCCAGATCCGGGATGTGAAGTTTTAGAGTATCTTCCACAACACCTCTGAGAGTTATGGAGGCCATAGGGCAAGCGTGGCACGAGCCACTCAACTTCACATTCACCAGCCCCTCCTCTTCGTTGTAGCTGATAAATTCTATATTGCCGCCATCCTCCAGAAGAATGGGTCTGACTTTTGTCCTTATGACACTTTTTATTTTCTTTTCAGTGTCCAAATTATTTAATTTATCCAATGGCATGGGTTCTGCTCCTAGCATAGTCTTGAATTTTTCTAATAGAATTTTCCTCTATTTGCCTTATTCTTTCGCCCGATACTCCATATTTCGCACTCAGTTCTCTGAGGGTACTGGGATTTTCCGCCAGTCTTCTTGCCAACACAATTTCCCTTTCTCTCTCATCCAGAGTGTCCAAACCTCTCCGGAGGAGATCCTTTCTCTTTTCCTCTTCAGATCTATTGGAGAGAATTATTTCCGGAGTAGAATATCTAGATGGTAGAAATTCGATCATTTCGGCGTTTGAATCGTTGGCGGTACTTTTTTTATCATTTAAATATATATCTTTTCTAAAAAGTCTGCCATTCATGTCCAACACGTCATTTTCGCTGACATTGAGTGTGTTCGCAATATATTTGACATTATCGATATTTAGACTTTTTTGATTGGAGCCCATTATTTTATTTTTTATCTTAGCAAGATTAAAAAATAGTTTTTTCTGGGCTGCCGTGGTTCCAATTTTTACAAGGGACCAACTTCTGAGAATAAAATCCTGTATGGAGGCCATAATCCACCACATAGCGTATGTTGCCAATTTACAGCCTCTAGCGAGACTGTAATTTTTTACAGCCTTCATCAGTCCCATGTTGCCCTCCGAAATCATATCCATCATGGGCAGCCCATAGTTTTTGTATCTAAAGGCGATTTTAACCACCAATCTTAGATGACTAGAGATAAGCATTTTGGCCGCATTGAGATCCCCACCCTCCTTTGCTCTAGCGAAGGCCACCTCCTCTTCGGGGGTCAGCAGAGGAACTCTATATATCTCCGTCAGATATTTTGCTAGGCTATTCTGCCCATCTAAATTCATCAGCATAGACACTCTATTCACTACTAAATAATAATTACGTTAAATGACACTCTAGTATATTAAACTTTTTTCAAAAGTAAATACACAAATTTAGGTGCGTGGAAGGGCCGATAGTTCAGTCTAGTTTCATCGGAAGATCCAATTTATCCACAGACAGCGGGAGGATATTCACTCCAAAGACCAGCATTGAATTATCCAACATTCTCCTGGGTTTTCCCAGTTTGCTCGCTAAATCCCAATGGAACTATATTCTGTGGGCGGTATGGGCGGGGTTATTGGTGGCCATTTTTTCTAAAAAAACTTGCAAATAATAATTGTTTTTATACCCTAATGGAGCCATATGGATGGCAAGAATGTTATAAATTAATTTTTAAGAATTGGCAAACGGTGAACTAAAAATAAATGGTCAGATTAAGTCTCGGGAAGTTAAACTGGTGAGTAGCGACGGCGAGATGATGGGAGTTGTCCCTCTAGCTAAAGCTCTCATCGCGGCTCGCTCCGAAAATCTTGATCTGGTGGAGGTTTCCCCTAATGTGGATCCTCCGGTGTGTAAAATAGCGGACTATGGGAAAATAAGATATCAAAATCAAAAGAAAGCCACTGAGACTAAGAAAAAACAAAAAATCGTTGGAATTAAAGAGATAAAACTGTCCATTAACATAGCCCAGGGGGACTATGATACTAAAATGAAACAGGCCGGAAAATTTTTTGAACAGGGCAACAGCGTAAAATTTTCCTTTCAGTTCAGAGGAAGAGAAATAGTCCATTCGAATATAGCTAGGGAAATGGCGAATAAAATAATTGATCAATTTGACGACCGAGCGAAGGTTACTATGGCGCCACAGATGGAGGGTAAAAAGCTGCTTTTTATACTCGCCCCATCCCTAAAAAAATCGTAGGTGTGCCTCTATGAAAAAACTTGTGATCAACGGGGGGCACGAACTTAGAGGTAGTATACAGATATCGGGCTCTAAGAACGCCTCATTGCCGGTGCTGATCGGATCCATATTGATCGGCGGAAAATCTAGGCTCTACAATGTGCCATCTGTTTCGGATATCAGCACAACCATTGAACTGCTGGAACATCTTGGAGCTTCGGCCAGATTTAATGGGATCACAGCCACAGGCGAGTCGATTTTTGAGGTTGACACTGCAAAAATAAACAGAACCGATGGTCCCTATGAGATAGTTAGTAAAATGAGAGCTTCGTTCTGGGTGTTGGGTGCTCTTCTGGGGAGATTTGGCGAAGCGAAAGTGTCTCTGCCCGGTGGATGCAGCATAGGTCCAAGGCCCTGTGATATCTACATGGATGCCCTGGAGATGATGGGGGCGGATCTCAATTTGGTCAATGGTTGTGTGAACGCCAGAGTGAAGTCCAGGAATAAAAAACTCAGAGGAGCCAATATAACTCTAAGATTGCCCTCCGTGGGGGCCACCCACAACACAATAATGGCTGCCTGTCTTGCCGACGGAGTAACGACCATAGGGAATGCAGCCAGAGAGCCCGAGGTGATAGATCTGTGTCGCTATCTGATAGGCGCCGGAGCTCTAATAACGGGTTTCGGTACGGACACCATAGTTGTAACTGGTGTAGAAAAACTCTATCCGAGCGACTACAGGATTATCGGTGACAGAGTAGAGGCTTTCAGCTATATGGCGGCTGTGGCGGCCACCAGAGGGGACGTTATATTCAATGGGCTCAACTTTTTTGAACTTATGAAAAGGCCGATCGAAGTTCTTAGAAAAATGAATTTGGCCATTGAGGAAATTGCGCCCGATAGGATCAGAATTTACTATGGGGGCAGTCTAAAACCCGCCGATGTCACCACAGAGGTTTATCCGGGTTTTTCTACGGATCTACAGGCACCGATGATGGCGTTGCTGGGAATCGTGGAGGGGGAATCTAAAATAAGGGAAACAATTTTCGAGAACAGATTTATGCATGTGCCAGAACTCAATAGACTTGGAGCCGATATAACCATCAGCGGAGATCAGGCTCTCCTAAGGGGAGTTGACAGCTACTATGGGGCTAACGTTATGGCCTCGGACATAAGGGCTGGTATGGCGCTGATCATAGCTGGCCTCCAGGCTAGAGGGAGAACAAATGTGAGTAGGATATATCACGTGGAGCGTGGCTACGAAAATTTTACTGAAAAATTACAGTCCTGTGGCGCCGAATTGGAAATGGACAACAGAGACACAGAAATGTAGGCGACACCAGCATACTGGAGACTGAGAAATCAACTATCCGAACTTCCAATTTAGAGTGATCAGGCTGCGGCCTAGATATTTTTATATGTGCTTCTGTCGAGAAGGTTTTCTCTATTGACTTAGAAAAACTGCTAGACTACCCTCCAGCGGGTGCCTATTTACCTGGCAGGAGTAGCTCAATGGTAGAGTAGCGGGTTGTGATTCCGTTGGTTGTGGGTTCGAGACCCATCTCTTGCCCCAGAGAGCCTCCGTGGTGGAATTGGTAGACACGATAGACTCAAAATCTATTGCCACTGGCATGCCGGTTCGAGTCCGGCTGGAGGTACCACCGGGTCTAGGTGAGAGGGGCTGTTGACTCTAGTAAAGAAGACCTCTAGAGTTGACCTCGTATTAGCTGTTAGCGCCTGATCAGAAAAGATGCTAGGGGCCGTTTTGATTGTGGTAGTAGAAGGAGATAATCTATGTCTAGAAGTTGTTGTCTAACTGGAATTAGGGCCATGTCGGGCCACCGAGTTTCCCACTCGGAAATAAAGACCAATAGAAAGTTTTTGCCAAATTTACAGAGAACTTCTCTGGGGAGCGAGGCGCTAGGTGCCGATCTGAATTTAAGAATCGCCACCAGAACACTGCGCACCATAAATAAATATGGTTCTCTGGACTCGTTTCTAGTTAATTTTAGCTACAGTAAACTCAGTCCATTCGCTAGAAAACTAAGAAAAAAAATCCTAGTGAAATTGACGGATAGGAGAGAATTGGATAAAATAAAAATAGTCAGAGGAAAGGGGAAAAAACAAAAAAATTTAAGCGTTGACGAAAATCTAGTTTCCTAGCCCATGACCAGTATTTTAGTGGCTATGTCAGGTGGCGTGGACAGTTCTGTGAGCGCCGCAATGTTGCTGGAGGCTGGTTACAGGCCTATCGGAGTTACTCTGGCGATGGGAAGAAAATGCGATCAACTGGCCATAGAGGATGCCAGAAAAGTTGCGGCCCATCTGGCCATAGAGCATCGGGTTTTAGATGTTTCTAGAGACTTTGAGGAGAAGGTTGTTAGGTATTTTGTTGATTCCTACAGTAGAGGTAAAACTCCAAATCCCTGTGGCATGTGTAATAGATTCGTGAAGTTTGAAAGCCTAATAGGCCTCATGAGGGACATGGGGGCGGCCAACGTGGCCACCGGTCACTACGCCACTATAGCCGAAAAGGATGGTGTCTATGAGTTGCGAAGAGCTATCGACCGAAACAAGGACCAGTCCTATTTTCTTTCCACTATAAACTATGATTTTTTACAGTATATAAAATTTCCGCTAAATTCTCTGACTAAAACAGAGGTTAGGAAGTACGCGAGAAAAATTGGTCTACATGTGGCCGACAAGAGTGAAAGTCAAGATGTCTGCTTTGTTGAAACTAACTATAGAGATTTTTTAGAACAAAAACTAGGAACTTCAGAGAGGGAAAATAAAAATGGTTCCATAGAGCATGTGAACGGCGATATTCTGGGGACGCATGTTGGCATATTTAACTATACCATTGGCCAAAGAAGGGGCCTTGGCCTCTCCTCGGGGGAGCCACTATTTGTGGTGGCCATGGATGAAAAAACAAACACGGTCTATGTCGGCTCCGACAAAGATCTCTATTCGAACATTTTAAAAATAAATGGTTTGAATATATTTTCAGAGCTGGAGGAGGGAAGAGAGTACGGCATAAAACTCAGATCCAGTAGCCGAGAGCAGAGGGGGACGGTGAAATTTCTGGAGGAAGATGCCGCTGTCCAGATAAATCTGACACAGCCGACGAGGGCCATAACCAGAGGACAGCTGTGCTGTCTCTACGAGGACGATAGGGTCATGGCTAGTGGCTGGATAGAGTGAGGAGGAGACCCTAGACTCTTTCGTAGACCCTGAGCGGCGCTTGTCCCCAGGTAGTTTTGACCATGGAGGAGTCCAACATGTTAAAATTTCTATCATCTTCGAACGCATGTATCAGTGAAAAAATTAGAGCTCCTCTTTTTGTATCCAAAAATTTTTTTTCCATTTCTTGCATAATTTTTTGCTCCCTGTTTGGGCAACAAAAAAATAAAACATCTCCATCCCCTATATTAAAATCCAGAATATTCCCATGCTTAAAAAATAGGGAATTTTCAGCCTTTTTATCAATCGCGCACAGATTTTTCCTAGCCTCTAGGGATAAATTATAGAGGCTGTCGAGCAATTCTATTCCTATGTACTTTTCGAAGTTGCCAATCAGGTAGCTACCTATCAAAATATTTCCCACACCGGAACCCAAATCATAGAAAATCTTTCTACCGGCTAGATAACTTTTAGTTGGTTCCAGCACAAACAGTGCGTAGAGTAGTTCTAGAGGAACTTCGCCGTAGATGAGATCTTTTTCATATTTATTTGATATTTTTTGCTGTTTCTCAACAAAACTAGCCCCGTAGCCATTTATATTTTTTAAAATCCCATCGTAAATACCTTTAACCTCTTCAAATTGTTTCATTTTCATCCTCATTTTCCCACAGGTTACCCAGAGTTCCCACCACGTCTCTGTCTCTAGAGTCCACAGCACACCTCGGTTCTATGCCGAGGTATCTGTAGGCTGTTTCTGTCAACATTCTGCCCCGAGGTGTCTTATTTATAAAACCACACTGTATGAGGTAGGGTTCTATGACATCCTCTATGGAGTCTCTCTCCTCCGAAAGCCCGGCGGATATTGTGTCTATGCCGACGGGACCGCCATGATAGTTGTTAGCTATAAAATTTAAATAGCCCAGATCGGAGACATCCAATCCCCTCCTATCTATATGCAATTTTTCTAGCGCCACACTGACAATTTCCTCATCTATGGAGTTTTTTCTAGCCACTATGGCGAAATCTCTGATTCTTCTGAGTAATCTTATGGCTATTCTAGCTGTGCCCCGAGATCTCTTTGAAATTTCCCTGGCGCCCTCGGAGCTAATTTTTATGTTAAGAATCGAAGAATCCCTCTCTATTATTTTTGCTAATTCTTCAGGCTCGTAGAAACCAAGCTTAAGGGGAATACCAAATCTATCCTTGAGCGGATTGGATATTAGTCCTATTCTCGTTGTGGCGGCCACCAGAGTGAATTTTGGGAGACTTATCTTGATGCTTCTAGCTCCAGGTCCTTCTCCAATTATTATGTCAAGTCTGAAATCTTCCATGGCAGAATAGAGAATTTCCTCAACGGCGCTATGTAGTCTATGGATTTCATCTATAAAGAGCACATCATTCGGCTGCAGATTCGTCAGAATAGCCGCCAAATCTCCAGCCTTAGATAGAATTGGGCCAGAAGTACTTTTGAAATTAACTTCCATTTCGTTTGCCACTATTTGGGAAAGAGTTGTTTTGCCTATACCTGGAGGCCCGTAGAGAAGTATGTGGTCGAGACTGCTGGATCTTATTTTGGCTGACTCTATAAACACTCTGAGATTTCCTTTAGCCTCCTCCTGGCCTATAAAATCATCGAGACTAGTGGGCCTCAGAGAGTTTTCCAGCATCGAGTCGTTTTTAGTTTTTTCTCTGTCTCTGATCAAATCTTCTTCCATAGTGGTCACCTATTCCTTTGGCTTTTCATCTGCTATTCCGGTCAAATCAACCTCTATTCTGTTTTCATCAACCAGTTCTTCCATTTCAAACTCAAATTCTTCCTTATCCCTGAGATTTTTAGCCTTTATCTCCTCTTCCTTTCTGCTCAGCTTAACTAGATCTTCGTCTAGAAACTCAAGGTTATTTTTATTGTCGTTCAGCGCGTAGTATATGTCTATGTGTTCCTGGTCAATTTTTTCGAATTCTCTATAGTCTATGGATTCTAGGTCTATTTCTTCAACCTTTGGTTTTTCGTCGTGGTTTTCAGAATCTTTTCCGTCGGTTTCCGGGATAGCGGTGGGAGCTACTGCCTGGGAGATCGGGGCCTCGGAATTCTGTTTCTCCGCTGTATTTTCAGTCGCATTCGAGGCGGCTTCATTTTTTGGTTGTTTGGCCATTGGGGTCAATGAAGTTCAAAGAATAGAATAACGATATAGCAAAAAGCGAATAAAACAAGGCTAATTCTTTCGCCTCTGTTCTGGAATTCTAAAGAATTGCTCTATTTTTTCCCTTATCGTTGGGTTATATTTTAGAAAAATCTTTCCATCTATTCTAAGATCAATTTCTTCCAGACCTGTATTTAGACCGTGGGTGTTCAGTAGATCATCCACCATCGCCCAGGTTTTTTCTGTGCACTGGGCATCTTCGGGCATTTTAACCAGCACATTATTAGATAATTTCAAATCCCATCTTCTGTCTCCCACCCTCAGGATGGTTCTGACGCTTCCAGCTAGGTTGCTGTGACTAGATAGGGCATTGAATATTTTTCTAATTTCTCCAAGATCGAAATGGCTATGAACCACCACAAACAAACTATTGAAGTCACTAATTCTATCAGCGGGTAGGTTTATTCTCACTCCCTCATCGTCCATGAGAAGGTAATTTTTATGATCACTGGTAAATATTACAAAAGGTCTGTGTTCGACCAGAAGAATCTTCAGGCCATTGGGAATAATTTTTTGTATATAGAGTCTACTGATCCAGGGATCGCCCATCAGTGCTTTCCTTAGGCCCCTGAGTGAAAGTTCCCCCTGAAAACAATATTTCTCCACATACTGTTTGATTTGATCGTAGTTCGCAAATTTTACTCCCTCGATGGTGAAATTTTTACAAAATCTGCCTCCGTAGAGGGAGGCTATTTTTTTATCTAAAAACACTATGGGACCAGAATGCGAATTTCCCCTAATTTTATGAAAGACAAATAAATAGGGGACAACTACTAGCGGGGCGATTAAAAATATCCTAGAAAGTCTACCTAGAATTTTTCCTATTCTGTGGATCAGCAGAGTTTTCCATCTAGCGCCCGCCATCAGGCCAATAGTGCTAGAAGTCTATTAAACTCGGGAATCTCCTTATCTATTTTCCCATTCGCTATGTTTATGGCATAGAAACAAAGATCCTCAAAGGAGGCGTCATTTTCTTCCGATATATCCCTAATTTTAGCTATCGCACTGGCCACATCACCGGGTACGGTTCCCCCTTTGACATCCGATAGCCACTTCATTTGGAATCCTATTGGGTGTTTACCCACGCCCGGTTTGCCTATATAGAAATCCGTGTCGGCCGGTGATCCTCCAAAATCACAGGCTATGGTGAACTTTTTAATCATTACGTTCCCTCTAATTTTGTAAAAGAATGTCCGGCCTCTTTTTCCGGGAGGAGCTGTTTCGTTGGGAAGCACAATCCCTAAATCCGGTCAGCTGTTTCCTGGTGCTAGAGAGCATAGACACTCATGGTCTACGGCTAATATCGTAGATTTAGTCCCAGGTGTCAAGTGTATTTAGTTTATTGTTGTTACTCCAGGGACTGGTTGACTACAAAAAAATAATCAAACATAATTCTCTGTATTGGCACTGACTTTTTTTAGTTTGTATGAATAAAAATAAATTCTATCCGGAAGCTGATAGCGACATAAATTTTAAGGACCTAGAGAATCAGGTGCTGACGTTTTGGAACGAAAGGCAGATATTTGATCTATCTCTAGAAAAAAATAGAGATAAAAATTTTATATTTTTTGATGGGCCGCCCTTCGCCAATGGGTTGCCCCACTACGGTCATCTATTGGCTGGTTACATCAAAGATACGGTGGCAAGGTATCAAACCATGCTGGGCAAAATAGTCCAGAGAAAGTTCGGCTGGGATTGCCATGGTCTCCCGGCTGAACAGAGCGCAGAAAAAGCCCTTGGGTTGAATGGTAGAAAGGCCATAGAGGAATATGGTATAGAAAAATTTAACAACTACTGCCAGGAGGATGTTCTAAGGTATGTTAATGAATGGCGGCGATATGTGAACAGATCCGGCAGATGGGTTGATTTTAACAATGGTTACAGAACCATGGACATCAACTATATGGAGTCCATAATGTGGGTGTTCAAACAGCTCTACGAGAAAAATCTTCTCTACGAAGACTATAGAGTTATGCCCTATTCGTGGAAATGCCAAACTCCACTTTCCAATATGGAAACCAGAATGGATAATTCCTTTAGAGAGCGTGCTGACAAAGCTGTGACAGTTAAATTCAGTCTCAGACAACTGCCAAAGTCCATTGAAGAGATGAATCTCAGTAATGTTCACCTGCTTGTGTGGACAACGACCCCCTGGACTTTACCCTCTAACCTTGCACTGGCAGTTAATGGTGCTCTTAATTATGTTATAGTTCGTTGCGGTGATGATAACTATGTAATTGGAGAAAACGCCATTGGGCGCTACGAAAAGGAACTGGCGGATAGCGACGGCGGGGTCTCCATAGTTGGAGTGCTCAGAGGTCACGATTTGGTCGGTCTTAGCTATTCCCCCATATTTGACTATCTTGTCTCCGATCCCGGAGTCAAGAAATCCAGCAGGTGTTTCACAATTCTGGAGGGAGCCTTCGTCACTACAGAGGATGGTACCTCTATAGTTCATATTGCTCCCGGCTTTGGTGAGGACGACCAGATGGTCTGCAAAGCTGCCAACATACCGGTGCTGTGCCCCGTCGACGATGGTGGATGTTTTACAGATATTATCTATGACTTTGGGGGGCAACAGGTTTTTGACACCAATGACCAGATTATAGTGAAACTAAAGCAAAAAGATCTCTGGTTCAAAACAGAACAGTATCTTCATAACTATCCACACTGCTGGAGAACCGACACGCCACTGATCTATCGTGCCATGTCCTCCTGGTTTGTGGATGTTCCCAAAATAAAGAAAAATATCATAGAGAATAATGAGAATATAAATTGGATTCCTGGGCATCTTAAACATGGGCGATTTGGAAAGTGGCTGGAAGGAGCTAGAGAATGGTCCATCAGTAGGAACAGATTCTGGGGTTGTCCAATACCCATATGGAAAAGTAACGATCCGAAGTACCCAAGAATTGATGTCTACGGTTCTCTAGACGAGCTAGAGAAGGATTTTGGAGTTAGACCAAAAAATCTTCACAGGCCGTTCATCGATCAACTGATCAGAAAAAATCCGGATGACCCCACGGGCAATTCTCTGATGGTCAGAGTCCCTGAGGTCCTAGACTGTTGGTTTGAAAGTGGGGCCATGCCCTATGCACAGTTCCATTATCCATTTGAGAATAAAGAATATTTTGAGGATAATTTTCCCGCCGATTTTATATCCGAAGGAGATGGCCAGGTGCGGGGCTGGTTCTACACTCTGCTTGTTTTGTCCACAGCTCTTTTTGATAGAAATCCATTCAAGAATTGCATATCCTTTGGCACTATAGTCGACGAAGGTGGTAAAAAATTGTCAAAAAGGCTTCGAAACTATGTGGATCCCTTCGAAGCTTTCGACACCTACGGCAGCGATGCTGTGAGGTGGCTTATGTTGAAATCTCCGGCCCTGAAGGGCGAAGAGGTTAAAATCAGCAGAGATGGGAAAGATATGAGAGAAATTCTCAGACTAGCCATAAAGCCCATACTCAACTCCTATAATTTCTTTTGTCTATATGCCAATAGCGACAATCTAGAGGCCAGAAATATTCTGCAAAATCAAGATATTTTCACGATTAGGAGTGGAAAGAGCGCGGAATTATATGAGAATTTTATGACCCTTTCCAACCAGGAGAGGAAATTGGATGAATCGGACACAGCCCAGACCAAGGAGGTGATCTACCACGTGGTGTATAGACGCAATAGGCCTGTAGCCTCTGTGGCTCTTAGAATAGAAAATGGCAATCTAACTCTAGATAAATTTTCAATCGTCGGGGAGCTGAGGGATAGGTATATTGCCAAGCAATTTATTAAATACGTTCTGGGGGATATTGTTTCTAGCCAAGAAACGGGAACTTTAGTGATCTATGTGCCAGATATTCTAGTGGAATTCTGCGAAACTCTTGGGTTCAGAAAAATACCCGGTGGGTCAGAACACCCCGGAGAAACAGAGTTGGGCATGGTGGCTGATATTAAAAATCTCAGAGGGAATGATTATTCCTATGGTGATAATCTTTTAGATAAAACCATGGATATATACATACTTTCCAAACTTAAAGGGACTGTCGATGAAATAAAAAAGAATATGGATAGTTATGATTTTGCCAATGCCTGCAGAGAGGCGGAGGGGTTTTTTGATATCCTAAACAACTGGTACATAAGGAGAAACAAGAACAGATTTTGGAAATCGGAGAAAGATGCGGATAAGCAAAATGCCTATAATGTGCTCTATACGGTTCTGCTAACTATGATTAGAGCTCTAGCGCCAGTTGCTCCATTTGTCACTGAACACATTTGGAGGGGTCTGACCGGTGCCAGTGGCAGGTCCTAGCAAACAACTTTGACCATTGCAAATAAATGACACCAATACTAGCCTTTCTCTGATTTTTAAAAACTTGTTGGCCGGGTACTATTTATGTCATACATTGTTGAGGGGGAAAAATCGAAATGGGAGGTGGTTGTGGGTCTAGAGGTGCACTGCCAACTCAAAACCAAGAGTAAGCTATTTTCCAGAAGTTCCGCAGAATACGGTGCTGAACCAAATAGCCAGGTGTCTTTCTTTGACTGTGCTATGCCCGGCCAATTGCCAGTGGCCAATGAATTTGCAATTAGACAGGCGGTGAAAACAGGACTAGGCCTGAATGGAGAATTTAATCTCAAATCTATGTTCGACAGAAAAAACTATTTCTACAGTGACCTGCCGTCAGGATATCAGATTACTCAATTTTTTAAACCAATAGTAAAAAGTGGTTGGATCGAAATTGATAAATCTGCTCTGAAAAAAATTAGAATACGCGAGGCTCATCTGGAGCAGGACGCGGGGAAATCTATCCACGATCAAAATCCCATCTATAGTCTAATAGATCTGAACAGGGCGGGCGTGGCGCTGTTGGAAATAGTCTCCGAACCAGATATGAGAAGCCCTGCCGAAGCTATGGAATATCTCAGAAAACTGAGAAGTCTCGTCAGAGCGCTCGACACCTGTGATGGGAATATGGATGAGGGGAGCATGCGCTGCGACGCGAATGTATCGGTCAGGGTAGTTGGAAACGTCGACTATGGCACCAGATGCGAAGTTAAGAATATAAATTCTATCAAAAATGTGGGGATAGCCATAGAATACGAAGCCAGGAGACAGGTGGAACTGCTGGAGAATGGGGGCATTGTGCAGCAGGAAACTAGAAAGTATGAGGCCGAGACTGGCATAACAAAAACCATGCGGAGTAAGGAGGACGCTATAGACTATAGGTATTTCCCAGAGCCGGACCTGATGCCTCTAGTTATCAGCGAAGAATTTATAGCGGAAATAAGAGAATCAATGCCGGAGCTCCCCGATGAGAAAAAAATCAGGTACAGGAAGACCTATGCTCTGGAAGAATACGATGTGAATGTTCTTACCGCCGACAAAAATATGTCCGAGTACTACGAAAAACTTGTCATTGGCCATAATCCAAAACTTGCTGCTAACTGGCTGACAATTGAGCTGGCTGGCAGATTGAACAGACTTGGTCTCTCCATAGAGCAGAGTCCTCTGACGGCCGAAGCATTTTCTGAGTTATTGGGTTTTATAGAGGATGGTACAATATCTGGAAAGATGGCCAAAGATATTCTGGATACCATGGTGGAAACCGGCAAAACGGCCGGAATCATAGTGGAGGAGAACGGTCTGAGACAAATCGTCAACGAAGATAAAATTAATGAGATGATAGACAAAATCCTAGCGGAAAATAGTCGACAGTTGGAGCAGTATAGGGCTGGCAACGAAAGACTTTTTGGATTTTTTGTGGGTCAACTTATGAAACTGGCTGGTGGCAAGATTAATCCGCAGATAGCCAATGATTTGCTGGGCAGGAAATTGAAATGTCCATGACCCTAGAATTTGCTATTGATTTTTTTTGAGTATTTTTTTACAAAAAAAGAAATTTTTACTGAATTATGGATTTTAAGAGAGTTTTATTCAAGGTTTCGGGCGAAATCCTCATGGGCGACAAGAGTTTTGGCTATGACGCCAATATTATGCTTAGGCTGGTTGATGAGGTATCGCGGATGTATAAGCTTGGAATGCAATTATGTCTGGTTATAGGAGGTGGAAATATATTTAGGGGTGTGCCAAGGGCCAATTCCAACTCGGAGAGTATGATAGATCGGGTAAATGCGGACTACATGGGTATGCTAGCAACGGTGATGAATGGAATAGCTTTGCAGAATTTCCTAAATCATGCCAATATTCCCGTTGAAATGCAGTCTGCTCTGGCAATCGAAAAGGTGTGTGGAGGGTATAACAGGAAACAGGCGCTAGAGCATATAGAAGATGGGAAAGTTGTTCTATTTGTTGGAGGGACAGGCAATCCATTCTTCACTACGGACACGGCCTCTGTTCTCCGGGCTTCGGAAATGCACTGTGACGTGGTTCTTAAGGGGACACAGGTTGACGGAGTCTATAGCGAAGATCCCAAAATTTTTCCGGAAGCGGAAAGATATAAATCAATAACTTTTGATGATGTGCTCAGCAAAAACATAAACATAATGGATCAAACTGCTTTTGCCCTCGCCAAAAGTAATGGTATACCAATAATAATATTCAAGCTTATGGGTGAAGATTCGGTTGTGGACATATTGTCCGCTAGAGATAAATATACTCTAGTGTCTAATGATGTTTCCACTGAAAAATTTCATGTGTAGGTGAATAATCCAAACATTTTTAGGGTTTTTGAACAACTGTAAATTATAGAGAATAGCTATGACTGACGTAAGAGTAGATCCGAAGTTAAAACAAATTGTAGAAAACATAGAGCATCTGGAGAGTGAGAAAAAGGAAATTTCTACCCAGATTACCGAAACCTATAGAGAATCTGCCACGCTGGGTTTCGAACCTAGAATAATAAAAAAAATTATAGGTATTCGGAAAAAAGATTCCGACACTCTGAAGGAGGAGGAAGATTTGGTAGAAATGTACAAGGGTTTTCTGGGTATGCTCTAGGAACTAGTACAGTTCTGGAGCTCCATTTTCCATAAATTCCTTTGCGAATTCTCGGTAGCTGCCGTTCTCTATGTGCTTTCTGGCGGCGGACATAAGATCCTGGTAGTACATGATGTTGTGTTCAGAAAGAAGAATAGCTCCGAGTATCTCATGGCTTCGGAAGAGATGATGAATATAGGATCTACTGTGCTGTTCACAGGCAGTGCAGTGGCACAGATGGTCTATGGGTTCGGAGTCGCGGCTGTATTTGGCGTTGTTTATATTGATGACACCATTTCGTGTGAAAGCCTGGCCGTTTCTCCCGCCTCTGGCGGGGAGCACGCAGTCGAACTGGTCCACCCCCCGCAGAACAGATCCCACTATGTCTATGGGTTTACCAACTCCCATAAGATAGCGGGGTTTGTCCTGGGGCATCATTGGGATCAGGTAATCCAGAACACTGAACATGAGTTCCCAACCATTATTCACAGACAGATCTCCTCCTATGGCGTAGCCATCAAAGCCAATGTCCGCCAGACCATCTATAGATGCTCTTCTGAGATCTCTGTCTGCTCCTCCCTGCACTATGCCATAGATTCCATAGCCGGTTCTAGGCACAAAAGCTTCTTTGCTGCGTTTTGCCCATCTGAGAGATCGGCCCATGGCTCTCTCTGTGTAGTCATGGTCCGCGGGCTGTCTAACACATTCGTCCAGAGCCATGGTTATAGTTGTATCCAGTTTGTGTTGAATTTCCACAGAAAATTCTGGGGTCAGACTGTATTTTTTACCACTGAGATGACATGAAAAATCGACTCCATTTTCTCCTATTCTATTGAGTTTGCTCAATGACATGGCCTGAAAGCCCCCACAGTCCGTTAGTATGGGCTCGGGCCAGTTCATAAAACTATGAAGCCCGCCCATCTCCTCCACAATCTTGTATCTATCCTGTATCATCAGGTGATAGGTATTTGAAAGAATTATATCGGCGCCGCATTTTCGTAATTGGTCGAAGTGCATGGCTTTCATGGCTCCGACAGTGGCAACGGGCATAAACACTGGCGTTTTTACATTTCCATGCTTCGTGTGCAGAAGACCTAGTCTCGCTAGACCATTTTTCTCAAAATTTATCAAATCCTGCCGTATTTCTAGTCCAAATTCCATCAGTGTAACATAAATTGTGTCTCCGGAGGCTATTGGACCCATCCTTAAAAGCAATGAACTCTGGTCGCTGCGGAGAGTAATATTCTCGGCAGAGCTTCTAAATTCCCGAGTGCCTATTGCAATATTGGAAAAACATTATATAATAACTTCGTAACTAGAGTCACAGAGAATATTGCAATAAAAATTATATTGGGATCGATGATGAATTTACAGCCAGTTAGGGGGACAAAGGATGTTTTTGGTAGAGACATGGAAAAATATAATTTTATCGTGTCCACAGCCAAAAAAGTTTCCAATCTCTATAATTTCGTAGAGATTATGACACCCATATTCGAGTTCAGTGAAGTTTTTGAGAAAAATCTCGGAGACACAACTGATGTTGTGCTTAATGAAATATATAAATTTAAGGACAAAAGCGATACGTATCTCAGTCTAAGGCCAGAGTTCACCGCTGGAGTTGTCAGGGCGCTGAATAATCATTCAGAATTGAACGAAAGACTTCCCATTAAACTGTTTTCTCATGGTCCAATTTTTAGATACGATCGACCCCAGATGGGCAGGCAGCGACAATTTAGTCAGGTGAATTTTGAGTATTTTGGCATTGGCGTCTACATGGGGGACGTGGACATTATACTCCTCTGCGATCGCTTTTTGAATTCTCTCGGGCTGGACAATGTTAATCTTGAGATAAATTCACTTGGCAGCGCCGAGAGCAGGAAAAACTTTGAGACTTCTCTGGGGGCCTATTTGGAAAAATATAGGGATGAACTGTCGGGGGACAGTAAAATCAGGTTGGAAAAGAATATTCTAAGAATATTGGACTCTAAGGACGAGAAAGATAAAAAAATTTTAGAGGGAGCTCCAAAAATTAGCGATCACTATACAGAGGAGGATAGAAGATTTTTCTCCGACATTCTAGAAAAATTAGCCCATGTCGGTATAAAGTATAGAGTGGATGAATTTTTGGTGCGTGGTTTGGACTACTACACATCTACAGTATTTGAATACACAACGGATAAAATAGGTTCCAAATCTGCGGTCATGGGAGGCGGCAGGTATGATAATCTGGTGGGTCAAATGGGTGGCCGGAGCATGCCGGCTGTGGGCTGTGCTGCTGGTGTAGAGAGGCTTATGTTGCTTCTGGAGGACAGAGCACAGGAAATAGAGCCAATCTCCATTGTGCCCATATCCGGTGAAGAATTGAGCTATTGCCTTGAACTGGTGGAAAACCTGAGGGGTCTCGGTGTTGTCTGTGAGCTGAATTCCCAGGGGAACATTGCTAAGAAAATGAATCAGGCCAACAGGAATAAAAGTAAATATGCCGTGATAGTTGGGGCAGATGAGGTGAGGGACAGTCTTTTGACCGTCAAAGAGATGAGCACCGGAATCGAAAGCAAAATTAGCTTCACTGAACTACTCCCAAAACTTCCCAGAATTTAATCTTCACTGGGCTACTTCCGAAACTTCCTAAACTCGGTCCTGAATTTTCTAGGTCCCAGATCCAGAATAGATCCCGACGGCCACTGTGCCGTCGTTTTCGGGGGATAGGGCTTCAGCTTCGCAGTTTTTTTCGCCGGTTCCGGTGCTATTTATTTTGACTTACCACAGCACTGTTTGTATTTTTTACCGGAACCGCAGGGACAAGAATCATTTCTTCCCACTCTTCCCCAGGTATCTGGGTTATTTGGGTCAAGCCTCTTGTTGCCCCGGGTTATGATGGTTTCCTGTTTGCCGGCTTTCCTGGTCAGACCGGTCGTCTGTCTCTGGGTTAGGTTCATTGCATCGACAAAGTCCTGTTCTACGTTGTCGGGATCATTCTCAATGTTTGCATTGCGGAATTTCACCTGACCATTGAGAGTGCTATCCATAGTTATCTTCGTCTTCGCTAAAACCGATATTGATTCTTCATCTATGCTGCGCATTAGAATCTCAAAGAGATCATAGGCCTCTTTTTTGAATTCCAAAAGAGGGTCCTTTTGTCCATAGGCCCTTAGACCTATACTCTGCCTGATTTTATCAAGAGCATAGAGATGGTCTTTCCATAGCCTATCCACTGTGAGCAGAAGCACATGCTTTCTCATTATACGCACAACATCATCTCCGTAGGATTCCATTTTACTGTCGAATAGTTTTTTTGTCTCCTGCTGCAGAATTTTCAAAATATTGTCAGGGTTGACCTTTGGGTTGCCCTCCAAATACTCATTGAAATCAAAATTTATACCATAGATGCGGAAAACTTCATTTCTGAGTCCAACTAGATCATAGTCGGCCACTTCGGCGCCCCGGGGTGTGAATAGATTAACCAGTTCATTGTTTTTTGTCTCTATCATGTAATCAATTTCATCGGAGACCGAGTTAGAAAACATTATCTCCCTTCTCTGTTCGAATATAACTTTTCTCTGGGTGTTCACTACGTCATCATACTTAAGAACACTTTTCCTTGTCTCATAGTGCATATTTTCTACTTTCTTCTGGGCCTTCTCCAGAGATTTACTTATCCAGGGGTGGAATATAGCCTCATCGTCCTCCAGGCCTAATTTAGTCAGCATCCCAGCTAATTTATCCGAACCAAATATTCTCATAAGATCGTCCTCCAGAGAAAGAAAAAATTTAGAAACCCCCGTGTCTCCCTGTCTACCTGATCTACCTCGCAGCTGATTGTCTATTCTTCTACTTTCATGTCTCTCTGTGCCAAGTATGTATAGACCCCCAGCATCTATGACAATTTGTTTATCCAACGCATTTTTTTCCATTATTTTTTCTATCATAGATTTTTTTTGCTCAACGGTTAGAGTGCTATCATTTTCAATGTCACGAATTTCGAAGTCCACAGAGCCACCCAGCTTAATATCTGTACCTCTTCCGGCCATGTTTGTGGCTATGGTGACCATTGATGGTTTACCAGCCTGGGCTATTATAAAGGCTTCCTTCTCGTGGTATTTGGCATTCAGCACATTATGCGGGATAGCGGACTCTTTCAACAGTTTCGATAATTTTTCAGATCTTTCAATATTCACAGTTCCAGCCAAAACCGGCTGTTTTCTTTGGTGACAATCCTTTATCTGTTCAACTATTGCAGCATATTTGGCCTTTTCTGTCTTATAGATCACATCGTCTTCGTCATTTCTATTGGCCGGAACATTTGTTGGTATTTCTATAGTCTTCAGATTGTATATGTATTCAAATTCCTCTGCCTCTGTGGCAGCCGTTCCAGTCATTCCAGCCAGCTTTGGATACATTCTAAAATAATTTTGATAGGTGATGCTAGCTAGAGTTTGATTCTCGTTTCGAATTTTAACCATTTCTTTAGCCTCTAGAGCCTGGTGTAGACCATCCGAAAATCTTCTGCCATCCATTATTCTACCAGTGAATTCGTCCACAAGTAAAACCTGCCCGTTTTTTACCATGTAGTCCACATCGTTTTTAAAGAGTTTGTGCGCCTTGAGGGCCTGGTTTACATGATGCACTATGTCGACATATTTTACGTCATAGAGATTATCACCTGCTGTTATTAACTCCTTCTCGCCCAACTTTTGTTCTATATATTCTATGCCCTCCTCAGTTAAAACCACTGTTCTTTCCTTTTCGTCCACAGAACATAGCGAATCATCGGTGTTTCTTATGACGCTGTCAATTTTCTCGTAGAGTTCAGAGTTATCATCTGTGGAGCCGGATATTATGAGTGGTGTTCTGGCCTCATCTATAAGGATCGAGTCGACCTCATCGACGATGGCGAAATTAAAATCCCTCTGGCTAAGTTCCTCCTTTTCCACCTTCATATTATCCCTCAGATAGTCGAAACCCAATTCACTGTTGGTGCCATATGTTATATCGCAGCCGTAGGCCTCTCTTCGTCTTTCATCGGTCATATTCTGGAGGACACAACCCACTTTCATGCCGAGGAAGCTATAGACGCGGCCCATCCATTCGGAATCCCTTTTGGCCAGGTAATCGTTAACGGTCACTATGTGCACACCCTTTTCCTCTAGGGCATTAAGATATGCGGAGAAAACAGCGACAAAGGTCTTGCCTTCTCCTGTTTTCATTTCCGCTATTTTCCCCTGGTGCAAAACTATAGCCCCCATCAGCTGGACATCAAAGGCCCTAAGACCCAGGGTTCTTATGCCAGCTTCTCTGACAACGGCAAACACATCTGGCAGTATATCGTCCAATGTCTTTCCGTTCTTCAGCATTGTCCTAAAGATATTACTTTGATCCCTGAGGTATTGGTCTTCTCTGGTCGAGTACTGTCTCTCCAGATTATTTATCCGCGCCACGGTTCTGCCCAGTTTCTCTATTTCTCTACTATTCGAAGATCCAAATAATCCCGCTATAATGTTTTTAAACATCTTGCTTCAAAAAGTTCTCATTTTGACTAGATTAATGGTATAATCTAGAAAAGATTTTTCAACAGAACAATGAAAATATTTAGAATTAATTTTGCAAATAAAATCTATAAAATATTGGGAGAGCCCTAGAAATAAAGAAATAACGAGATTGGGGAGGACAAAATTTATTCTCTCCCAGAGAGTTTCGCTGGCTAAAGAAGAGGCGGCCGTGTTCCCAATGGTGCAAATTTGAACAGTACTATTTACAATAAAAACCCATAGCTCTACTATAGCACACAGTTTCTGTATCTGCCATATATTCTATGAAAAGACCTAGTCTTGTTATGTTATTTCTTTTTTGTTTTTCCTGTAGTTCGACTAGGCACAATGGTTCACAATTCATCAACCATCGCGAAAAGATTGAAAACTTTGATGCCTATAATCACACAAAGGAAGATTTAATTAATAATTTTGGCTATCCCACCATGGAGCTGGAATTTGGCACGTGGCTATATTACTACTATTTGACTAAGGTTAGCACGGTTTTAGCAAGTACAATAGACAAGGAGGCAATACTTCTGGTATATTTTAACAAAAACGATGAAATAATTTCCCATTCCTTCAGAGAGAAAAACAATATTAATAGACTAAGTAATATTGAAACCGAAAGGCACGAGAACAACACGCAAGGAAATCTGCTTCAGGAAATTATGAAGGGGCTCGATGTGGCACCGGCCACGAGATAGAGAGAGGGCGGCGGTTTCTCCATCTCTCTTTTTTTTCTCGCAGCCCGTGTGCTAGGCCTCTAGAAACCTAATCTTAGACCTGTATAGACAGCATTAATGCTGTTTCCATCGAGCTTGTAATTTTCCAGTTTTAGGTTATTAAAATGGATAAATCTATAGCCAATGTCCAAGTTTATGACGTTGAATAGAGAGAAGGTAACGCCGGCACCCATAAGCCAGGTAAATGCGGTTGTGCCCGTACCTGGTAATGATGGTGTATAATTTTCAGGGTCGTTTGTAAATAGTTTTTCCTGTTCTGTTAGAGTAGAAAATTTCGAGAACCAAGTTTTCCCCATGCCGCCGTTAAGGTAGAATTTAAAGAAAGTCAAATCCACCAGGTTGTAATATAAATTTGCCAAAACACTTAGTCCGCAAAATCCAGATATATGTTTTTGGTTTCCCTCTGCGTCCTGATAACTATCTAGAGCATTTTTGAGATTCAAATTCCCCTGTTCTCCTGCGATGATACCAAAAAAATTTGGTTCTATTTCCAATCTGAAACTGAAGAGTCTAATTCCAAGATTAAACGCTAGGGATAGTGGGAGCTTTTCTTTCCCATATAATTCGGGTGAGCTGAATCCTTTCTCAATACCTCCAGTACTATAAACCCTGCCTCCAAAATAAACACCGAAAGGCAGTAGGGCCGAAGAATTTTGACTGTTGAGCAAAAACATTGCCGTCGCCATGGCCAGGCACAACGAGCATTTTTTTGTGGTTTTCATAATTTTTTTTTAAAAAAGGTCTTTGACTGGACAGTATTCTGGATAAAAAATAATATATTGCAACATTAATATTATCTGAAGGATGGTTAATTACGGTAACTATATGGGCAAAGCTAGTGTTTTTATGAGTATATGTGATTTTTCATAGTTTAGAAAGTAATTTATTATTATTAATAACCATTGATTTTAGACTTGGTTATAGTATTATTTATGAATAAAAATGTTCCTTGTTCTGTGATCTGATTCTGGGAAGTGACTGTATGAATATAAGAAAAATTCTATCTTTTTCTGTAACGTTCGTTTTACTGGTAAGCGCTGCGGTTCTGTTACTCTTTCTCAGAGATGAAAAACGGGTGCTTCTGAAAATTAGAAATAACCTAAATAAGCTTATCTTTATAGAGGACGAGATAGACAACAGGGGCGAGCTGAGAGACAATATTCTGCGTGCCGTTGCCGCTGCTGATGTTTTTGCCCTCAGAAGAAAGGTCCAACTGTATCAGTGGGTTGAGGATAAAAGACTAATGAGTGGTAGAACGGCCTACAACTACAGCTATCAAAAACAATGGGTTGATAAGCCGGTGAATTCGGATAAATTTCGCGATAGAACAAAGAGTAACCATGTGGAGCAGCTAAATAATCTGAGGGCCTATAGAAGCGAGACTATATTTGTTGGCAATATAAAAACAAAAAGAGGCTTCGAACTGGATAGGAAATATTTTTCGAATAATCTAAGCTACACAGGACTGGTATTTAAGAATCCAGACATTTCATATGTTAGTAGCATCATCAGAGCAGAGACAGAACAAAAATCCGATCAAAATGAGACGTACACTGATCTAGACTCCTATGTGGGCAGCACAGGGCCAAAAAAAATTATTTCTGAAGATCGTTTGGATAAGTTCAACATCATAGAGGGGCATATTTTGTACAACGGAATAGATTTTTCTAATCCGAATATTGGGGACATAAAGATCGAGTATGAAGTATCTTCTCCCCGTAAAATATCATTTCTTGGGTCCGTTGTAAATAAAAAACTAATTCCCTACCGCGGCCTTGTGGAAATAGATTCTGGAGTGAAAACAGTGGATAAATTCATATGGAGGCGTCAACTTGCAGCTATCCAGAGAATAATTTTCATTTCGCTTTTGCTTTTTATTGTGGTGGATTTGCTTTTCAAAATAATCCAGGAAAATTTAAGGATGTATTTTTTGCATGTTATACCATTTTTCGATAAATATTTTCTATATGGCGGAAGGGGTTGGCTATCGCCGTTGGTTTTCATAAATGTTGTTAGCATTACTCTAGGTCTTTACTCGCTGTTTGTTCCGTCTTTCTTTTTTCTAATTATTCTAAGGTTTAGATTCTACAGTGACAGTATTTAGTGAAAATCAATGGCCAACGGCAATATTAGCGGGTGCCGCCAGAGAACTATCTTTTGTTGCCGCCGGGCTGGCCACTAGTCGACCAGCCCCCCCTGTTTTCTAGTGGTGGCAGCAGTAGCTATTCTCCCGCCGATGTTATGAGCCCTCTGAAGGCATTAACGTCTACCACGTCTCCGCCAACCCTCTTTGTCGTATAAAATTTCACATATGGTTTAGCGGTGAATGGATCTCTCAGAATTCTTATGCCCACTCTGTCTACTATCTGGTAATATCTAAAATCCCCAAATAGTATGGATTTTGTTGATTCACCAACGGCTGGCATATTGGAACTTTGGTATATAGGGCAGCCCAGCAGGGTATCAGCCTGTCCCGCCAGCAGAGCTGGATTCCATAGATAGTGGTCAGTGGTTGTATCTTTCAGAAGTCGTATGTACTTCATGGCGCTTCGGGGCATCATAAAGCTGGCACTGTTAATGTATTTTTCTCCTAGAGAGTAATACAATTCCAACAGATCGTTCTCATCAAAGGGATTGACTAGATTCGTGCTGGTTGTGACCGCTATGCCATCGTTTTCTCCTAGGTAGTCCAAAATACCTCTGGGTTGGTTAGCAACACTTCCAAGACCACCTATGAAGGCCTTTTCCTCAGCAACCGCAAAATCACTGCCAAGTCTGTTGGCAAGCCATTCTTCTATGTCTATGGCAGCATCATCGAGTAATTTTTGACTAACTCGCGGCTGGGCCACTAGATCATAGGTGGCTATAGTTTTTTTAGAAAATATACTGCTGTCCGTGTCATCCACAGCCCCAGTTTCACCTATCCAGGATGGAACCATTTGTGAGCAGTCGATGACATCCAGACTCGATGAGGATATTTCCTGCACTGAACATATTTTTCTCATAGCACAGAGACTTTCAACTCTGTCTACCACCATTCTCTGGATATTTGGGGTCAGCAGGTAGCCTCCGTAGGATGTCGCCGTGTCGATGCTCGTTGTCAGGTCCCTCTTTGTTTCTATAGAGGCCAATTGCTCCTCTATGCCCCTTTTAAGATAGCTGTCGAATGCATTTTTGTACTGGATGTCGTCATTCGACTTGTATTCTCTGCTGCAGTAGCCATCACCAACTGGTCTAGACATGGCGACTTCCAGACTATTGATTTTAGATTTTTGTTCGTCCAGTAAAACATTTAATTTTTCTAGTTTTATTTCGGTTAACGGGTCGACGGAGCCTTTCTTTTCCAGTTGCAGAAGTCTGTCGTTGTTCACCTCTTTGAAGTGTTCCCAGCTGTTGCCAAATTTTTCTAATTTTTCGTTCAAATCTAATATGTCCATAATTCTAACATTGGTTGATAATTAATGGGTATTCTGTTTAACTGTAGAATACTGTCTCCCAGAATAGGCTCCCGGATAGATCAGGGAAGTAACAAAAAATTACCACGCATGCAAATTCCATCCGAAAGTCACTTCTAGAGCTTCCCGGGGATATCATCTGTTGCTGGACGGGACGGGCAAATTGGCCCAAAATTACGGCACTACTTATACTTAATATATACTTTTACAAATCACCACTCTATAGTTACCATCTAATGCTGAACTTTAAAATTGAATCCTGCGGGTAGACAATATTCTATGTAAATACTGTCACTCTAAAAGAATAAATAGGGCTGGCATTGTGAATGGTGCTAATCAGAGATACTACTGTAGAGAATGCAGAAGGACTTTTACTCTGACCATCAGGAAATACGGTGAAGACATTAAACTCAGAGTACTTAAAATGTATTTAGAAAATGTAGGTCTCAGGAGTATAGGAAGAATAGAAAATGTACACAACACCGTAGTTCTCTACTGGATCAGAAGAGCAGGAAAGATAATAAAAAAGAAACTGGAGGAGAGTTTAGCTAGAATAGATGAAAACAATTTGAAAAAAGAAAACATAGAGATTCTAGAGATAGATGAAATGGTAACCCAAATAAAAAAAAAGTTAAAAATGGGGGAGAATATACCTTCATTTGGATTGCTGTCGATAGGAACAGAAATAAAGTTATTGATTTTGAAATAGGGGATAGAACCAAAAAAAACTTACAGTGGGCTCTACCATAGAATAGCTAGAAGATATAATGTAAACTATCTTTCTACAGATGTCTACAGACTATTCAGACACAGTTCATCTAATCCTAACAAATGTATTTCCAGAAAGTATCTTTCAGATACAGTTCATCTAATCCTAACAAATGTATTTTCAGGAAGTATCTAGACCAGAGGAGAGAAAGAGACACCAGATTCTGCAGTGAACACATAGCCAGTAAATCTAAGACCTGTTCCATAGAATCCATAGACTCAAGAATTAGAACATAGCCAGTAAATCTGAGACCTGT